>JBARXT010000100.1:0-3490 GCA_049647485.1 Xanthobacteraceae bacterium
GCGGCGGCCTGTCCGGCGGCTGCCAGCACCACGACGCCGAGGCCGATCAGGAAATGACGCATCCGCCGTGAGATGTGGCCGGATGCCGCGCTATGCATCAGCGTTGCGGCAAAATAGCCGCTGGCGAAGCCCGCGGTCGCGATCAGCCACCACGCCAGCGCCGCCGTGGCCGGCACCAGCACGCGCGGGTCGTCGGAATGCCACAAACCGCCGAGGTCGAGGCCGAAATGCCGGCCAAGGATATGCATGGCCAGCGCCAGCAGCATTCCCGACAGGGCGGCGGCAGCGAGGATCAGCCGGCGGGGAAAACTGGTGACGGTCGTCATCGTATGTCCATCGGTCGATTGTCGAGGCACGGCGCGCCCTTGTGTCGTCACGCCTCTCTGTGGCTTGTAGGCGCATCGGTCGGGATGACGCAAGCGAGGTTGACGTTCCGGTCGAGGCTGCCGTTATCACCCAGCGGAAGGATTGATCGATTGGACAATGCCGAGGACAGTGTCACGTCCTATACCTTCAAGCCGTCGCTTGCCGGCGGGGTGCGCCAGTTCGAATTGACCGACGCGGGCCTCGCCTGGCAGGTCGGCACCCGGCGCGGCGTGTGGCCATACGCCTCGATCGCGGCGGTGCAACTGAGCTATCGGCCGGTGTCGATGCAGCCCCGGCAATTCCGCGCCGATATCATTTCCGACAGCGGGCAACGCCAGATGGTGTTGTCGACCTCATGGAAAGGCTTCGCGCTGGTGGAGACGCGCGACGAGGCCTACCGCGCATTCATGCTGGCACTGCACCGGCGGATCGCGGAGGCGGGCAGCCATGCCGCGTTTCACGGTGGCATGCGGCCGATTCCTTATGCGCTCGCTGCCGGCGTGCTGATCCTGTTCGCGATCGTCATGGTGGCGCTGATCGCGCGGGCACTGGCCACCGATGCATTCGCGGGCGCGCTGTTTCTGGTGGCGCTCGGCGCCGTGTTCGCCTGGCAGATCGGCGGCTTCATGCGACGCAACAAGCCGTGCATCTACACGCCCGACGCGCTGCCGCCGCAGTTGCTGCCGTGACCGACGGCGTCATCCTGATAGCCTGATCGGAAGTCGCTTTAGCTGGACGTGCAACACGAAAGGCGTCGTCCCCGCCTGCGCGGGAACGACGACAAATTAAGCTTTACTTCCGGACCACGAGCACCGAGCATTTGGCGTAGCGCACCACGTGGCCGGCGTTGGAGCCGAGGAAATAGGTTTTCATCGCCGGACGATGCGACGACATCACGATGAGGTCGGCGTTGATTTCAACCGCTTCCTCCAGGATCTCGTGATAGATGCCGCCCTGGCGCACCACGCTGGAGATGCGCGCCGGATCGATGCCGGATTCCGCCGCGACGATGGCGATGGCCTCCTCGCAGGATTGCCGCTGCTGCGCATCGAAGTTGGCTGGAACGTATTCCGCCAGCATCACCGGCGTCATCGGCAGCACGTTCACCAGCCGCACCGTGGCATTGAAGGTGTTTGCAAGCGTCGCGGCGGTCGAGATCGCCGGCTTGGCCAAGCCGCTGTCGCCCAGATCGATCGGGACCAGAATGGATGTGTACATCTGCGCCTCCCAACGCAGGCGAGTGTATCACATCGCGTGCGCGATCGCAGCTTGTGGCGGCGCGATAAATTCCCGCGCGGCAATCGACCGCTTCACGCGGTCATGAAGCCTGCCGCAGCAGCTTGGGGCTGACGAATTGCACCAGCCGGCCCTGCCGGAACGCAATGTCGCCCCAGTCGGCGATATCGGAATCGATCACGATCAGGCCGCTGGTCGGCAGGTTGCCGGCCAATAGCCGCAGCGCATCGTCGTTGCCTGAGCCGGCCAGCATCAGCGCCAGTTCGTGCAGGCCGGGATTATGGCCGATGACCATCAGGCAGCGGGCGTCGACGCCGCTGGTTTCCCGAATCGCACGCAGGATGTCGGTGGGTTCGGCGAGATAGAGTTCGGGAAGATGTGTGACCTCGACAGTCGCGCTCTCCAGCAATGGTTCGACGATGTCCCAGGTTTGCCGCGCCCGCACCGCGGTCGACACCAGCGCGTGGCCGAGCCGGCAGCGCTGCACCGCCATCCAGCGGCCGATGGCGGCGGCATCGGCCTCGCCGCGCTCGTCGAGGCGGCGGTCGATGTCCTCGCCGCTCGGCGCGTGGCTCTCGGTCTTGGCGTGGCGCAGCAGGATCAGCCGCCGCATCGCGCGATTTCTTTTCGAATCAACCCGTCTCTCCGGATCGCTGGTGGGCCCGTCGTCGGATTAGTGTACAAGCTTATACGCGGCAAGGTGACAATTGCCGTATCGCTGCGTAAGAAAACCTGTGAGCACCGACAACACAAGTCCCGATGCCATCGATGAGCCGCCGGCCGCCGCCGCGCCGGAGCGCCGCCGGCTGACGCTCGATCTCGATGTTGACGTTTGCATCGTCGGCGCGGGGCTCGCGGGGCTCACCGTGGCGCTGGAGACGGCGCGCATGGGCGCGAGCGTCGCGGTACTGGAAAGCCGTCATGTCGGCTGGAACGCGTCGGCGCACCATCTCGGCACGGTGATGCCGGGCTACGGCGTCGCGATCGACGAACTGATCGCGCGTCTCGGCGTCGACCACACGCGTGAACTATGGAAATTGTCGCAGCAGGGCGCCGACCACGTGCGCGCCACCGCCAATGAACTGGCCGGCGCGGCACTGGAATCGACCGGCGCGCTGGAAGTCTCCAACGTCGATCTCGGCGAACGCCTGATCGGCCGCCTGCAAATGCTCGGTGAGAACTTCGGCGCCCACGTCGAGGGCTGGCAGGTCGAGCGCGTGCGCGCGGTGCTGAAGACACCACGTTACTTCCACGCCATCCATTATCCCGATGCGTTTCACATCGACGCGCGCAACTATCTCGAAGGCCTCGCGGTGTTGGCGCGCTCGAACGGCGTGCGCATCTTCGAGGAGAGCCCGGTGGTAAGCATCGAGGCCTCCGGCATCCGCAAGCGCATCGCGACCGCCTCGGCGCGGTTGCGTGCGGCGCATATCGTGCTCGCGGGCAACGTCCATCTCGGCTCGCCGTTGCCGCGGCTGGCGGCGACGCTGCTGCCGGTGTGGCGCTATGCCGCCGTCACCGAGCCGCTGGGCACGCGGCTGGCGGAAGCCATCGAGTTTCCGGGCGCGGTGATGGATACCGACGGCATCGATCATTTCCGCATCGTTGAGGGCGACCGGTTGATGTGGGCGAGTCCGGAGACGACGTGGGCGGGCGAGCCGGCGCGTTACGGTCGCGCCATCCGCCGCCGCATCGCCACGATGTTTCCGGCGCTGGGCAAGCCGGAGTTGCGTGAGACGTGGTGCGGCACGGTTGGGCAGACGGTGCATGGCATGCCGCAGATCGGCGAGTTGCGGCCGGGGCTGTGGATCGCCAGCGGCTTCGGCCGTCACGGGCTCAACACCACCGCGCTGGCCGGGCAGATGATCGCGCGCGGCATCCTGTGGGG
>JBARXT010000101.1:0-1975 GCA_049647485.1 Xanthobacteraceae bacterium
CCTTGAAGCTGTAGTTGGCTTCGAGACCGAACACCCAGTTCGGAGCAAACTGGGTATCGTAACCAACCTGCACACCGCCGAGGAACGTGCCGTCGCGGCTGCCTGCGAAGATGTTGTTGTCGTCGCCGCGGAAGGCGCCGCCGATGTGACCGCCCAGGTAGAACCCGGTCCAGTTGTAGATCGGAGCCGGAACGTAGGCCGGAGCCTTCGTGTAGGGACGCGGAGCCAAGTCGGCGGCGTTCGCGGGAAGCGCCAGACCAATTGCTGCAAGGGCGACCGTACCCAGAAGGAATGATTTCATCGTAAGTCTCCGACAAGTCTCTTGTTGGGAGGCCAGCGCCCCCCGATCGATGCAGCCAATATATCCGTTTCCGCGAGCAATGCCGTATCCTGAATGCAACACTGAGAGATGAAGTGGGCCGATACGAAAACATCGTTCGGCAGCTTTTCGTTAATAAACGGAAGGCGTTCGTTAACGAATCGGGTTCCGATCGCAATTCCCTGGGGCGGTCGGACGTCGAGATTTTCCGATACAACCGCCGGTTTGTCCCTGAATGCCGAAACCCTCTTTTCAATGGAACGAAAAGAGAACATAATCTTCTATCGCTGTGTGGATAAGGTCGTGGATCGGCATCCCTCGGCGCGCGAACGGAGTATAGCATCGGTGCCGCGGTCGGAGCGCCCGGTTGCCTGGTGCGGCGGTCCGTCAGGATTCGCTGCGCGGGCGGAAATTGGTTCGAGAGAGTGGAGGCGTCGATGGCGGGGAGCGTGAACAAAGTCATTCTGGTTGGCAATCTTGGTGCCGATCCGGAAATCAAGCGGACCCAGGACGGCAGGCCGATCGCCAATCTGCGCATCGCGACGTCGGAAAGCTGGCGCGACAAGAACACCGGCGAGCGCAAGGAAAAGACCGAGTGGCATCGCGTGGTGATTTTCAGCGAAGGTCTGTGCCGGATCGCCGAGCAGTACCTGAAGAAGGGCGCCAAGGTTTACATCGAGGGGCAGTTGCAGACCCGTAAGTGGACCGACCAGAGCGGCGCTGAGCGCTATTCCACCGAAGTCGTGCTGCAAGGTTTCAATGCGACGCTGACCATGCTCGACGGCCGCAGCGGCGGCGGTGGCGGTAGCGGTAGTTTCGGCGATGATGCGGGTGGCGACTTCGGCTCGAGCGGACCCTCCGGCGGGGCTCCGCGCCGGGCTGCCGTTGGCGGCGGCGGTGGCCGCAACGCCGATATCGACGACGACATTCCGTTCTGACGTTGCGGTTGTCAGGCGTCCTTACTGGATGCCATTGATGGCGATCAGATAGATCACACGGCCGAGTGCGCCGATGAGAAGCGCGGACGCGGCGGCGGCCTGGATTGCGAATCCGGGCCGTCGTTTTTCGGTGGCTGCCGTATACCCGAGAAAATAGATGATCCGTCCGACGATCCACACCGCGCCTAATGCAGCCGCGACCGACGTATTCCAGTAGATCGCGAACAGCCACAGCGACGGCAGGAAGATCGGCATCCACTCGAGCGTATTGACGTGCGCGCGGATCGTGCGTTCGAGCGTCGGGTCGCCGGTCATGACAGGCGCGAAGATGCCGACGCGCCGGCGCGTGCGGGCCACCATCGCCGCCATCCAGAAGTAGATCAGAACCGACAGCAGCGTGACGAGCGCGGTGGACGTATAGGGCATGGTTGGCTCCTTGCTGAGTGTTCGTATCCGACAACGTGATGTGCGAAGGATCGTTGCTTTCGCGCTGAACGCAACCGCCTGAGCCGGCCCGCCGGGCGGTTGCGGGACAGGTCGCCGAGTTCAGCCCTAAGCTGCGGAAAATAAAACGGAAAAATCCAAATATGCCGAGGCTCAGGGGTGGTTTGCGAGGTCCCGATGCGCTATATGATTCCCAGCAAGAACTGACCGGAATTCACCCTTGGCCGATAGCGAAGATAAGACCCCGGAGGAGCCGCCGGCGCCCTCGGATATT
>JBARXT010000102.1:0-8288 GCA_049647485.1 Xanthobacteraceae bacterium
CCGAGATGGTGATGCCGGGCGACAACATCGCGATGGAAGTGCACCTGATCGTGCCGATCGCGATGGAAGAGAAGCTGCGCTTCGCCATCCGCGAAGGCGGCCGTACCGTCGGCGCAGGCGTCGTCGCATCAATCATTGAATGATTGATGCAACAATCCGTCCGCTCCAACCGCCTTTGAATAGTGCGCAAGTGCGAAACATCGCACTTGCGGGCGGTGCAGGCGTCATCGCTTCGATTATCGAATAATCGAAGCGACGGGCCGTTAACGCCCACGACATTCTTGCTACGATGCCCGGAACGCTCAGCGTTCCGGGCATTTTCATTGGCGTCCTGAGGCGTATCCGGGCCGCTTGATAGGCCGCATTCTTCGAGGCTCAATACGCCCGAGCCGAACTGCAATGAATATGAAGCAATACAACGTGCAGGGACCCGAAGTTCCGCCCTCTGCGGGCCGATGGGTGCGCACGGCTTCTATCGTCAGGATGGCGGAGTTGTTGCCGCCATCAACGGCTTCATCCATTCGCGGTAAAAACCGTCACACGGATGCGTCTATTGGCTCTTTCCTCGTCGCTGCAAAGTGCTTATAGAGGGCGCCAGCTAGGAGTGTAGCTCAATTGGTAGAGCACCGGTCTCCAAAACCGGGGGTCGCAGGTTCGAGCCCTGCCACTCCTGCCAGCGGCAGGATTCCACATTCGATTTGAAGCTATCACGGCCTGCCTGCTGCGGTGACGGCAGCTCAGTCGGCGAGTCGCGTGAGAAACGCCTTGAATTCGACCGATGGCGCCTCGGCGGCGGTGCCTTCCACCGACGCAAAACTGTTCTTCTCGACACCACGAAAATCGATCCGCACCTCGTTGAGGTCGAAGATCGACGGATGGTTGGGGTCGTTGGTGTGCTGTCTCGCGGTCACCACGCCGCTGATCTTGTGACCCTCCTGCTCGTAGGATCCGACAAAGGCGAAAGCGGAACTGCCGCCATGGAGTTTTCCATCCCGCGCGAAAATAATTCCGACGGCCTTCCGGCGCGGTGTCTCGAATTCAACTTTGTATAGTCCCTTGAGCATTTCGGTCCCTGCGAGTGTCCTTCCCGGGCGGGTCTTTACATGCGTGACATACGTAACAACCCGACCTTAATTTCTCGTTATGGTTGTGACAATTCCTCAATACCACGAACCGGTAACGGCAAACCGGTCCTGCTCTTGTAAAACCCAGCCCCGCGCGCGGACGGATACCACGATGCGGAAATCGCTGCCTGGTTGTGACGCAATCGTGGCGCTCACAACCGCTCGATTTGTCCTGGATGGTTAACCTTGTTCTAACTCCCTGCCACCAACGCCTCGCTATGAGGATTGGGGAAAGCAGGGACACCGTTTGAAAACGGCGCGAATGGTGGGACGCGCCATGGACAGGCAGGTGAGCCCATCGCACCATGAGGAGCCCGAGTCGGCGCGCGCCGACCGATCACTCTCCAGCCAAGCTTGATTGATAGCCATGCGAACGCCCGATATGCCGCCGGCCAATCCCGGTTTTGTTCATCTTCACGTCCATTCGGCTTACTCGTTGCTGCGCGGCGCGATGAAGGTGCAGAAACTGGCCGAACTGGCCAAAGCCGACCATCAGCCGGCGCTGGCGCTGACCGATACCGACAATCTGTTCGGCGCGCTGGAATTTTCCGACAAACTCGCGGGCTATGGCATCCAGCCCATCGTCGGTTGCGCACTGGCCGTCGATTTCGGCGATCAGGACTCTAACGCGCGCAGCGGCCTCGTGCCCGGTCCGGCGCGCATCGTGCTGCTGGCGGCGCGGGAGGCCGGCTACCGTAGCCTGATGCGGCTCAATTCGCGTGCCTTCCTGGAGACGCCGACGCATCAGGCGCCACATATCAAGCTGGATTGGCTGCAAGGCGAGACGGACGGACTGATCGCGCTGACCGGTGGACCGGACGGGCCGATCTCGCTGGCCGTCACCGCCGATCAGGCCGCGCTCGCGGCATCTCGCTGCGATCAACTCGCCACGTTGTTTGGCGACCGCTTCTATATCGAATTGCAACGCCACGGCGCCGCGCGCGAACGCCGCGCCGAGTCGGCCCTGATCGATCTCGCCTACGCCAAGGGCTTACCGCTGGTTGCGACCAACGAGCCGTATTTCGCTGTGGCCGACGACTACGAGGCGCACGACGCGCTACTCTGCATCGCGGCTGGCAAGCTCATCGCGGAGGCCGACCGCGATCAACTGACGCCGGATCACCGCTTCAAGACCCGCGCCGAGATGGCGGTGCTGTTCGCCGATCTGCCGGAAGCTCTGGCATCGACCGTCGAGATCGCCGCGCGTTGCGCCTATCGGCCGCGCACGCGAAAACCGTTGCTGCCGCATTTCACCGTTGACCCCAATACCAGCGGCGAGGAAGCAGAACGCGAAGAGGCCGCCGAACTGCGCAAGCAGGCGGAGGAGGGACTTGCGCGGCGGATGGCGCTGCACGGCCTGACGCAAGGCACGACCGAGGAAGACTATCAGAAGCGATTGAGCTTCGAACTCGACGTCATCACCAGGATGAAATACTCCGGCTACTTCCTGATCGTGTCCGACTTCATCAAGTGGGCCAAGGCGCAGGGCATTCCGGTGGGGCCGGGACGCGGCTCTGGCGCGGGTTCGCTGGTGGCCTATTCGCTCACCGTCACCGACCTCGATCCGATCCGCTTCGGCCTGCTGTTCGAGCGCTTCCTCAATCCGGAACGCGTGTCGATGCCCGACTTCGACATCGACTTCTGCCAGGACCGGCGTGGCGAGGTGATCGACTACGTGCAGCGCCGCTACGGCACCGATCACGTCGCCCAGATCATCACTTTCGGAACGTTGCAGGCGCGCGGCGTGCTGCGCGACGTCGGTCGCGTGTTGCAGATGCCTTACGGGCAGGTCGACAAGCTGACCAAGCTGGTGCCGCAGAATCCGGCGGCGCCGGTGTCGCTCAAGCAGGCGATCGAAGGCGAGCCGAAGCTGCAGGCCTTCCGCGACGAAGACCCGGTGATCGCGCGTGCCTTCTCCATCGCGCAGAAGCTGGAAGGACTCAATCGCCACGCTTCGACCCACGCCGCCGGCATCGTGATCGGCGACCGGCCGCTGCACGAACTGGTGCCGCTCTATCGCGATCCGAAATCCGACATGCCGGTGACCCAGTTCAACATGAAGTGGGTGGAGCCTGCGGGCTTGGTGAAGTTCGACTTCCTCGGCCTCAAGACGCTGACGGTGCTCGACGTCGCGGTGAAACTGCTCAAGCAACGCGACATCGATCTCGATCTGTCGACGCTGCCGCTTGACGACAAAGATACTTACGAGATGCTGGCGCGCGGCGATGTGGTCGGCGTGTTCCAGGTTGAAAGTCAGGGCATGCGGCGCGCGCTGGTCGACATGCGCCCCGACCGCCTGGAAGACCTGATCGCGCTGGTCGCGCTGTATCGTCCGGGCCCGATGGCGAACATTCCGACCTACTGCGCGCGCAAGCACGGCGACGAAGAGCCGGAATACATGCATCCGATGCTCGAGCCGATCCTCAAGGAGACTTTCGGCGTCATCATCTATCAGGAACAGGTGATGCAGATCGCGCAGGTGATGGCCGGCTATTCGCTCGGCGATGCCGACCTGCTGCGCCGCGCCATGGGCAAGAAGATCCGCGCCGAGATGGATAAGCAGCGCGAGATTTTCGTCGCCGGCGCGATGAAGAACAACGTCGCCAAGGGGCAGGCGGAAACCATCTTCGAATTGCTGGCGAAGTTCGCCGACTACGGCTTCAACAAGAGCCACGCCGCCGCCTACGCGCTGGTGTCGTACCAGACCGCCTACATGAAGGCGCATTATCCGGTGGAGTTCATCGCAGCGTCGATGACGCTCGACATGAGCAACACCGACAAGCTCTCGGAATTCCGTGCCGAGGCGCAGCGGCTCGGCATCAAGGTCGAGCCGCCGTCGATCAATCGTTCCGGCGCGACCTTCGAGGTCAGCGAGAATACGATCTACTACGCGCTCGCCGCGCTGAAGGGCGTCGGCGCGCATGCCATCGAACAGATCGTCGAAGCCCGCCGGAAGGGATTGTTCACCTCGCTGGCGGATTTCGCCGCGCGGGTCTCGCCGCGCGCGATCAACAAGCGCGTCATCGAAAGTCTCGCCGCCGCTGGCGCATTCGACACCATCGAGCACAACCGTGCGCGCGCCTTTGCCGGTGCAGAGGCCGTGTTGGCGGCGAGCCAGCGCAGTTTCGAGGCAGCGACGTCGGGACAGAACGACATGTTCGGCGGCATGGCCGATGCGCCGAGCGTCATGCTGCCGGCGATCGACAACTGGTTGCCCGCCGACAAACTGCGCCGCGAATACGACGCCATCGGCTTCTTCCTGTCCGGTCATCCGCTGGACGACTACGCCACCATCCTGAAGCGGCTGCGGGTCCAGTCGTGGGCGGAATTCTCGCGCGCGGTGAAGAGTGGTGCGACGGCCGGTAAGGTCGCGGCGACGGTGGTGTCGCGGATGGAGCGGCGCACCAAGACCGGCAACAAGATGGGCATCATCGGCCTGTCGGACCCGACCGGCCATTTCGAAGCGGTGCTGTTCTCGGAGGGGCTCGCCCAGTTCCGCGAGGTGCTGGAGCCCGGCGCGGCCGTCCTCCTCAAGCTCGGCGCGGAGTTGCAGGGCGACGATGTCCGGGCCCGTGTCCTGCACGCCGAACCGCTCGACGATGCGGCGGCCAAGACCCAGAAGGGGCTCCGAATCTTCCTGCGCGACACCAAGCCGCTCGATTCGATCACCAAGCGGTTGCAGGCGCCCGGTGCCGGCGCGGCCAATGGGAATATTTCCCTTGTGCTGCGTCTCGATCCGCAAACCGAGGTGGAGTTCGAATTGGCCGGACGCTTCCCGGTGTCGCCGCAGATCGCCGGCGCCATCAAGGCGGTTCAAGGGGTCGAGCAGGTGGAAACGCTGTAGCGGAAGGCAATCAGGTTCCGGCCGAGCGCAGGTCGAGTCCAGCCCCCGGATTCCCTTGCTTATGCGCGGGTACGCCGCTATATAGCGCGCCATCTCACACGGAAACATGGCTGATTTGGCCGTCCGGTGGCACTCCGGGCCGCAAAGCATGTCGCTTTGAAGCTCGTATTGCTCACACGTTTCCGGAGGAACCAACCGGAGAACTAAAAATGGCACTTCCTGATTTCACTATGCGTCAGTTGCTCGAGGCTGGCGTTCATTTCGGCCACCAGTCGCACCGCTGGAATCCGAAAATGGCCGAGTACATTTTCGGTGCGCGCAACAACATCCACATCATCGACCTCGCGCAGACCGTGCCGCTGTTGCATCGCGCTTTGCAGGCGGTGAGCGACACCGTCGCCAAGGGCGGCCGCATCCTGTTCGTCGGCACCAAGCGTCAGGCGCAGGACGGCGTCGCGGAAGCCGCGAAGCGTTCGGCGCAGTACTTCGTCAATTCGCGTTGGCTGGGCGGCACGCTGACCAACTGGAAGACCATTTCGGGTTCGATCAAGCGTCTGCGTCATCTCGACGAAGTGCTGTCGTCGGGCGATGCCAGCGCCTACACCAAGAAAGAACGCCTGACCTTGCAGCGCGAGCGCGACAAGCTCGACCGCTCGCTCGGCGGCATCAAGGACATGGGCGGTCTGCCCGACCTGATCTTCGTGATCGACACCAACAAGGAAGACATCGCGATTCAGGAAGCCCAGCGGCTCAACATCCCGGTCGCGGCGATCGTGGATACCAACTGCGATCCGAAGGGCATCACCTATCTCGTGCCGGGTAATGACGACGCCGGCCGCGCCATCAGCCTTTACTGCGATCTGATCGCACGCGCGGCGATCGACGGCATTTCGCGCGCGCAGGGCGATGCCGGCATCGACATCGGCGCTTCCGTGCAGCCGACCGCCGAAGAGATTCCGGCCGCCACCGGATTCCAGGGGCTGGCTGGTCCGCGCGGCACCGCCGACGACCTCAAGAAGCTCACCGGGGTGTCCGGCGAGATCGAGAAGAAGCTCAACGACCTCGGCATCTTCCACCACTGGCAGTTGGCCGAACTCGACAGCGCGACCGCGCACAAGATCGGCGAAGAAGTCGGTCTGCCGAGCCGCGCCGACGCCTGGGTCGCGCAGGCCAAGACGCTCACCGCCGAGGCGGAATAACTGTTCGCGTCGCGGCCGGTCTCAACCGGCCGCGCGCTTTTCGGCTTTCACTTGATAGGTTCCTGATGGCGAGCGGCGCGGCGGCAACGTCGCGGCGTTCGCCCAAACAGGCAAAGGAAAACGGACATGGCAACGATCAGCGCGGCAATGGTCAAGGAGCTTCGTGAAGCCACTGGCGCCGGCATGATGGACTGCAAGGCGGCGTTGACGGAAAACGGCGGCGACATGCAGGCGTCCATCGACTGGCTGCGCAAGAAGGGTCTTTCGAAGGCGGCCAAGAAGGCCGGCCGCGTTGCCGCTGAAGGTCTGATCGGTGCGATGACGTCCGGCACCAAAGGTGTTGTCGTCGAAGTCAATTCCGAAACCGACTTCGTTGCGCGCAACGAGCAGTTCCAGGGCTTGGTCAAGATGATCGCGCAGGTCGCGCTGCACGCCGGCGCGGACGTCGAGAAGATCAAGGCCACCAAGGTCGGCTCGGCCACCGTCGAGGCCGCGATCAACGACGCTATCGCCACCATCGGCGAAAACATGTCGCTGCGTCGTGCCGCTTCGCTTGAAGTCGGCAAGGGCGTGGTCGCGAGCTATGTTCACGGAGCGGTGATCGACGGCGCCGGCAAGATGGGCGTCATCGTCGCGCTGGAGTCGGCCGGCAAGACTGACGAACTGGCTGCGCTGGGCCGCCAGATCGCGATGCATGTCGCTGCCGCCAATCCGTTGGCGCTCGATGCTTCCGGCCTCGACCCGGAAGTGGTCAAGCGCGAGGAGGACGTGTTGGCCGACAAGTATCGTCAGCAAGGCAAGCCTGACAATGTGATCGAGAAGATCGTCGAGTCCGGACTCAAGACCTACTACAAGGAAGTCTGCCTGCTTGAGCAGGCCTTCATCCACGACACCGGCAAGTCGGTGGCGCAGGCGGTGAAGGAAGCCGAAGGCAAGGTCGGCGGTCCGGTGAAAATCACCGGCTTTGTGCGCTATGCTCTCGGCGAGGGAATCGAGAAGGCCGAGTCGGACTTCGCTGCCGAGGTCGCCGCGGCGAGTGGACAGACCAAGGCTTGATGCCGGGAAAACGGCATCGGGAGGCGTAGGCGTAGAGGCAAAGGCTCATCGGAGGATCGATCGCATCATGGGTGAGCCAATCTACCGCCGGGTCGTCGTCAAGCTGTCGGGCGAATATTTCGCCGGCGGCAAACCGTTCGGCATCGATCCGGAGATTATGGATCGCGTCGCTGGCGATCTTGTTGCGGCGCGGCAACTCGGCGTCGAGATCGCCGTCGTTGTCGGTGGCGGCAACATCTTCCGCGGTGTCGAAGTGTCGTCGCGCGGCGTCTCCCGCCCGACCGGCGACACCATGGGCATGCTCGCCACCGTCATGAACTGTCTGGCACTGGAAGCCGCGCTGGAGCGGCGCGGCCAGCCGGCGCGGACGCTGTCGGCGATGGTGATGCCGCAGGTCTGCGAGTTGTTCACCCGCGGTACGGCGCACCGCTATCTGGCCGAGGGCAAGATCGTGCTGCTGGCCGGTGGCACCGGCAATCCGTTCTTCACGACCGACACCACCGCCGTCCTGCGTGCCGGCGAGATCGGCGCCGAAGCGGTGCTCAAGGCGACCAATGTCGACGGCGTCTACAACGCCGATCCCAAACGTGACCCATCTGCCAAGCGGTTTGAGCGGCTGACCCATTCGCAGGCGCTGGAAGGCGGCTATAAGGTCATGGATGCGACCGCATTCGCCCTTGCCCGCGAAACCTCGCTGCCTATCATCGTGTTTTCCATCGTGGAAGCGGGATCGATCGGGGCGATTCTCAGCGGAACGGGTTACGGTACGATTGTCGCCGGCTGATGCTGCCGACCGCTTTGGCGGTTAGGCAAGGGAAGACCAGACGACGATCGGGAACAAGGCTACTCAAGAATAAGATTGCGATTTCAAGAAGGAGAGCGGTATGCCGTCCGGGAGTTTCGACATCAACGAATTGAAACGGCGTATGCAGGGTGCGACCCAGTCGCTCAAGCACGAACTGGGCGGACTGCGCACCGGGCGCGCCGCGGCGTCGATGCTGGAGCCGGTGCAGGTCGAGGCTTACGGCAGCCACATGCCGCTCAATCAACTCGCCACCGTCAGCG
>JBARXT010000103.1:0-12582 GCA_049647485.1 Xanthobacteraceae bacterium
TCCGGCAGCCCGGTATCTACGCTTACGTCAATCACAATTTGATCGAGGCGGCTGAACTGGGCGCTACCGCGCACTTCAAGGTGGATGGCGAGTGGAATAACGACCTGATGAAACAGGTCGTACCTCCGGGCCCGATTCCGCTCGGCAAATCCAGTGCCGCCGGTGCGACGGTGCTGACGCAGTAATAACGACGCGGTCTGCGGAGTGTCTGCAGGCCGCGCATCTTCGGAGGAGCGATCATGCTGCTCGCGATGAAACTCAAGGCGATGCTGACCGCGGCGACATTGGCTGGTCCTTTCGCAATGGCGGCGGTAACTCCGTCGCAGGACGCATTAACGATGCCTGGCTTCGCGAACATTGCGGTGGAAAACTTCCAATACCGTGTCGCCGGGGATTTCTCGCGGAGCGGCGTGCCGATGGCCGCGCCGCTACGCACGATGCAACTGGACACGACGCTGACGATCATGACGCGTCAGGTCACCGCCGCAGAGTACGCCCGCTGCGTCGATGACGGCGGATGCCCGCGCGTTTCAATGGCCTCTCATGGCGCCGACCGACCGATGGTCGGAGTAAGCTGGCGTGATGCAACGGCTTATGCGAAATGGATCACACGGGTCACCGGAAAACTGCATCGCCTGCCGAACGACGCCGAGTGGGTATTCGCGGCGGCAGAGAAGGCGAGCGACGATGTCTTGCCGGTGAGTGGAACGAGCGATCCCGTCAAGGCCTGGATCGCGCGTTATGAAGCGGAAGCCGGTCGCGAACGACCGATCGCATTCGAGCCGCAACCGGTCGGCACTTTCGGCAGCAACCGGTACGGATTGCAGGACGTCGCCGGTAACGTCTGGGAATGGACCGACACCTGCTTTATTCGCAATGTCGTGGATGCGTCGGGCGTTGCACAGGCGACCAATACCAATTGCGGTGTGCGTGTCGTTCAGGGGGCTCATCGTGCGTATATGACCGACTTTATCCGCGATCCGCGCACCGGCGGCTGCGCTGCCGGCGTGCCGCCTGCCAATCTCGGTTTCCGTCTTGTGATCGAGCAGGAAAAATGGCCGGGACTGCGAAGAATAGGGGAGCGGGTCGCTGACAGGATACTTCGACTGTTGTCGTGAAATCGCACCACGACTCGCAACCGCGAAATGGTGCGGGATGCGTTGTTGCTCCTCGATGCAACGGATGGTGTTTGGTGCTTTTGTCGGGTGCCGGAATTCCCTTGCGGTACTTGTATCTTTTGCAGGTGGCGATCACCGCAAAGGCGCCAACCTGATTTGATCATCTTTGACGAGCCGACACACGGTGCTGACGTCGGTGCCACCGTTGAAATTCATGAGTTGATCAACAAGCTGGTGGATGACGGGTGGCACTTTCGGATCGAATCCTGGTCAGCCGTCAAGGCAACATGGTGGAGGGGTTCTCCGCCCTCGACGCGACCGAAGAAAATCATGTACGCCGCCATTCATTAGGGTGCTTCCCGTTTAGGCGGAAACGTGATTGCCGGGCTTGACCCGGCAATCCATCATTTTTTGAAGAAGATGGATGCGCGGATCAAGTCCGTGCATGACGGACGTGATTCCATCAAAAGCAGAAAGCCGCTAGGGCGGTAGTTTCTTGTTCTGAAATGAAAGCGGCCTCGGGAGCGATGAACGCCCGAGGCCGCTCATCTTTTGGCCGTCGACTTACTTCTTTTTGACCAGCGAACAGGCAGCGTCGGGCGGGCCGAACGCTTCGTCGCCGGAGATTTTCGTTAGAATCTTGTAGTAGTCCCAAGGATATTTCGATTCATCCGGCTTTTTCACCTGCACCAGCCAGAGATCGTGAACCATCAGATTGTCCTCGCGAAGCTTGCCGTTGCGCGAGAAGAAGTCCTCGATTGGTTTTTCACGCATCTTCGCGGCGACCTTAAGCGGCTCATCCGTGCCGGAATCCTTGATGGCATTGAGGTAATTGATCACCGAGGAATAGACACCGGCCTGCCACATGGTCGGCATGCGATTCATCTTGGCAAAGTACCGCTTCGACCACTCCCGTGTCTTGTCGTCCATGTCCCAATAGAACGATGTGGTGAGCAGGAGTCCCTGCGCGACCGGCAGCCCGAGCGCATGAATATCGGTGATCAGCGCCAGCAGGCCAGCCATCTGTTGGCCACCCTTGAAGACGCCGAATTCGCCGCCGGTCTTGATCGCCGTGGTGTTGTTCGGCGGGCCGCCTGCGATGCCGATGATCTTGGCCTTGGAAGCTTGTGCCTGCAGCACAAAGGAGGAGAGGTCCGGGGTTGCGAAGGGTGGCCGCACCGAGCCGATCACCTTGCCGCCGTTCTTTGTGATCACGGCCGATGCGTCCCGCTCCAGGGAATGACCGAACGCATAGTCGTCGGTGATGAAGAACCAGGTGTCGCCGCCACGCTTGACGACCTCCTTTGCCGTGCCGACGGCGAGCGCGCGCGTATCGAATACCCACTGGATCGCGTAAGGTGAGCAGAACTTACCATGGAAGTCGGCCGAGCCGGTAGAATGGGTGATAAACAGTTTATGGCGATCGTTGGCGACACTCTGAACCGCCAGTCCGACGGCTGAAACAGGGACATCAAGAATGAGATCGACCTGTTCGGTATCGTACCAGCGGCGGGCGATGCCGGAGCCGATATCCGGCTTGAGTTGATGGTCGCCGAAGATAACCGAAATCGGTTTGCCGAGCACCTTGCCGCCGAAATCCTCCACCGCCATCTGTGCCGCCGTGACCGAGCCTTGGCCGGTCGGTGTGGATGCCGGTCCGGACATGTCGGTCAGGACGCCAATTTTGACGATATCGTCCGAGACTTGAGCGTGGCCCGCAGACGATGACAGCAAGATCGCCGCCAATGCTGCGGGGACAGATAGACTTCGCGCCTTCATGACAGAAAGCCTCCCCTTGGTTGTGGCCTGTTAGCCCTTATTTTTAGTCTGAACTTTTTAGAGCGTTTTTCCCCGCCTTGGCAATCATTCTGCGGCGCGTGGCATGGCTGCGACGCGGCCATAGCCATCGCCGCCGGGCGTGGTCAGGATCACCCCATCGGTCGCTTGCATCATCATCTTGCGCGCGTTGCTGACTGGCCACATTCGACGAAATGACCAGTAGTCCGCCCGGCCAGAGATCCTGCACTTTGTCTCTGACCTAAAATCGGATTCGCCCGGCAAGAATGTAGGCGTTCGGCTGGCAGGTGTGAGCCGGTCCTAAGTCTTGATGTGTTCACGCCGAAGCGGCCGGAATACGCGGCTTAGAGGTTTAGGCCTCATTACGCCGAGAGCTTGTGGACGTCGATGGCGCGAAAGCGGGCCTGCACCGTGATCTCATAATGATCGGTCTGCAGGACATCGGTGATGTTGCGCGGCCGGTGCGCGACGACGTTGATGCCGTTCACGCGACGTAGGCTATCGTAGACCAATCCCGCGCCGCCCGAAGCCCGCACCTGTTCGCCCACGACCTGCGACACCGCATAGCTGTCGCTTGCATAGACATCGCGCCGCGCGACTTTCTGGCCCCGAATGTCGAGATAGTCACCTAGCAGGCTCGCGGTGTAGGCGCGGTAGCGTCGTTGCATGGTGGTGACGCCCCGTGCGACGGCTTCGCGGCGCAGGTGATGGCCGACTTCCACAGCCGCCGTGCGAATATCGCTGGCGGCATACCAGGCGCCGAGATCGGGTCCGTTGAATCGCATGCCGCCGGGCGCGACATGAAGAAATGCCGCCATGACGATGCTGGCATTTGGCGAGCCGTAGACCCATTCGCTTTGTGGCAGCCGGTTGATTCTCTCCACCACCAGGCGATCATTGGTCCAGCCGACAAGGTCCATGACCGCGGTGAGGTCGGCTGCGGTTGCGACTGTGTCGAATAGCCCGATGGGTGGAAACTGCGACGGGATCAGACGATAGGCCGGCCGCGGGGCGGCGACGTAGTTATCGGTCACCGAAATACGATCTCCGACTCGTCATAGGGCGTGAATGCCTCGTCGATCGCATTCGGCTGCATGTAAACGCCGCCGCGCGCGCCGTCGAGAAAGCGCCGTACGGTGAGCAGGCCGTCTTGTGTGCCACAAGTTGCGAGAGCGAGGGGCGGACGCCCGCCGAACACCGTGGCGTGGTGCGGCGTTCGCAGCCAGTCGATGCCGAGCCGCTCCTCCGTGAAAAGAATGCCGAGTGCCTGGTGGATGCCGAACAGCATCGAAATCCGCAACAACACGTCGACATCGAGCGTGAATGCGCCATGCTCGCGCGCCTGTTTGCACCAGTTGTGATAGGTCGACCGCGACGGGTAGCCGAGTATCAGCCGGCGCTGCTCCTCGGTTAGCCCCCATAGGTCGGTGATGGCTAGGAATGTTCGTAGCGCCGGGGCGCTGAGACGCCGCCGGTTATCCGGCGTAAATCGTGAGACCTCGACCTGGTAGGGTCCTTCGACAATCCGGTTCGGATATGGCGCACGCTCAGACTGCATCACTATTCCTTCTGAGTATGGATATAGTCTATATATGGACATTCATCAAGCGCTATTTGCGGTGGCAGCGGACTTGAAAATGCCTTGAGGTCAGGCCTATCTGGTCCGAGATGGCCGACATAGACACCATGATGGGACCGAGGTGGAGCAGACGGCTTTGCCGCCTGCCGCTGGTCCTGCTACTGGCTGTCGGCATGCTGTTCTCGCTAATGCATTGCGCCGGGTGTGACCATGCTTTCGCGAGCGGCGGAGAAGCAACGATCGTGGCGGCCGCCGATGTCCCTCATGGTACGTCGCCAGAGAAATCTCCATCGTCGCCAGTTTGCCATAGCGGTCATTGTCTTTCCCATGTCACCGCCGCGTCTGGGTCGCTCATGGCTCGGACCGTGGAGGCTATCCCAAGCGCTCCCCAATATGGCGAAGCCCAGGTGCTGACCTCGCTCGCAGGTCTCGCATTATTCAAACCCCCTCGCGTCTGATCGTCATGCGGCCCTTTGAGGCGCATGCATATTCCGCTGCCACTTGATGCCGCGCGACGGTTGTCGCGCGCGTTTCAGTGGCGTGACGCACTGACGGGCATACGACGCCCGTTCCGGAATCATGACAATGATCAGATTGAAGCTATTGGCGGCCGCGTTGTGGCTTGTCGCTATTCCCGCGACCATAGCAACGGCGGACGAGCCATCTGACGACCACGCGCAAGAGATCAAGCTGAGCGATCGTCAGATCGAAGCAGGCCGTTTCGCGGTTGCTCCGGTTGCCGGCGGCATGATCGGCAAGCACATCACCGCGCCGGGCTCCATCATCCCGAGCGGAGATCGTACTGCGCGCGTCGCAGTGCGGCTGCTGGGAACGGTCGCGGAACTGCGCAAGCGCGTCGGTGATCCTGTCGAGGCAGGCGAGGTGATCGCCGTCATCGAAAGCCGCGAAGTGGCCGATGCGAAAAGCGATTACCTCGGCGCGCGATTGTTGTTCGAGTTGCAGAAGAAGCTGTTCAATCGTTCCAGAACCTTGTTCGAAGGAAAGATTGTTAGTGAGAACGAATATCTGCGCGCCGAAGTCACTTATGAGGATGCGCGCGTCAAGTTCGAAGCCACGCGGCAAAAGCTGTTCGCCCTGGGCCTGACAGCCGAACAGATCGAGGCGCTGCCGCGCCAACCCGGCGAGATGTTGCGCCAGCAGGAGTTGCGCGCACCGATTGCAGGTCGTGTCGCGGAGCGGCGTGTCGATGTCGGAGCGCTGGTTGGTCGCGAAGGCCAGGAAAGCGAACTGTTCGTCATTGTCGATCATCGCGTGGTGTGGGGCGATCTCGCGGTTCTGCCATCCGACCTGCCAGAAATTAACGTCGGACAACAAATCGTCATAGCCGCCGAAACCCGCGGCGATTCTTCGGCGGCCACGGTGATTTCCATCAGTCCGTTACTCCAAAAGGATACGCGTGCCGCCCGCGTCGTGGTGTCGATCGATAATCCCGAGGGCAAATGGCGTCCTGGAGGTTTCATCACGGCCCGGATTCCATTCGAGCAGTCGGAAGCACCCGTCGTCATCCCCGCATCCGCGCTTCAGACCCTGGAGGGTGAGCCGTCGGTTTTCGTTCGGACGCCGGAGGGATTTGCGGCGCGGTCAGTGTCGCCTGGACGGCGCGATGGCGCGCGCGTGGAAATTACGGCGGGTCTTGCTGCTGGCGAGCATATCGCTACCGCGAATACCTTCGTTCTCAAGGCCGATCTCGGCAAGTCCGCGGTCGAGCACCAGCACTGAGGCGCGCTCATGATCGATTCTCTCGTCGCGCTCTCCATCCGGTATCGATGGGTCGTCGTCGTTCTTACGCTGATCGCGGTTGCGTTTGGCTGGTGGTCGCTTCTGCGATTGCCGATCGACGCTGTGCCGGACATCACCAACAAGCAGGTACAGGTCAATACCACCGCATTTGCGCTGTCGCCGGTGGAAATCGAAAAGCAGGTAACTGCGCGCATCGAAATGGCGCTCGCTGGAATTTCCGGCCTGGATCACACCCGCTCGCTCTCCCGCAACGGCTTCTCGCAAGTCACTGCGATCTTCACTGACACCACCGATATCTATTTCGCGCGGCAGCAGGTGATGGAGCGCCTGCTCGAATTGCGCCCTGACCTGCCGCCTGGCGTGAATCCACAAATGGGACCGATTTCAACGGGCCTTGGCGAAGTCTATATGTGGTCGATCGACTTCACCGGGGCGAGCAAGAAAGCCGATGCCTATATCACGCCCGAGGGATGGTCGCTGAAATCTCCGATCGAGCGTGCCGCATATCTGAGAACGGTCCAGGACTGGATCGTTCGACCCCAGATCAAAAGCGTCACCGGTGTTGCTGGAGTGGATTCGATCGGCGGCGAGGTGAAGCAGTTTCATGTGCAACCTTCTCCCGACAAGCTGATCGGGTTTGGATTGTCGTTTGCCGATACTGTCAAAGCGATCGAGGCAAACAATGTCAGCCGCGGCGCCAGTATCATCGAACGCAACGGAGAGGGTATCGCCGTCCGATCCGGAGGGCGGCTGGAGAATGTCGACGAAATCGGTGATGTCGTTGTCAGTACGCGCGGCAGTATTCCGATACGAGTACGCGATGTCGCCGAATTGAAAGTCGGGGGTGAGATTCGCGCGGGCAGCGCCAGCATGAACGGCGAGGAAGTTGTAATCGGCACCGCGCTGATGCTGGTTGGCAGCAACAGCCGCAGCGTTGCGGCGGCAGTCGACGCAAAGATCGAGCAGATCCGGGGCCTGCTTCCGGATGGCATCGAGATCACGACATTGCTCAATCGGACCGAATTGGTCGATGCCACCATCGTGACGGTCGCGACCAACCTGGGCGAGGGCGCCTTGCTGGTCATTGCCATTCTATTTCTCATGCTCGGAAATATCCGCGCGGCACTGATCGCCGCGTTAGTTATTCCCATCACGATGTTGTTGACCGCGGCCGGAATGTTGCGCTGGGGCATCAGCGCCAACCTGATGAGTCTCGGTGCGCTGGATTTCGGTTTGATCGTCGATGGCGCAATCATCCTATGCGAGAATGCCATGCGGCGTCTTGCTGAACGACAAGCGGAGACGGGGCAGACGCTTCCACTTGCGGAGCGTCTGAAAACGATTCAGGAGGCGGCGCGTGAAATGATTGCGCCAACCGTCTACGGGCAGGCGATTATCATTCTGGTCTATGTGCCGCTACTGTCGTTCACCGGTATTGAAGGCAAAGTTTTCGAACCGATGGCACTGACGGTGGTTTTGGCGTTGGTCTTTGCGTTTGTGCTGTCACTGACGTTCGTGCCGGCGATGATCGTGATCCTTCTCACCGGGCGTATTCGCGAGAGCGACAATGCCGTGATCCGGTGGCTGAAGATGATCTATGCGCCGGCCTTGACAACCACGCTCAAGCGTCCGGTCCTGGTGATGGCGACCACGGGAGTTCTGATTGCACTGTCAGTTCTCCTTTTCCTGCGACTGGGTCAGGACTTCATTCCGCGGCTCGATGAAAGAAATCTCGCGATGCACGCCCTGCGGATTCCCAGCACAGGTCTTGCGCAATCGCAGGCCATGCAACTGGATGTCGAGCGGGCGATTAGCGGGCTGCCTCAGGTCGCGAGGGTGTTTTCCAAGACGGGTACTGCCGAAGTGGCATCCGACCCGATGCCGCCGAATGCATCGGATACATTCGTCATTCTGAAGCCGCGGGCGCAATGGCCGGATCCGAAACTCGACAAGGCGACGCTATTACAGAAAATCGAAACAGTGGTCGAAGAACTGCCCGGTAATCAGTATGAATTCACGCAGCCGATCGAAATGCGCTTCAACGAACTCATTGCCGGCGTGCGGGGTGACATCGCGATCAAGCTGTTCGGAGATGATATCGACACGTTACGGCGGACGGCGGATCGGATCGCGGCGCTGGTACGCGGGGTGAAAGGAGCCGGCGACGTCAAGGTCGAACAGGTATCTGGCCTTTCGGTTCTCGAGATTGATGCCGACAAGGCGGCGATCGGCCGGCGAGGCTTGACGTTGGCGGCGGTTCAGGATGTGATCGGGACAGCTATTGGTGGGCGGAATGCCGGGCTGATCTTCGAGAGCGATCGCAATTTCGAGATCGTCGTCAAATTGCCCGAAGCCGTTCGCAACGATCCCGAGGCGCTGCATCGGATTCCTGTCTCGTTACCGTCAACAGCGGCAATCGCACCGACCATTCCGCTTGGCGAGGTGGCGACATTCCGCTTTAGCGATCAGCCGAATCAGGTCAGTCGCGAAAACGGAAAGCGTCGAATTGTGGTGACAGCTAACGTTCGCGATCGGGATCTTGCCTCCGTCGTCGGTGACATCCGTGCGCGAATCGATGCGGAGGTTAAACTGCCATCGGGCTATTGGCTTGAATGGGGCGGGCAGTTCGAGAATCTGACCAAGGCGCGCGCGAGACTGATGGTCGTGGTGCCGATCTGCTTTGTTGTCATTCTTCTCTTGCTGGTCAGCGCACTGGGAACGCTGCGTGACGCATTGCTGGTATTCAGTGTCGTGCCGCTTGCGCTGACCGGAGGAGTCTTTGCATTGTGGATGCGCGGCCTCCCGTTCTCGATATCGGCTGCGGTCGGCTTTATCGCACTGTCCGGAATCGCTGTGCTGAACGGGTTGGTGATGTTGACATTCATCAAACAATTGATTGAGCGGGGATACGAGCGGCGGGACGCCATTGTCACCGGAGCCATCGTTCGTTTGCGGCCCGTAGCGATGACGGCGCTCGTGGCTTCGTTCGGGTTTGTGCCGATGGCATTGGCGACCGGCACCGGAGCCGAGGTCCAACGTCCCATCGCCACGGTGGTGATCGGAGGGCTCGTCAGCGCGACATTGCTGACGATTTTCGTTTTGCCCACGCTCTATGCGATTTTCGGTCAGGCGCCGCAAGCTCAATCGAAGCCGACGGCGTGACTTGGCGGGATGAATCCAACTCGACTGTTCAACGGGTTGCTTTGAGCTCCCCGTGCCGGGGATCGCGGCATTGGTATATCGCGATCCCCGGAGCTTCAGCTAGATTTTTCCAAGTAGAAGCAGAATCAGCAGAATGACGATAATCAGCCCTAAGCCGCCACCGCCGTAGTAGCCGGTGCCGTAAAACGGGCCGCCGCCGATGCCGCTGAAGCCGCCTAACAACGCAATGACCAGGATGATCAGAATGATGGTACCAATGGACATGAAGCTCTCCTCAGCCGACGCGGTCAAAACCGTGTGTCATAAGGAAACGGTCTTGCCGTCATTAGGTTCCGCGCGTCGGGAACAGCTTTCACCCGACGGCGGTTATCACTAGCAATAAGGCTGCAGATTTCGGGGTAACGCAAAGGAGACATCATGTCCGCGCCCTTGATCGTTTCGATTCCGCATCGTTTGGGTCGCGAGGAAGCGCGTCGGCGATTGCAGTCGGGCTTGACGAAGGCGGCGTCGCGGGTTCCTGCCTTGAGCGTCGACGAAGAGCGCTGGGATGGCGACCGTATGGCCTTTCGTGTTCGCGCGCTGGGGCAGGCTGCCGCTGGCTTCGTCGATATTGCCGAAGACCACATTCGGCTGGAGGTCACGCTGCCGTGGCTGTTGCAGCGTTTTGCCGAAGCAGCTCAGATGGCGATCCAGCAGGGTGGCCGCCTGCTGCTGGAGAAGCGCCCCTGACGTGCTGTCTCTTCTGTGAAAAGACGGTTCGACAGCTTGTCAGTAAGCAATATCTGGAAATATGGTCTGGTCGCGGGGGAGGGAACCGAACCTTCGATTCGGCACGACATCCGCGAGGCCGTCCGGCCAGCGTCGATCCCGGGCGGCCTTTTTATGCGCTTTATGCGCGCGTTATCGCACGGTGCCCTTTCAAGACGAGCCTGCGAAGGCAAGCACCGAACGCGTCGGGGCATTGGTTTCGCTGCCAGAGGCAAGTTGTGCAGAGGTTTGTGTTTCTTCAGCGGTGTTCAAGAGCTGTCGCCATGTGCTGTATTCCGGCAGCTTCGGAAGATGAAAGGCAATGTCATCCGGTGCCGCGTTGAGCACGACAAAGATCGAGGCGGAGCCAGGCTCGACCGGTCCGAGGACATAAGCGAGAAATCGGCTCTCGGGAAAATTCCAGTCCTCATCCGTCATTTCGGTGGCCGCCGGCGTCAGCCAGAGCACACCATAACTACCGTCGGCGCGCCGGCCGTCGACCCAGTCCTGCGAACGGAGTTGCGCGAAATCGCGGCGGATCGTGGTGAGGTGGCTGATGAAACTGGTCAGATCATCTCCGTCACGTCCAAGACCGTCCCAACTGATCCAGCCGATCTCATTGTCCTGACAATAGGCATTATTGTTGCCGCTTTGCGAGTTCGCGACCTCGTCACCCGCGAGGATTAGCGGTACACCCTGCGCCAACAGCAGGCAGGCAAGCTGATTTCTGCGAAGCCTTCGGCGCATCTCCATGATCGCCGGGTCATCTGTTAAGCCTTCGTGGCCGCAATTCATGCTGTGGTTGTCGCTCGAGCCATCGCGATTGTCTTCGCCGTTCGCCTCGTTGTGCTTCTCGTTATAACTGAACAGGTCCTGCAACGTGAATCCATCGTGTACCGTGATATGATTGATACCAGCGCGCGTCTTGCGTCCGTCATGGTAGAAAGTATCGGACGATCCGGTCATACGTTTGCTGACATCTCCGATAAGCCCTGTCTCTCCCGACCAGAAGCGGCGCAGCGTGCTGCGATACTTGTCGTTCCACTCCGACCATTGTGACGGGAAGGCACCGACTTGATAGCCGCCGAGACCGACGTCCCATGGCTCGGCGACCAGTTTGACCGAGGCCAGAATCGGGTCCTGCCTCACGGCTGTGAGAAAGCCGATATTGCGATCGAAGCCGTTGGCGCCACGTGCCAACGTGGTTGCAAGATCGAAGCGGAAGCCATCGACGTGGCAGACTTCGACCCAGTAACGCAGCGAATCCATCACCATTTGCAGGACGCGCGGATGGGTGAGGTTGAGCGAATTGCCGGTGCCCGTGAAGTCGTCGTAAAAACGCGGATGATCCGGTGTCAGCCAATAGTATGAAGTGTTGTCGATGCCACGAAACGATAGCGTCGGGCCGAGATGGTTGCCTTCCGCGGTGTGGTTATAGACGACGTCGAGCAGCACCTCGATGCCGGCATCGTGGAGCCGCGCCACGGTGGTGCGGAATGCATCGAGCGGATTGTCCGCCCCATATCGCGCATCGGGAGCGAAGAACGACAGTGAATTATAGCCCCAGTAATTACTGAGCTTTATTTCAACCAGCCGCCGGTCATCGACAAAACCATGAATGGGCAGCAATTCAACCGCGGTGACGCCGAGCCGTTTGAGGTGCTCGATCATGCTCGGTGCGGCGAGGCCACGATATGTGCCGCGCAGGCCCGGGGCGATATCCTCGCGCGTCTGGGTCAGCCCCTTGACATGGGCTTCATAGATGATGGTGTCTTCCCAGCCGATATGCGGACGAATTTCCCGGCGCCCCCAGTTGAAGGTTTCATCGACAACGACGGCCTTGGGCACGCCGCGCGCGTTGTCGCGACGGTCGAATGACAGATCCTCACGCGGGCTGCCGGTGCGGTAGGCGAAGTGTGCATCGCTCCATACCAGTCGGCCGGCAAGCCGCCGCGCATAGGGATCGCGCAACAACTTGTGCGGATTGAACCGAAAGCCGTGCTCCGGATCATAGCGACCGTGGACGCGATAGCCATAAAGCTGCCCAGGCGAAATATCGTTAAGATATCCATGCCAAACGTCTTCGGTGCGTTCCGGGAGGGGAATGCGTTCCAGTTCGCGACGCCCCTGATTATCAAACAGGCATAGTTCAACTTTCGCGGCATTGGCGGAGAACAGCGCGAAATTGGTGCCGCGCCCGTCCCATGTCGCACCAAGCGGATGATGAGTGCCGGCGCTTAATCGCATGCGTGACTTTCAGGTGTGAGATAGATGGCGGCAAGCGGTGGAATCGATAGCGTCAATTCCGGTACGAGCGTATCGGACGTTTGCACGGCACCGATGTTTCCGACGTTGCTGCCACCATAAAATGCCGAGTCGGAGTTGAATATCTCGCGCCATACGCCAGGAAACGGCACG
>JBARXT010000104.1:0-2544 GCA_049647485.1 Xanthobacteraceae bacterium
TTGCACAAGCAGTTCCATTTGCGGCGATTTGATGAGCCGCCTTACGTATTCCCCTGATCAGCGCGAGAAGGACCGGCGTCGTCATCCGTCGCCGCGTCATGGCGACCGCGCGCCTGCGCCTTGCGCCGCTTGAGGTTCTCGCGCAATGCCAGTTTCAGTCGGTCCCGGCGCTGGTCCTGCGCCTGCGCACCGGACCGGGATTTGCTGGTGTCCGAATTATCTGACATGACGATGGCTGGGCTGTGAGCTGAGGTTTGATACGGCGATTCGATCGCTGACCCGGGTTTGATCTTAGCGACTGTGAGCTTGACCGGAAACCTGTCTGGAGACATCGAAACATGTCCGCTGCGTCCTCCCTGGCTGATCTGCCCCGGCAAACCATCGCCAACTGGCATCGTTTCGTCGCGAACGGGGATCAGGCGCTGCTGTCGTCGCTGCTGGCGGAAGATATCGTATTCCGGTCGCCCGCCGTTCACGGCCCCATTCCCGGCAAACCCGCGACCTTCCTCGTCCTCACCACCGTGGTGCAGATCTTCGAGAACTTCCGCTATGAGCGCGAATTCGCGTCGGGAAGCCACGATGCCGGGCTCGAGTTCGCCGCCAATGTCGGAAAATTCGAGTTGAAAGGCATCGATCTCATCAAATTCAACGCGGCCGGAGAGATGGTCGAGTTCGAGGTGATGATCCGCCCGCTCAAGGCATTGCAGGCCCTTGCGGAAGCCATGGGGAACCGGATCGGCCCGCAATTGATGGCGCTGAAATCGGCGGCACCGCTCCGCTGACCGCAAATTTTCCCCGATGGCGTCGATTTCGGGCGTCCATGCTTGCACCTCGGTGAGCCTTGTGGCAAGGATCGGCCGCCTCGGCGTAGCTCTTTATGGGCTGGCCCTGATGTGGCGTTTGCTGCCGTAGCTCAGTGGTAGAGCACTTCATTGGTAATGAAGAGGTCGACAGTTCAATCCTGTCTGGCAGCACCACCCCGCTTTGTGCGGCACTCTTTCGCTCCCTATTCCGCGCGATAGCCAATTGTGATGGCTGGGCAATTGCGCCTTACGGCGGTAGTGTTCCGACGTCAGAACCAGCGGAGCCGCGCGTGCAAGACCCGGTACATATGGTCCATCGCCAGATATGGCGGGAAACCGGCGTTCAGGCCGGGGATCGCGCGATTCCCGAAGAGACGGCCACAGCGCTAACCTACAACGGCGGCAGCTACGCCGTGATGATGGCGAGCCCACAAGATCTCGAGGATTTCGCCATCGGCTTCAGCCTCACTGAAGGCATCATCGCCAGCCCTGCCGACATCGACAGCCTTGAGGTGATTCCTCAGGATGACGGCGTGGAATTGAGGATGTGGCTGCGCCAATCCGAGGCGAATCGCCTCGCCGATCGCCGCCGCCATATCGCTGGCCCCACCGGATGCGGGTTATGCGGGATCGATTCGATCGCGGAAGCCATGCGTCCGGCGGCCATTGTCGCGCCGGGAAGCTCTTTCACTGCCGACCAAATCATGACGGCGATGAAGGCATTATCGCCCTTGCAGACCATCAATAGCGCCACGCGGGCGGTCCACGCGGCCGCGTTCTGGACGCCCTCCGATGGCATTGTCGCGCTGCGCGAGGATGTCGGACGCCACAACGCGCTCGACAAACTGGCGGGCGCGCTGGTGCGAACCGGGACCGACGCCACTTCCGGCATGGTGCTGCTCACCAGCCGCGTATCGGTTGAAATGGTTCAGAAGACCGCGGTGATCGGTGCGCCGATGATCGTCTCGGTATCCGCCCCCACCGCTTTGGCCGTGCGGATGGCTGCGGCTGCCGGAATTACGCTGGTCGCAATCGCCCGCCATGACGGTTTCGAGATTTTTGCCAACAACCATCGATTGAATCTATCTCCCGAACTCGCTTGATCGAGGTGAATTCGGCGATTCTGAAGACCGCGATAATGGTCTTTCGAGCTTCCCGATCCGACCGGATCGGATCGCTGATATGCGCAAATTGGTGCACCGCGGTGCCTTGCTACCCGTATGCTCCAAAGAGCGGCGAGAATGCGGCGGGCCAGCCTGCAAATGTGGCGACATCTGGGTGCGTTAAGGTTCCATTAAGTAACAAAAATTTGTGGTTCCTCAAAAGGTTAGGAACCAGTCACCTGTGACCTCTCGGTAACAGCATTTTACACAAAACGCGTTTATGAGATGCCTTGACGGCGGCGCTTCCACCTCCGCCAGTTTGCTCTTGGAGAGAAAAATGAAAAAGATTCTGCTTGGTACTGTGGCGCTCATCGCCCTCGGCGCAACCGCGCCAGCACTTGCCGCCGACTTGGCTCCGCGTCCCTACACGAAGGCTCCGGCCTACGTTCCGGCCCCGATCTACAACTGGACCGGGTTTTACCTGGGCGGTCACGTCGGCGGTGCCTTCCGTGGCGACGACAACAACATCTTCGCAGGCAGCCGCGACGGCACGTTCCTCGGCGGTGTGCAGGTTGGTTACGATACCCAGTTTGCTCCGAACTGGGTGTTCGGTCTCGAAGCCAACTACAGCTTCAAGG
>JBARXT010000105.1:0-27686 GCA_049647485.1 Xanthobacteraceae bacterium
GCAACGCCGAAATTGACGAAATCGGCCAGACTGTCGAGTTCGGCGCCGAACCGCGACTGCCCCTTGATCAGCCTCGCCACGCGGCCATCGACGCCGTCGAGCACCGCGGCGAAGACGATCGCCGCCACCGCCAGTTCCATCCGCCCTTCCGTCGCCAGGCGGATGGCCGTGAGGCCGGCGCAGATCGCCAGCAGGGTGATGACATTGGGCACCAGCATCCGCACCGGGATCGGCCGGAACCGCCGGCGACGCAATTCGGGATATTCGGGATCGTCTGGTGTTCGCATGGCTTCAATATAGCAACCGCGCGCGGGTTCCGCCATGCGCCTCTCACGCCGCTTTCGGTCAATTGGTCCTTGACCGGGAGCGGCTGGCGAAATGCTCAGTGGGTACGGAACGTCGCGTCGCCGGTGTTGGGCAACAGGTCGGCCAGCACCGTTTCGCCGGCCACCGCGGTCTGCCCGACCGAGACCAGCGCGCGGGTTCCATCCGGCAGGTAGACGTCGAGCCGTGAGCCGAAGCGGATCAGGCCGAAGCGCTCGCCCGCTCCAAGAAGTTGGCCCTCACGGACGAACGATACGATCCGCCGCGCCACCAATCCCGCGATCTGCACCACACCGATACGGCCGGACGGCGTCGAAATCACCAGCCCGTTGCGCTCGTTGTCTTCGCTGGCCTTGTCGAGTTCGGCGTTGATGAACTTGCCCGGCCGATAGGCGATCCGGTCGATGCGCCCGGCAACCGGGCTGCGGTTCACGTGGCAGTTGAACACGCTCATGAAGATCGACACCCGCAGCAGCGGCCTGTCGCCCAGACCCAGTTCGGCCGGCGGCACCGCCGGCGCCACCATCGAGACACGGCCGTCGGCGGGCGACACCACGAGCCCTTCCCGCACCGGCGTCACCCGCACCGGATCGCGGAAGAACAGCGCGCACCAGACGGTCAGCAGCGTGCCGATCCAACCGAGCGGCGTCCATATCCAGAACAGGATCAGGCTCGCCAGCGCGAAACCGCCGATGAAGGGATAGCCCTCCGGATGGATCGGTGGAATCTGCGCACGGATGGAATGGGCAATCGACATCAGTTCTCTCGAATCCGGTTTCGCTCAGGGACCATAGCACGCGCGGCCGCTATTCTGCAGCCGCTGTAACCACATCGTCATCATCATCGTCGGCCCGAGGTGGTCGTCGGTTCGGCGCCACCTCCTCGTCGGCCACCTGCGCCAGCCGCTCGCGCGCCTGCTCGGCCTCGCGCTGCCGGTTCCACATGCTGGCATAGAGTCCACCCTGAGCCAGCAGATCGGCGTGAGTTCCGCGCTCGATGATGCGGCCGCGATCCAGCACGATAATCTCGTCGGCACCGACGATGGTTGAGAGGCGGTGCGCGATCACCAGCGAGGTGCGGCCGCGCGACACGCCTTCCAGCGCGTCCTGGATCTCTCGCTCGGTATGGCTGTCGAGCGCCGAGGTCGCCTCGTCCAACACCAGGATCGGCGGTCCCTTGAGAATGGTCCGTGCGATCGCCACGCGTTGCTTTTCGCCGCCGGACAGTTTCAAGCCGCGCTCGCCGACTTCGGTTTCATAACCCTGTGGCGAGCGACGGATGACGGTATCGATCTGCGCCAGCCGTGCCGCCTCCTCCACCTCGCTATCGGTTGCTTCCCAGCGGCCGTAGCGGATGTTGTAGCGGATGGTGTCGTTGAACAGCACGGTGTCCTGCGGCACCATGCCGATCGAGGCGCGGAGCGAACGCTGCGTCACCTCGCGAATGTCCTGCCCGTCGATCAGGATGCGGCCGCCGGATACTTCATAGAGCCGGAACAACAGCCGCGAGATGGTCGACTTGCCCGCGCCAGAAGGGCCGACGATCGCGACCGTCTTGCCGGCCGGCACCTCGAAGCTCAGCCCTTGCAGAATCTTCCGCTCCGGATCGTAAGCGAAATGCACGTCGTCGAACTGAACACGCCCGCTGGTGACCACCAGCGCCTTGGCGCCCGGCACGTCCTTCACCTCGGGGTTGCGCGCCAGCATGCCGAACATCTTTTCGATGTCGATCACCGCCTGCTTGATCTCGCGATAGACCATGCCCATGAAATTGAGCGGCTGGTACAATTGGATCATCATGGCGTTGACCATGACGAAATCGCCGACGGTGTTGGTGCCGTTACGCACGCCGATGGCGCACATCAGCATCGTCGCCGTGAGGCCGATGGTGAAGATGACGTTCTGGCCAATATTGAGCACGGCGAGCGAGGTGTAGGTCTTGACGCTGGCGTGCTCGTAGCGCTCCATCGAGCGGTCGTAACGCGTGGCCTCACGTTCCTCGGCACTGAAATACTTCACCGTCTCGTAGTTGAGCAGCGAGTCGATGGCCTTGGTGTTCGCTTCGGTGTCGGAATCGTTCATGCGGCGGCGGATATCGATGCGCCACTCGGTCGCGACATATGTAAACAACATGTAGATCACGACCGTGATCAGCGTCACCAGCACGTAGCGCCAATCGAACTGCCACAGCAGCACGGCCGTCAGCAGCGTCACCTCGACGATGGTGGGCACCAGTTGCAGGATCACCATGCGCACGATGACTTCGATGCCGAGCCGGCCGCGCTCCAGCACCCGCGTCAGCCCGCCGGTACGGCGCTCGAGATGGAAGCGCAGCGACAGTTCGTGCATGTGCACAAAGGTCAGATAGGCCAGCCGCCGCACCGCGTGCATCGCGACCTTGGCGAAGATACCGTCGCGCCACTGCGTCAACAGCGCCATCAGGATGCGTCCCGCGCCATAGGTCGCGGTCATCAGCAGCGGCGACGCGATCAGCCACAGCAGCCAGTTCGACGGCTGCACCGGCGCGGTATCGGCGCCGGTCAAGGCATCGATCGCCCATTTGAACGTGAATGGTACCGACAGCGTGGCGAGCTTGGCCAAGAGCAGCAGCACCAGCGACCACACCACCCGCCGCTTCAGGTCGGCGCGATCTCCCGGCCAGATATGCGGCCACAGGTTCACCAGCGTCCGTGTCAATGACGCCCGCGCACTCGTATCCGCCACCAGCGGTGGCTCAGCATTGGGTGAGAATTCGGTCGAAGCCATCCATTTGCCTGAAGCGAACGGCGGCGGCCTTCGCCGCCGCGGATCGTCGAAAGTATTCCAATCGGGGTGTCATATAGAGGGTTTGAATGCCGATCGCACCCTCGGTGAAGGGATTCTTTTACCGTTGAAAACGGTTGCCTGACGGCTGACGCGGTTTTGAAGCCGCGTTTGCCTCCGAAGTGGCGAACCCGCAACCGCCCCGTCTTGACCGTGTCACCCGCCGATGCCACATGAACCGCATGACTGATATTAAAACCGTCTGCGTTTATTGCGGCTCAGGCCCCGGTACCAATCCCCAGTTTGTCGAAGCAGCACAAGCTTTCGGGAAGGATCTCGCCGAAAACGGCGTCGGCCTGGTTTACGGCGGCGGTTCTGTAGGCCTGATGGGCGCTGTCGCCTCGGCCATGCTGGAGAGCGGCGGCCATGTCACCGGTATTATTCCGGACTTTCTGGTCAAGCGCGAACACGCGATGACCGGCGCTCAGGAGATGATCGTTACCCACGACATGCACGAGCGCAAACGGCTGATGTTCGAGCGCTCGGATGCGTTCGTCGCACTGCCCGGCGGCATTGGGACTCTGGAGGAACTGGTCGAGCAATTGACGTGGCAACAGCTCGGCCGCCACAGCAAGCCGATCCTGCTCGCCAACATCGACGGCTTCTGGGAGCCGCTGATGGATCTGCTGACGCATATGCGCGCCACGGCCTTCATACGCCCCACCCTTTCCGTCGAGATTCTCAAGGCCGAACGGGTCGAGGACATCCTGCCGAAGCTGCGCGCCGCCGCGGCTCAAGTGCCCGAGGCGGACAAGCAACTCACGCCGAGCGTCGCGCGACGGCTGTAAGCGTCGGCAACAAGCACCTTCACGCGACGCCGGCAGGTGAAATCAGGCCAACTCTTCGCTGTTGCATCACATCTCGCTCTTGTCCCATGATGAGAGGCTATGGCCTCGTGGGGCAAGTCCGATCGCGACGGACGCGCATCACGTTGCCAAAGGATAATAGCGCGAAAATTGCGGAGGATCGACGATGCCACATCGCACGACGATGCACTGGAAACTCTGTTTCGTGCTTGGCGCGACCATCGCATGCACCTCTCTTGCAAGCGCCCAATCGCTCCCCTCCACCAATCCCGATGAATTGCCGCAATTGCGACCCGGCGTGGTGGCCGGCTACATTCCGCGTGACAAGCTGATCGACAGCCTTGCGCTGCTGCCTCCCCCACCCGAAGCGGGATCGAAAGCGCAAGCGAGCGACGACGCCGCCCGGCGCGCGGCCATCGCGATCCGGGAAACGGCGCGCTGGAAACTCGCCGCGCGCGACGCCGACTACACCTCGCCAAAATCGGTCGATGCCTTCGCCTGTACGATCGGCATCACCATTTCGCCGACGGCCACACCGCATCTCAACATGCTGCTCAAGCGCACGCTGGTCGATGCCGGGCTTGCCACCTACAAGGCGAAGATCAAATACAACAGGACACGACCGTTCGTTGCCGCCAACGACAACACCACCTGCTATCCGAAAGACGAGGAGAAGCTGCGCAAGGACGGTTCCTATCCCTCGGGGCACTCGGCCTACGGCTGGGCATGGGCGCTGATCCTCACGGAAATGGTGCCGGACAAAGCCGACGCGATTATTCAGCGCGGCTATCAGTTCGGCCAGAATCGCATCATCTGCGGCGTGCATTGGCAAAGCGACGTCAATGCCGGCCGGGTGGTGGCGGCTGCCGTGGTGGCTCAGCTTCATACCAATGCCGACTTCAAGGCACAGTTCGGTGCGGCGCAAAATGAAGTACAGGCGGCGCTGGCGAACGATCCGACGCCCGATTGCGCGCTCGAACGCGAAGTGACGGCGCGGTAGCGCGGCGTAATGTGAACTGCTCCCATCGCTCCCCGAACGCATACGCATTGGTCTTGAACGTTAGTCTTGCGGAAACGTCACCGCCTCAATGCGATTGCCGTCGGCATCGACGACGAACGCCGCGTAGTAACGCACGCGGTCGTGCGGACGCAGCGAAGGCGCGCTTTCGGAAATCGCGCCGGCGGCCACCGCTGCCGCATGAAAAGCGTCGATCTCGGCGGTCGTTCTGGCACGCAACGCGATATGCGCACCGCTATCCGTGGGCAACCGCGTCATGCCGTCGCGCAGATTGATCCAGACTTCCGGATAGCTCTTGCCGAAACCCACCATTCTCTCGCGCGTCACCAGTTTCATAAGGCCAAGCGATGCAAACACGCGTTCATAGAACGCGACGGCACGCGCGAGATCGCTGACCGCAAGCGAAACGTGATCGATCATTGCCGCCCCCGTTAAACCGGTGCGTTCGATTTCACCAGCTTGTAGACCACCGAATCCATCAGCGCCTGAAACGACGCATCGATCACGTTCGACGACACGCCGATAGTGGTCCAGCGGTCGCCCTGCTCGTCCTCGCTTTCGATCAGCACCCGCGTGATCGCCTCCGTGCCGCCATTGAGGATACGCACGCGATAGTCCGTGAGCTTCAGCCCTTCGATATACTTCTGGTATTTGCCGATATCCTTGCGCAGCGCCACGTCGAGCGCATTGACAGGGCCGTTGCCTTCCGCCGCCGAGATCGTGGTTTCGCCGCCGACATCGACCTTCACCACCGCCATCGCTACCGTGACCCGGCGGCCCATGGCGTTGTAACGCTGCTCGACATTGACGTCGAACTGCTCGACGCGAAAATACTCCGGCACCTTGCCCAGCGTACGCCGCGCCAGCAGATCGAACGACGCGTTGGCGGACTCGTAAGCATAGCCGGCTGCCTCGCGCGACTTCATCTCATCGATCAGGCGATTGAGTTTCGGATCGTTCTTGTCGAACGGAATGCCGGCCTTTTCCAGTTCTGCGATCACGTTGGAGCGGCCGGCCTGATCCGACACGAGGACCTGACGATGATTGCCCACCGTTTCCGGCACGACATGCTCGTAGGTCGTCGGGTCCTTGAGAATGGCCGAGGCATGGATGCCGGTCTTGGTGACGAAGGCGCTGGCGCCGACATAGGGCGCGTGACGATCGGGCATGCGATTGAGGATTTCGTCGAGCGCACGCGAGACATGGGTCAGCGTCGCCAGCTTCTCGTCGGTGACGCCGATTTCGAAGGCATCGGCAAATTGCGATTTCAACTTCAGCGTCGGGATGATCGAACAGAGGTTGGCGTTGCCGCAACGTTCGCCGAGACCGTTCAAGGTGCCCTGGATTTGCCGCGCCCCGCCGCGCACTGCTGCCAGCGAATTGGCGACGGCTTGCTCGGTATCGTTGTGCGCGTGGATGCCGAGATGATCGCCGGGAATATGCTTCACCACCTCGCGCACCACCGCCTCGATACGGTCCGGCATCGTGCCGCCGTTGGTGTCGCACAGCACCACCCAGCGGGCGCCGGACTCGTAAGCGGCCTTGGCGCAGGCGAGCGCGAACTCGGGATCTTCCTTGTAACCATCAAAGAAGTGCTCGCAATCGAGCATCACCTCGCGGCCGGCGTTCTTCGCAGCCGTCACGCTATCACGGATCGAAGCGAGATTTTCCTCTTTCGTTGTCTCCAGCGCGACGCGCACCTGATACGCGGATGATTTCGCGACGAAGCAGATCGCGTCGGCGCGCGCTTCGAGCAGCGCCGCGACGCCGGGATCGTTGGAAACGGAACGCCCAGCCCGTCGCGTCATGCCGAATGCCGTGAAACGCGCATGCTGAAACTTCGGCTTCTCGGAAAAGAATTCGGTATCGGAGGGATTGGCGCCGGGATAGCCGCCTTCAACATAGTCGATTCCGAGTTCGTCGAGCAGCCCCGCGATCAATTGCTTGTCATGGATCGAGAAATCGACGCCGTTGGTTTGCGCGCCATCGCGCAGCGTGGTGTCGAACAGATAGATACGTTCGCGGCTCATGGATTGGATTCCGAATTTGGCGCGGGATTCGCGGCCAGGTTTTTCTGCATCGTGGTGTTCGCCAGCCATTCGCCATCAATGGAAATGCTGTTGCGCTGCTGCGCGACATAGCCGCGCTTGAGAAACAGCGGCTCGGCGGTGTCGCTGGCATCAACGGTCAGTTTCGTCGCTCCGCGCGCGCCGGCGAGCTTTTCCAAGGCATCGCACAGCATGGCGGCAACGCCTTGTCGTGCCGCGCTCGGATGCACGAACAGCATGTCGATGTGATCCGCGCCCTTCAGCGACGCGAAGCCGACCGGCGCGCCGTTGATAGTCGCAACCAGCGTCAATTGCCCGGCGAGTTTCTTGCCGAACGCTTCCTCGTCGTCGGCGCGGCTGGCCCAGGCCGCGCGCTGCGCCTCGCTGTAATCGTCCTCGGCCAGTTCCTCGATGCTTGCGACAAAGATCGCGGCCAGCACCGGCGTATCGGCGGGAAGCAACGGCCGCAACGCAGGTTTTGTCATCGCCTGCCCCATCATCATACTCCCACGTCATGCGCGGGCTTGACTCGCGCATCCATCCAGAACGAAATCGCCAGTCTTGATGGATGGATTGCCGGGTCATGGGCGAGCGAAGCGACGCCGTTCTTCGAACGGCTATGCCCGGCAATGACGACAAACGGATGGACATTCATCGCGCCACCTCCCACGTCGTCACCGGCTTGCCATCGGCACCCTTGCCGTCCTTGAGCACGATACCCATGGCGGCGAGTTCGTCGCGAATACGGTCGGACTCCGCCCAGTTTTTCGCCGCGCGCGCGGCGGTGCGGGCCTCGACAAGTTCGTTGATTTTGTAACCGGCAGTCTGCTCTTGCTCTTCTGCTCGCAGCCACCTCGCGTATGAGACCACATCAATCCCGAGCAGAAGAAGAGCTTGATCAAAGGCATCATCCCCGTAAAGATCATTGATCTTTGCGAGTGCCAGAGGCGTATTCAAATCATCGCATAGAGTTCCGACAATATCCGATGAAAGGCTCGGCGATATTTGACGCTCTTTCGTCGTCATACCGCGTCGCGCGAACTCAAACTGCTTTATCTTTCCGCACAGCCGACGCAGAATTGTTTCGCTTTCATGAAGCGAACCTACCGTCCAGTCGATTGGCGACCGATAATGCGTTCTTAGCATAGCGAGACGTAAGACTGCACCCGGCCACTTCCGACCACCGAACTGTGCGGTTTGCAGCAACTCCCGGATGGTGACGAAGTTGCCGAGCGACTTCGACATCTTCTCGCCTTCGACCTGCAGGAAGCCGTTGTGCATCCAGACATTGGCCATGCGGTCGTGATGGAAAGCGCAGCAGGTCTGCGCCAGTTCGTTCTCGTGATGCGGAAACACCAGATCGATGCCGCCGCCGTGAATGTCGAACTGCTCGCCGAGATGCTTCCACGCCATCGCCGAGCATTCGAGATGCCAGCCCGGCCGCCCTTCGACGGCGATGCCGCCCGGCGACGGCCATGACGGCTCGCCCGGCTTCGAGGGTTTCCACAACACGAAGTCCATGGCGTCGCGCTTGTAGGGCGCGACATCGACCCGCGCGCCGGCCAGCATTTCGTCGAGGGAGCGCCGCGCCAGCCGTCCGTAGTTCTTCATTGAAGCAACAGCGAACAGCACGTGGTCCTGCTCGACGTAGGCGTGACCGCCTTCAATCAGTTTCTCGATGATGGCGCGCATCTCGGGAATGTGCTCGGTGGCGCGCGGTTCGATGCTCGGGCGCAGGCAGCCCAGCGCATCGACGTCGGCATGAAACTGCTTCTCGGTCTCCTCGGTGACCTTGCGGATCGCCTCGTTCAACGGCAAGTCGGGAAAGTCCCGTGCGGCGCGCGCGTTGATCTTGTCGTCGACGTCGGTGATGTTGCGGACATAGGTGACGTGGTCGGCGCCGTAGACGTGCCGCAGCAGGCGGAACAGCACGTCGAACACGATCACCGGACGGGCGTTACCGATGTGGGCGAAGTCGTAGACCGTCGGGCCGCAGACATACATGCGGACGCGAGCCGGATCGAGCGGCCGAAACGGCTGCTTCTCCTTCGTCAGAGTATTGTAGAGGCGAAGTTCCATCGGTCATCAATCCAGAAACGAGAAGCCAGGACACGAGACAACGGCACGAAACCGTGGCACGAAGCCATAGGCATACGGTCTCCCGGGCCGGGCGTCCGCTCATGAATCGATGAGAATAGACAGCCTCAGCCAGCGAAAACGCTAGCTAATAATCGAGCGGCAAATGCCACAATCGGTGAGGAGGCTATACATAGATGCACCATGTGCCAGACCGGGGGATGGCGTCAAGTCCCTGCTAGTGGAGCGGATTTGACAGTCGCTACCCGATTGCAGCGAGTCGGGCGAGCGAATGTCAAATTCGAAACTCCACTAGGGAATTATAATTGCTTAGTGGTCCTTTGATTCTAACATTTACAAAAGCGCCTGCGACGACGGGATGCAAATGTTAGAATCGGACCACTGCGGGTCGATTTCCGAGATTTTTAGAGCCTACTTCTCAAGGTTAATCATTTTTAACCTTTCGGGCGTACCGATGACGAGACGCTGTCATTCCGGTGCCCTATGAAATCGACCTCCGTTCTGGTTGCCTTGACTGGATTCTTGGCTGCTTTCGCGGCCCTCTCCGCTGCTGCGCCGGCTCTCGCCGACAACCGGGTCTTCATCATCGCCAACCAGTCCGACGGCTACGGCATCGATGAATGCCTCGCCAACGGCCAGACATGCGGCGCTTATGCCGCCCGCGCCTACTGCCAGTCGCGCGAGTTCACCGAGGCGACCGCGTTCCGCCGCGTCGACCCCGACGAGGTCACCGGCGCCATTCCGGCCTCGACGGGCAGCCACCGTCGGGGTTCCCGCGGTGCCGAATTCATCGCGATCACCTGCCATCGCTAAAGGCGTACGCTCGCCCCCACCGCACGAATTCGTCATGGGATCGTAGCCGCGACGCCACACTCACGCCTTGGAACGACGTGACAGTGGTTCAGGTCATCGCTAAACCGGACCAGCCGCGGCCCGCGATGCCCTGCATCGTGGCCTGACGATGCTATAAGGGCCTGGCTGTAAAGCTCGGCGATTCGCGGGCGACCGATACCCACCTCGATCGAAAATGGCTCAATCGACTGGATCATGCTGGAATCCCTGATCGTTTCCACCTCACGCTGGGCGCTGACCGGTGCAATTCTTGCGAGCGTCGCGACGTTCGGGGGGTCAGCAGATGCACAGAGCTACCCGCCCCCACCCGGCGCATCCGCCAATCCGATGTGCGCGCGTCTCGAAGCCCAACTCGTCAGCATTGATCGCGGCGGTGGCGATCCGGCGCGTGCCGAGCAGATCCGCCGCTATCAGGATGCCGCCGGCAGACAGCAACACGAACTGGAGCGGGTCACCGCCCAGGCCAAGCGCATGGGCTGCGACAGTTCCGGCTTCTTCTCGCTGTTCAATGGGCAATCGGCGCAATGCGGTCCGGTCAACAACCAGATTCAGCAAATGCGCGCCAACCTCGACCAGATCATGAGCAGCCTCGAGCAATTGCGCGGCGGCGGCGGGCACGAACGTGAAAGTCAGCGCCGCTCGGTGCTGGCCGCGCTGGCGCAGAACAACTGCGGACCGCAATACGCCAACGCCGCGCGTGGCCCCGGCGGCTTCTTCGAAAATCTGTTCGGTGGCGGCCAGAATCCTCCTCCCGAAGGCGACCCGACCCTCGCGCCGCCGCCCGGCGCACCATCGGGCACCTATCGCACCGTCTGCGTGCGAAGCTGCGACGGCTATTATTTCCCGATTTCGTTCGCGACGGTACAGAGCCGGTTCGCCGATGACGAGCGCACCTGCAAGAACCAGTGTCCGGCGGCGGACGCCAATCTCTACACCTATCGCAATCCCGGCGAGGACATGAACCAGGCGGTGTCGATCTCGGGCCAGCCGTACACCTCGCTGCCCAACGCCTTCCATTACCGTCAGTCGTTCAATCCGAACTGCACCTGCAAGGCCAACGGCGAAACCTGGTCGCAGGCGTTGAAACATCTCGACGACAAGGCATCGCTGCAACAGGGCGATATCATCGTCACCGAGGATCGCGCCAAGAAGATGTCCCAACCAAAACCGGCGCCGCAGAAGAAGGGCGCAGCCGCCGCGCCGAACAGCGCGCCGGGGAACGGCACCGCAGCGGCTCCCGCTGCGTCGAACGCCGAAGCCGGCAAGAACGGCATCCGGACGGTGGGGCCGACCTTCCTGCAAACGCGGTGATGTGGTCGCCGTCTCCGTAGAGACAAGTATCCATATGCCCGCCTCCCCGTCATGGCCGGGCTTGTCCTGGCCATCTACGTCTTAGAGCATGATTTTCCGAGGCTGAATCTGAGGTCGTCACCCTGAGGTGCTGGCGCGTAGCGACAGCCTCGAAGAGCGACGCCCGCGATCCGTCGAGGCTCACTTCGCTCGCACCTCAGGATGACGGCACGCGCCTCAATTCAAGCTGATCATGTCCTAGAGCGCGTCCCGTTTCGGCGGAAACGTCATTGCCGGGCTTGACCCGGCAATCCATCATTTTTTTAAGAAGATGGATGCGCGGATCAAGTCCGCGCATGACGGACGTGATTCCATCAAAAGCAGGACGCTTCTAGAAGCGATGTAAGTTCAAAAACGTGGATGGCCGGGACAGGCCCGGCCATGACAGTAAAGTAATTGTGTGAATACCTTCAGCCTTCGAACACGTCCGTCGAAGCCTTGCCGCTGCGCGGGGTCAGCGTCGCGTCGGCTGACGGCAGCGGAGCGCCGGAATCGCGGAAGCGATTGGTGATCGGATAGCGGCGGTCGCGACCGAAATTCTTGCGCGTGACCTTGACGCCCGGCGCGGCCTGCCGCCGCTTGTACTCCGCGATATTCAGGAGGCGATCGATCCGCGCAACGGTGTCGCGCTCGAAGCCGCTCGCAACGATATCCGCCAGCGGTTGCTCGCGCTCGACCAGCCGTTCGAGGATGGCGTCGAGCACCTCGTAAGGCGGCAGCGAATCCTGATCGGTCTGGTTGTCACGCAACTCGGCGGTCGGCGGCCGCACGATGATGTTGTTCGGAATCACTTCGCCCGATGGCCCGAGCGCGCCGTCCGGCTTCCACGTGTTGCGCAGGCGCGAGAGCCGGAACACCTCGGTCTTGTAGATGTCCTTGATCGGATTGAAGCCCCCGTTCATATCGCCGTACAGCGTGGCGTAGCCGACCGACATCTCCGACTTGTTGCCGGTGGTCACCACCATCGCGCCTAGCTTGTTGGACAACGCCATCAACAGCGTGCCGCGAGTGCGCGCCTGCAAGTTCTCCTCGGTGATATCGCGCGGCAAGCCCTTGAAGGTGTCGGCAAGGATCGCCTCGAAACCGTTGACGGCGTCGGCTATCGGCAGCACCTCGTAGCGAATGCCGAGCGCCTTGGCGAGTTTCGCCGCGTCGTCGAGCGAGACCTGCGCGGTGTACTTGAACGGCAGCATCACGCCGCGCACGCGCCCCGCCCCTAACGCATCCACGGCGATCGCCGCGCACAGCGCCGAGTCGATGCCGCCGGAGACGCCCATCAGCACGCCGGGAAAACCGTTCTTGCCGACATAGTCGCGCAGTCCCAGCACGCAGGCGGCGTAGTCGGCTTCGTCGTCTTCAAGCAATGGCGCGATCGGGCCGCTACAGCGCCAGCCTTCCGCGCCCTTGGTGAAGGTGAGCGTCGTGATGTTTTCGACGAAGGCCGGAAGCTGCGCGGCGAGCGAGCGGTCGGCATTGAGCACGAACGACGCACCGTCGAACACCAGTTCGTCCTGTCCGCCGACCTGGTTGAGATAGACCAGCGGCAGTTCGCTTTCGGTGCCGCGCGCCACCGAAATCGACAGCCGCATGTCGATCTTGCCCTTGGCATAGGGCGATCCGTTCGGCACCACCAAGATTTCCGCGCCGGTCTCGGCAAGACATTCGACGACGTTCTCGTAATCCGCCGATTCCTCGAGCCAGGTATCCTCGCAGATCGGCACGCCGATACGCACGCCGCCGACTGTTACGGGTCCCGCGACAGGGCCGCGCGCGAACACGCGCTTCTCGTCGAACACACCGTAGTTCGGCAGGTTGACCTTGTAGCGCAGCGCGGCAATGCGGCCTTCCGCCAGTAGCGCGCAGGCATTGTAGAGCTTGCCATTGTCCGCCCACGGCGAGCCGATCAGCATCGGCGGGCCGTCCGTGCTTTCGCGCGCGAGATCCTCAATCGCGGCGCGGCACGCCGCCTGAAATGCCGGCTTCAGCACCAGATCTTCCGGCGGATAGCCGGCGATGAACAATTCCGGCAGCACGACGAGATCGGCGCCCGCAGCTTTCGCCCGCGCCCGCGCCGCGCGCGCCTTGGCGGCGTTGCCGACAATATCGCCAACGGTGGGATTGAGTTGCGCCAGAGTGATCTTGAATTCGGTTGCGGTCATGATCCCATCTAGCCTTGCGGTGTCGTCTTTCGCAATCGGCATCGACGTCGCGTCTGCCCTGTCACAGGAGCCCGACGCATTCAGCCAGCGCCAACACCCAGACCATTGCTGCAATGATCAGCGCGACGCCGACCGCTGCCGAGCCCATGTCCTTGACGCGGCCGATCTGCGGATCGTGATCGGTGGTCAGCCGGTCGGCCAGTTTCTCGATTGCGGTATTGAGCAGTTCGACGACCAGCAGCAGCAGGATCACCGCCACCATCTCGACCCGGCGCGCCAGCGTGGTGCCGATCAGCCATGCCAGCGGCACCGAGAGGATCAGTGCCGCCAGTTCCTCGCGGATCGCCTGTTCGGAGCGGATGGCGAAGGCCAATCCGTGCCACGAATTGACCGTCGCCCGCCACGCCCTCAGCACATCACATTCCTGCGGCCGCCGGTAACGGCAGCGCCTTGCCGGCGCGCTCCTGCTTGAGCAGTTCGGCGATCAGGAACGCCATGTCGATGGACTGCTCGGCGTTGAGCCGCGGATCGCAGACCGTGTGATAGCGGTCGTTGAGATGCTCGTCGGTGATCGCGCGGGCGCCGCCGAGACATTCGGTGACGTCCTGCCCGGTCATCTCCAGATGCACGCCGCCGGCGTAAGTGCCTTCCGCCGCATGCACGTTGAAGAAGCCCTTCACCTCGGAGAGGATGCGGTCGAACGGCCGCGTCTTGTAGCCAGTGGTCGAGGTGATGGTGTTGCCGTGCATCGGATCGCACGACCATACCACGACACGCCCTTCCCGCTTCACCGCGCGCACCAGCGCGGGCAATCCGTCGGCGACCTTGTCCGCGCCGAAGCGCGAAATCAGCGTCAGCCGGCCCGGCTCGTTGTCCGGATTAAGGACGTCGATCAGCTTCAACAATTCGTCCGGCTTCAGCGACGGGCCACACTTCAAACCGATCGGGTTCTTGATGCCGCGGAAATATTCGATGTGCGCGTGATCGAGTTGCCGTGTGCGGTCGCCGATCCAGATCATGTGGCCGGAGGTCGCGTACCAGTCGCCGGTGGTGGAATCGACGCGCGTGAACGCCTGCTCGTAGCCGAGCAGCAGCGCCTCGTGGCTGGTGTAGATCTCGGTCGAACGCAGCTCCGGATGGCTTTCCAGATTGAGGCCGCAGGCGCGCATGAAATTCAGCGCGTCGGAGATACGGTCGGCCAGTTCCTGATAACGCCGCGACTGCTGCGAGCCGGTGACGAAGCCGAGCATCCACTCGTGCACGCTACCGAGATTGGCATAGCCGCCGGTCGCGAAGGCGCGCAGCAGGTTCAGCGTCGCCGCCGATTGACGGTACGCCATCACCTGCCGCCGCGGGTCCGGAGTACGGGCGTCGGCGGTGAAGGCGATGTCGTTGATGATGTCGCCGCGATAGCTCGGTAGCTCGACACCGTCGATCTTCTCGATCGGCGAGGAGCGCGGCTTGGCGAATTGGCCGGCGATGCGGCCGACCTTCACCACCGGCAGCGCGCCGGCATAGGTCAGCACCACCGCCATTTGCAGCAGCACGCGGAAGAAGTCGCGGATATTATTGGCGCCATGCTCGGCGAAACTCTCGGCGCAATCGCCGCCCTGTAGCAGGAAAGCCTCACCCTTTGCGACTCGGGCCAGAGACTTCTTCAGACTGCGCGCCTCACCGGCAAAAACCAGCGGGGGAAACGTCGCAAGCTGCGCCTCGACGTCGGCCAAAGCCTTCGCATCGGGATAAGCCGGCATCTGCACTACCGGCTTGTTGCGCCAACTGTCGGGTGTCCACCGCTCGGACATGGTCTACTCCTGAAGAAAAAGCCGCCCTCCTCCACGGATGGCGGACCGGCGGGTTATACACAGCCGGGAGGCTCCCCGCCAGTTTGAAATCGTCGTGGCAATACAAGGGTTTGCTATAGAATGGATGACGCGGGGCGGATTCCCCGCATGCCGACCCGTTGAAGAACCGAGATGCGACCGTGACCGAGACTGTGCTGGACGACGTCTATTCCGACGACATCTCGATTTTCGCCACCGACGGCTATGCGCTTGCCGCCACGCTGTATCTGCCGCGCGGGGCCAAGCATCATGCCGTGCTGATCAACTCGGCCACCGCGGTGCCGCGCGGTTATTACGACGCATTCGCCCGCTACCTTGCGCGCCAGGGCTGCGCCGTTCTCACTTACGACTATCGCGGCATCGGCGGCTCGCGGCCGAAACCGCCCACCGGGAGCAATCGCCCGCCGTCGCTGCGCGGCTTCGATGCGTCGATGACGGACTGGGCGGCGAAGGACGTGACCGGCGCGGTGACGTGGATGCGCGAGCGCTACCGCAACCTGCCGCTGCTCTATGTCGGCCATTCGTTCGGCGGTCAGGCGCTGGGACTGCTGCCAAACAATACGGAGGTGACGCGTGCGCTGTTCGTATCGGCGCAGGCCGCCTACTGGAAGCTGATGCCGACGCCGGAACGGTATCGCGTCTATCTGTTCATGAACTATCTCGGCGTGCCGGTGGCGCGGGTTGCCGGCTATCTGCCGGGCCGCATGATGCTCGGTCAGGATCTGCCCAAGGGCGTCTTCCTCGAATGGACACGCTGGGTGATGAACGAGCGCTATCTGCTCGGTGATGCGACGCTCGCGGCGCTGCCGAACTTCGCCAATTACAAAGCACCACTGCGGGCCCTCGCCTTCACCGACGACACCTGGGCGCCACGGCCGGCGGTGGAATTGTTGTGCTCGGGCTTCACCGCGACGACACCGGAGGTGATCTCCATTGCGCCGGACGACGCCGGTGTGAAAAGCATCGGCCACATGGGTTTCTTCCGCCGCGAACATCGCGGCACGTTGTGGCGTAGCGCTGCCGATTGGCTTGGCGTGATCGAGTAAATATTTCCACCGCCATGACCGGGCTTGTCCCGGCCATGGCGAATCAAAATTACTCCGCCGCCTCGCGCACGTAACGCGCGGTGCGAGTGCGCATCGTCACCAGTTCTTCCGCCGAGGTCGGATGCAGCGCCATGGTGGCGTCGAAGTCGGCTTTGGTGGCCTTCATCTTCACGGCGATGGCGATCACCTGAATGAGTTCGGCCGCTTCCGGTCCGACGATGTGGCAGCCGAGGACGCGGTCGCTCGCGCCGTCCACCACCAGTTTCATCAGCACCCGCGACTGGCTGCCCGAGAGCGTCGCCTTCAACGGGCGGAACGTGGTCTTGTAGACATCGACGGTCGCGAACTGCGCCCGCGCCTGCTCTTCCGTCAGGCCGACGGTGCCGACCTGCGGCTGCGTGAACACCGCCGTCGGAATGTCGACGTGATCGACCTTCACCTCGCGCTTGCCGAACACGGTATCGGCGAAGGCGTGGCCTTCGCGGATCGCCACCGGTGTCAGGTTGAAGCGATGGGTGACGTCGCCGACCGCGTAGATGTGCGGCACGGAGCTTTGCGAGAATTCATTGACGGCGATGCCGCCGTTCTTCGGGTTGATGGCGACGCCCGCCTTCTCCAGCCCGAGGTTGGCGACGGCGGGATGGCGACCGATGGCGAACATCACCTTGTCGGAGGCGATGCTCGAGCCGTTCGACAGATGCGATGTGAACTCGTCGCCGTGCTTTTCGATCTTGTCCACCGTGCAGCCGGTGAGCACCGTGATGCCGTCCTTCTCCATCTCGGCGCGGACATGGGCGCGGATGTCGTCGTCGAAGCCGCGCAAAATGTTGTCGCCGCGATAGATCACCGTCACGTCGGAGCCGAGGCCGGCGAAGATGCAGGCGAACTCCAGCGCGATATAGCCGCCGCCCTGAATCAGGATGCGCTTCGGCAGTTCGGGCAGATGAAACGCCTCATTCGACGAAATCACATGCTCGATGCCGGGAATGGCGTTGCCGTGGTTCGGCGCGCCGCCGGTGGCGATCAGGATGTATTTCGCGCTGACCTTCCTGCCATCGTCGAGCAGCAGCGTATGCGGGTCCTCGAACACGGCGCGCGACTTGATCACCTGCGCGCCAACCTTCTCGGCGTTGGACGTGTAGGCCGCTTCCAGCCGCGCGATCTCCTTGTCCTTGTTGGCGATCAGGGTTCGCCAGTCGAAGGTCGCGGGCGGCACGGTCCAGCCGAAACCGGCGGCGTCGGCGAAGTCGTGGCTGAAATGCGAGGCGTAGGCGAACAGCTTCTTCGGCACGCAGCCACGGATGACGCAGGTGCCGCCCATCCGATATTCTTCGGCGATCGTGACGCGGGCGCCATGGCCGGCGGCGATCCGCGCGGCGCGCACGCCGCCGGAGCCACCGCCGATGACAAACAGATCCGCGTCGAAATCCGCCATGACGGTCGCGCCCCCGGTTCAGCCTACATGATCGGCTTGTTGCGCTTCTTCATCTGGTCGCGGAATTCCTCGGCGACCTTCTCGGCCGTCTGCTGCGCCCACTGGTTCATGAAGCCCATGCTCGATGCGATGGCATGGGGCTCCTCCGTCAGCAGTTTCTTCCCGAGCGGTGTTTTGTAGAAGGTCACCAGATCCTTCAGTTCCTGCTCGGTGAAAAAGTTGCCGTAGATCTTCGCCATCTGGTCGGCGACCTCGGATTCGCGGCCGCGGAGATCCTTGGCGATGACGAGCGCGACCTCATCCAGATCCTTCTGGTAGTTGAGGTTGTTCTGCAACAGGTTGGCCTTGGTGCGTTGAATGATGTTCGGAATGGCGCTGGCGTACATCGCCTGTGCATTCTTCAACGCGAGCAATTCCTTGGCGGCGGCCATCGCGGCCGGCGACACCGGCTTGAGGTCCTGCTTCGGCGCCGGCGCGGCGGTCTGCGCCTGAGCGGCCACGCCGGATAGCGCGAGCCCGACTGCAAAAGTGCCGGCGACCAACATCTGACTAAGATATTTCATGTGAACTCCTAGGTTCCTAATCGGTGTTAGCGCCGGTCCACGACGCGAATTCCATTGGCTCCGGCCAGCACCACGGTGCCGGCAAGGCCGATAAACAAACCATGTTCGACGACACCGGGAATCGATGCCAGCAATCCAGCCAGACGCGGCGCATCCGGTATGGCGCCGAGATGGGCATCGATAATCCAGTGACCGCCATCGGTGACGAAAGCATGGCCGGCGGCAGTCTGCCGGATACGCAGATCGCCCGCCACGCCGCAGGTGGTCATGACTTTCTCGATGCCGCGCCGCGTGGCCGCCAGCCCAAAAGGAATGACTTCCACCGGCAAGGGAAAACGGCCGAGCTTTTCAACCCACTTGCTGTCGTCGGCGATCACGATCATCCGGTCCGACGCCGCCGCCACGATCTTCTCCCGCAGCAGCGCGCCGCCGCCACCCTTGATCAGGTCGAGCGCGGGATCGACCTCATCCGCGCCGTCCACCGTCAGATCAAGGTGATCGATCTCGTCCAGCGTCGTCAGGGGGACACCGCATTGCTCTGCCTGGATACGGGTCGCTTCCGAGGTTGGAACGCCGACCACCTTGAGGCCGCCCCTAACCCGCTCGCCCAACAGGTCGACGAAGTGCTTTGCGGTCGAGCCGGTGCCGAGCCCCAGCTTCATGCCGTCATCAACCGCCTCGAGGGCCCGCGCGGCGGCCTGTCGTTTCCGATCGTCCAGATTCATCCGCAACACCACCCCGAGACGGCCTGCCCTGGGAACTTGCCCGGCGCACGACCTTGTTCGCGGCCTTATCTAGCCTCGGCGGCCGATCATGAACAGACCTATCCTCGGTCCATCGTGAAACCGTCGATTGAACACCTTGCAACAGCTTGCCCGGCCGGTTAGCGATCGGGAATGAGCAATTCTCCTGTCATTGCCTTCGATCTCGACGGCACCCTGGTCGATACCGCACCCGATCTGATTGGCGCTCTCAACCACATCCTCATTCGTGAGAAGATGTCGCCGCTACCGCTTGATTCCGCACGTAATTTGATCGGCGCCGGCGCCCGGCGGCTGCTTGAGCGCGGTCTTGAAGCCGAGAACCGGCAGATCACGCCGGAGGAAATGACGAAGCTGACCGAGGATTTCATCACTTACTACGCCGACCACATCGCCGACGAATCCCGCCCTTTCGAGGGGCTGGAAGCGGCGCTCGATGACCTCGCCGGGTGCGGTTATCGGCTGGCGGTCTGCACCAACAAGCTGGAGTGGCTGTCGCGGCGGCTGTTGGACCGGCTGGGTCTCACGCCACGGTTCGCCGCGATCTGCGGCGCGGACACTTTTGGCGTCTCCAAGCCCGACCCGATCATCCTGCGCCAGACGGTGGCGAAGGCCGGTGGGGCCATCGCCTCCACCATCATGGTCGGCGACGCGGGAACCGATGTCGGCGTGGCGCGGCGCGCCGGCGTTCCGGTGATCGGGGTATCCTTCGGCTACACCGAAGTCCCGATCGCGGACCTGAAGCCGGATCGTCTGATCGACCGCATGAGCGAGCTTCCTGAGGCCGTCGAAAGCCTGCTCAAGATTTCTGTGAAAGATTAGATCATTCAAATAAATCTCTGTTCTAATTTCAGTTTATATAGTCTTTCATCTCACTCGACGGCCGGTAACCGCTTATTGCGCGGCGCTTCGCTCCCTCCTATTGTTCACGCGGGGTCTGTGGCTGGGTGCCGCAAGAGAACGGGTGGATAATGCGCAGTATGATCGTTGTCGCGGTCGCCAGCTTCGGCTTGGCGGGCTGCTCGTCGCTGTCGATGGATTCCTTCAAACCGGCTCCGAAAGCCGTATCGGTCCAGGTCGATTCGGTGCCGCAGAGGGCTGACGCCACCAGTTCGCTCGGATCGAGCTGCAAGACGCCCTGCTCGCTGTCGGTGCCCGATAACGCCGAGAGCTTCAGCGTTGCCTTCGCGCTGCCGAACTATCAGCCGCTCACCGTGCCGGTGCAGGTGACCCACAGACCGGGCGATTACATCACCTCACAACCCACCACCGTCTTCGATCCGAATCCGGTGATCGGCGAACTTCAGGCCGAGCCTCCAAAGCGGCCGGCGCGGCGGAAGCCACGAAAGCGGCCTGCCCCGAAACCTGCGGCGGCAGCCCCTGCCCCCGCCGCCAGCTCGGCATTCCCGGCGCCGCAGACGACGGCGCCCCCGGAGCAGCCGGCCCGCTAAGCGGCCCGGCCGGTACGCTGACGGGCGGCGCGCAACCGCGACAATGGGATGGATTGCGGAGCCGCCTGATCGCCCATAGATTTAGAATGAGAATAATGCAGGGCTGCAAACAGCCTTCGGGGAATTCCTTGGGGATTCTTGGGGGGATTCATGCCTGAACCGAGTGACGCGCGATGTCAGGGCCTTTAGCCAACCATCCCGGGACGATGACCGACCCCTTCGGCCGGACCATCACCTATCTGCGTGTGTCGGTGACCGACCGCTGCGATCTGCGCTGCTTCTACTGCATGTCCGAGGACATGACCTTCCTGCCGAAGGCGGACCTCCTCACCCTCGAGGAACTCGACCGGCTGTGTTCGGTCTTCATTGAAAAGGGCGTGCGCAAGTTGCGGCTGACCGGCGGCGAGCCGCTGGTCCGGCGCAACGTGATGTCGCTAGTCCGCTCGCTGTCGCGCCATCTGGATAGCGGTGCGCTCGACGAGTTGACGCTGACCACCAACGGCTCGCAGCTCGCCCGCTTCGCCAGTGAACTGCGCGACTGCGGCGTCCGCCGCATCAACGTCTCGCTCGACACGCTCGATCCGGCCCGCTTCAAGGCGATCACCCGCTGGGGCGATATCGACATGGTGCTGGCCGGCATCGAGGCGGCGCGCGCCGCCGGCCTTGCCGTGAAGATCAACGCGGTGGCGCTAAAGAACGTCAACGAGGATGAGATTCCGGCGCTGATGGAATGGGCGCACGGCAAAGGCATGACCCTGACCTTGATCGAGGTGATGCCGATGGGCGATATCGGCACCGGCCGCATCGACCAATACCTGCCGCTGTCGCTGCTGCGCAGCCGGCTGGCGACCCGCTACACCCTCACCGATCTCGACGACTCCACCGGCGGCCCGGCCCGCTACGTCCAGGTCAGCGAAACCGGCGGCAAGATCGGCTTCATCACCCCGATGACGCATAACTTCTGCGAATCCTGCAATCGCGTCCGGGTGACCTGCACCGGTACGATCCACACTTGCCTGGGCCATGAGGACGCTTCCGACCTGCGCCGCCCGCTACGGGCCTCGCCCGAGAACGAGTTGCTCAGCCAGGCGATCGACCGCGCCATCGGCCTCAAGCCCAAGGGCCATGACTTCGTGATCGATCGCCGGCACAACCGCCCGAGCGTCAGCCGCCACATGAGCGTAACGGGCGGATAATCCCTCCCGCAGGCTGCGGCGACGCCTGCCGGCACACCAACAAACCCACCCCAGCCGATGCCTCTCCCGGACATCGCCCGATGTCCCGTGGGTTGCCCGTCTCATCGTCAAACTTCCAATTGACGGCAGCGCATCCCGCTGAAATGGTGCAACCGCTTCAGACCGCTCGAATAAAAATGTGCCCGGCGCCAAGACGCCAACGAGACAGAAGAAGCTGAAATCGAGGGAGAACTTCCGTGCAATCGCTCCTGAAGCTCAGTCAGGGGATCGACGCGCTTAACGCATGGATCGGCAAACGGTTATCGTGGCTGATCCTGGTTGCCGTCATGGTCTCAAGCGTCAATGCAACGGTCCGCAAACTGTTCGACGAATCATCGAACGCCTGGCTGGAATTGCAGTGGGTGCTGTTCAGCATCGTCTTTCTGTTGTGCGCACCATGGACGCTGCTCAGCAACGAGCATATCCGGATCGATATTATCAACAGTTTCTGGCCGAAGAAGGTACGCGACACCATCGATGTCATCGGCCATGCCTTCTTCCTGCTGCCGCTGACGATCGTCATGATCATCACCAGCGTGCCGTTTTTCCTCCGGTCCTATGACATCAACGAGCAGTCCGGAAACGCCGGCGGCCTGCCGCAATGGCCCGCCAAATCACTCATCATGATCGGATTCTCGCTCCTGCTCATTCAGGCGATATCCGAACTCATCAAGCGGATCGCCATCATGCGAGGGGTGATTCCAGACCCCCACGAAGCGCAGCCGAGCAGCCTCGAAAGCGAGGTCAGCCATCTGGTTGACGCGATGAAGAAAGACTGAGGGGAGCCTTCGCGGCTCGGGGGATCGTATGGAAGCCTTTCTGATTGCCTACATGGCGCCCATCATGTTTGCGGCGCTGGTGATATTTCTGCTGCTCGGATATCCGGTGGCATTCTCGCTCGGCGCGGTCGGCCTGATCTTCGCCTTTATCGGCATCGAATTGGGTGAGTTTCAGCCCAACTTCCTGCAGGCGCTGCCTGAACGCGTCTACGGCGTGATGAATAACGACACGCTGCTGGCCATTCCATTTTTCACATTCATGGGGCTGGTGCTGGAGCGATCCGGCATGGCCGAGGATCTGCTCGACACCGTCGGCCAATTGTTCGGCACGGTTCGCGGCGGCCTCGCCTTCGCGGTGGTCTTCGTTGGCGCCCTCCTCGCCGCCACCACCGGCGTGGTCGCGGCTTCGGTCATCTCCATGGGCCTGATCTCGCTGCCGATCATGCTGCGCTACGGCTACGATCGCCGCGTCGCGAGCGGCGTCATCGCGGCATCGGGAACGCTGGCGCAAATCATCCCGCCCTCGCTGGTGCTGATCGTCATGGCTGACCAGCTCGGCCGTTCGGTCGGTGACATGTACGAGGGCGCGTTCATTCCGGGCCTGGTGCTCACGGGACTTTATGCGCTCTACATCCTCCTTATCGCATTGATCTTCCCGAAGGCTGCTCCCGGCCTGCCTGCCGATGCTATCGGATTCCGCGAGGACAGCGGCAACCGCGGCCTGACCTCGCTCGCGGTTCTCGCCGCCGTCAGCGTCGTCTTCGCCTGGTTCATGATGCGGCATTCGGAATCGCGCGGGGCCGACTTCGTCGTCATCAGCATGATGTTCGGGATATTGTTCGCATTCGGCGTCGCCGTGGTCGACTGGGTCACGGATCGCCTGTTTGGATTTCGCTTCCTGTCCAGAATCGCGCGGCAAACCACGTTCGTCATGGTTCCGCCGCTGTTCCTGATCTTCCTCGTGCTCGGCACCATCTTCATCGGCGTCGCAACACCGACCGAGGGCGGCGCCATGGGCGCGACCGGCGCCCTGCTGCTCGGCGCCATGAAGCGACGGCTATCGTGGGATCTGATCCGGCAGGCCGCAGAGGCGACCGCGAAACTGTCGGCCTTCGTCGTTTTCATTCTGGTCGGCGCGCGCGTCTTTTCGCTGACGTTCTATGGCGTCAACGGCCACGTCTGGGTCGAACACCTGCTGACATCACTGCCCGGCGGCCAGATCGGCTTCCTGATCTTCGTCAACGTCCTCGTATTCTTCCTGGCCTTCTTCCTCGATTTCTTCGAACTGGCCTTCATCATCATTCCGCTGCTTGGCCCCGCGGCCGAGAAGCTTGGGATCGACCTGATCTGGTTTGGTGTCATCCTCGGCGTCAACATGCAGACGTCGTTCATGCATCCGCCGTTCGGCTTCGCGTTGTTCTATCTTCGCTCGGTCGCACCAAAGGAAAGCTATATCGACCGCATCACCGGCAAGCGGATGGAGCCGGTGACGACGGGCCAGATTTACTGGGGCGCCGTGCCGTTCGTGGTTATCCAGGTCATCATGGTCCTGCTGGTGATCCTCTTCCCCTCGATGGTGATGCACTACAAGGGGGTGGCGTCCAATATCGATCCGAACAACGTGAAGATCGAAGTGCCGCAGATCGAAATCCCTCCGCTCGATTTCGGACCGCCGAAAATCCAGTAGCGTTTCACGCTAAAGAAAAAGCCCGGAGCTTGCGCTCCGGGCTTTCTGCTTGTGGGAACGAAGTGCGGATCAACTGCTGGAATGGCGCGCAAGGAAGGAATCGTTGGCGACTTCCGCGACCTGAAACCACTGATAGCTGTTGTTCGAAAAGTCGGTCATCGAGTCGTACACCTTCTTGAAGTTGGCATTCGACTTCGACACATCCGCGTGCAATTCCTTCGCCGCCTTGAAACAGGCTTCCATGATCGGCTGTGAGAATGCATGCAGTTTGGCGCCGTTCGCGAGCAGCTTCTTGAGCGCCAAAGGATTGGCTTTGTCGTACTTGGCCATCATCCAATTATTGGCATAGTGGCCGGCGTGTTCGAGGATCGCCTGATAGGATTTCGGCAAGGCGTTCCACTTGTCGAGATTGACGAAGGCCAGCAGCATCGGCCCGCTTTCCCACCAGCCGGGATAGTAGTAGTGCGGCGCGACTTTGTAGAAGCCGAGCTTCTCGTCGTCGTAGGGGCCGACCCATTCCGCCGCGTCGATGGTGCCCTTCTCGAGCGCCGGATAGATATCGCCGCCGGCGATCTGTTGCGGCACCACGCCGAGTTTCTGCACGACACGACCGGCGAAGCCGCCGATCCGCATCTTCAGGCCCTGAAGGTCCGCGACAGTCTTGATCTCCTTCCGGAACCAGCCGCCCATCTGACATCCGGTATTGCCCGCCAGCAACGAGACGCAATTGTAGTTCTTGTAGAACTCATTCAGTATCTCCCTGCCGCCGCCAAGCATGTACCACGCCTGGTTGATGCGCATGTTGGGGCCGAACGCCACGTTGGACCCGATCGCAAATGTCGGGTCCTTGCCGAAGTAATAGTAGGACGCGGTGTGACCGATCTCGCAGGTCCCGCTCTGAACAGCGTCGAGAACCTGGAGGCCCGGGACGATTTCGCCACCAGCGAACGACTGGATCTGGAATCTATTATCGGTTGCCTCCGCAACGACCTTGGCCATGATCTCGGCGCCGCCGTAAAGCGTGTCGAGCGATTTCGGCCAGCTTGTCGGCATGCGCCACTTCAACTCGGGCATGGATTGCGCGATGGCGGGGGCCGCTACGGCCGTGCCGGCCGCAGCGATGCCGGTCACCTTCAGAAAATCACGTCGCTTCATCAATAGTCCTCCCAAATGGAATCGTATGATTGCGATCGTCCTCTTGCCGGGACTGTTGCGTCAGATTGACGCAAACCCGGCGGTAAATCCACATCGATCGAAGCGGGTGCGCAACAAAAAGCCCGGCCATCCTTGGGATGGCCGGGCCGGATCGTCAGAAAAGCCTCGATCAGTGGCGCGTACGCGACCGGATCATGAAGCTGTCATAGGTGTACTCAGCCACCTGCCACCACAGATACTCGTCGCCGCGATACGTCTGCATGGCGTCGATGGCCTTCTTGAATTCCGGGTTCTTGCCGGAAAGCTCAGCCCACAGTTCGTTGGTGGCCTTGAGACAGGCCTCCATGATCTCGGTGCTGAAGGGGCGAAGCTGGGCACCGTTCGCCACCAGCCGCTTCAGCGCAGCCGGGTTCTGCATGTCGTAGCGCGCGGTCATCCACATATTGGTGTTGGCCGCCGCGTTCTGGATCACCGCCTGATAATTCTTCGGCAGCGAATTCCACTTCTCCAGATTGCAGAAGGCGTGGACGGTCGGTCCACCTTCCCACCAGCCCGGATAGTAGTAGTACTTGGCGACCTTCTGGAAGCCGAGCTTCTCGTCGTCATACGGACCGACCCATTCGGCCGCGTCGATGGTGCCCTTTTCCAGCGACGGATAGATGTCGCCGCCCGCGAGCTGCTGCGGCACCACGCCGACCTTTTGCAGAACCTGACCGGCAATGCCGCCGATACGCATCTTGAGACCGGACAGATCGGCGACCGTCTTGATCTCCTTCCGGAACCAGCCGCCCATCTGGGTGCCGGTGTTGCCGCAAGGAACGCCATAGACGCCGAACTTCTTGAAGAATTCGTTGGCGAGTTCGTTACCGCCGCCCTGATAGAGCCACGAGTTCTGTTGACGGGTATTGAGGCCGAACGGCACCGAAGCGAAGATCGCGAAGGTCGGATCCTTGCCGACGTAATAGTACGAAACGGTGTGCGACATCTCGACGGTGTTCTTCGACGTGGCGTCGAAGGCTTGCAGACCCGGAACGATTTCGCCGGCCTGGAAGACCTGGATCTGGAATTTGTTGTCGGTCATCTCCGCGACCTGCTTGGCGAAGTATTCGCCAGCGCCGTAGATCGTATCGAGCGATTTCGGGAAGCTCGAAGTCATACGCCACTTGAGTTCGGGCGACGACTGGGCGATGGCCGGCGATGCGACCGCAGCAACCGCGGCCCCCGTAGCCGATACTTTCAGAAAATCACGACGCTTCATTCAGCTTCTCCTTGCTTGCGTTTCGCTTACGCTTTTTTGCCACCGCCGGTGCGAATCCGGCGGCAATTCGAAGGCGACCGGAGGGCGCGCTCTGGCGCCTGTCTAACACGGAACTATCACGGCAGAAACGCATCCCGAACCGTTGTCGGGGAAATTCAACGAAAGTCTGATGCGCTTTCAGCGGTGCGACAAGCGGCCCGAAACCTCAGTCTGCCGCCATCGCCAGCACGTCTTTAAGCTGGTCGCGCACCTGCGTGGCGATGGCGCGATAAATCGCCGCGTGCGGGCCGTCGGGCTCACTCACCACCACCGGGGTGCCGGCATCAGAGGTCGCCCGAATCGACATATGCAGCGGCACCTCGCCGAGGAACGGCACGCCAAGCCGCTCCGCCTCGTGCCGCGCCCCGCCATGGCCGAAAATGTCCGACCGCGTGCCGCATTCCGGGCACTGGAAGTAGCTCATATTCTCGACGATGCCGAGCACCGGCACGTTCACCTTCTTGAACATCGCGAGCCCGCGCCGGGCATCGATCAGAGCGAGATCCTGTGGTGTCGACACGATCACCGCGCCCTTGAGCGGCACGTTCTGCGCCAGCGTCAACTGGGCATCGCCGGTGCCCGGCGGCATATCGACGACGAGAACATCGAGTTTGCCCCACGCCACCTCGCGCAGCATCTGGGTGATCGCCGACATCACCATCGGACCGCGCCAGATCATGGCGGTCTCTTCCTCGACCAGGAAGCCGATCGACATGATCGACAGGCCGAAGCGCTCGATCGGGATCATCTTCTTGTGCTCGTTCACGACCGGCTTGTCATGAATGGCGGTGAGCCGCGGCACCGAAGGGCCATAGATGTCGGCATCCATCAGCCCTACCCGCAGGCCGAGATCGCGCAGACCTAGTGCCAGGTTGAGCGCCGTGGTCGATTTGCCGACCCCGCCCTTGCCCGACGCCACCGCGACGATCGCGGCGATGCCAGGGATCGGCGCCTGCT
>JBARXT010000106.1:0-6752 GCA_049647485.1 Xanthobacteraceae bacterium
TTCTGCTGTTCCTGCTTCAGGACGGCATCACCAACGGCGCGGTCTATGCGCTGCTGGGGCTGGCCATGGTGCTGGTCTTCGCAGTCACCCGCGTCATCCTGATCCCGCAAGGCGAATTTGTGGCGTACGGCGCCCTGACCTACGCCACGCTGGCCACCGGCCAGGCGCCGGGCACGGCGATGCTCGCGGTGGTGATGGGGCTCGTCGCCTTCGCCTTCGACCTGTTCGCCGCGCGCAAGGCGTTTCGCGTCAAGACGATCCTGCGCGCCGTCGCGGTCGATATCGTTTTCCCTGTCGTCGTCCTCGCTCTGACATGGGGATTGGCCGGACGTTACAATGCCATTCCGGTGAACATCGCGCTGTCGCTCCTGATCGTCGCCGCCATCGGCCTATTCCTTTATCGCATCGCATTCCAGCCGATCGCTCACACCTCGGTTCTGGTGCTGCTGATCGCCTCCGTCGGCGCGCATCTCGCGCTGGAAGGCTTCGGCCTGATCTTCTTCGGCGCCGAGGGCCTGCGCGGTCCCGCCATTTCCAATGCGATGATCACCATCGGCCAGTTGCAGATCTCCGGCCAGAGCCTTGCGGTCTACGGCATTACCATCGCCTTGATCGTGGCGCTGTGGCTGTTCTTCGACTTCACTCTCTATGGCAAAGCGTTGCGCGCGACCGCGGTGAACCGGTTAGGGGCGCGGCTGGTCGGCATCCGCACCTCCCTCTCCGGGCAGATGGCGTTCCTGCTCGCCTCGGTTATTGGTGCGATCTCCGGCATCCTGATCGTGCCGATCACGACGCTCTATTACGACACCGGCTTCATCGTTGGCTTGAAAGGCTTCGTCGCCGCGATCATCGGCGGTCTCATCAGCTATCCGATCACCGCCGCCGCCGCCATCGTGGTTGGCCTCGTCGAGGCGTTCTCGTCGTTCTACGCCAGCAACTACAAGGAGGTTATCGTCTTCACGCTGATCATTCCGGTCCTCGTCCTGCGCTCGCTCGCGGCGCCCGAGGTCGAGGAAGAGAAGGAGTGATGACCATGACGCAACGTTGGCCGGTCATTCTTTTCGCGCTGGTGATGGCGGCGCTGCCGCTGGTCCCCGACATTCCGCCATTCTGGATCGTGCTGCTGAACAACATCGGCCTCGCCGCGCTGGTCGCGATGGGGCTGGTCCTGCTCACCGGCGTCGGCGGCCTCACCTCGTTCGGACAGGCCGCATTTTGCGGCTTCGGCGCCTACACCACCGCGGTGCTCTCCACCGCGTACGGCGTGTCGCCGTGGCTGACGCTGCCGCTGGCCTTGATCGTCAGCGGCCTCGCCGCCGTGGTGCTGGGCCTGATCACGGTGCGCCTCTCCGGCCATTACCTACCGCTCGGCACGTTGGCCTGGAGCCTCGGGCTCTATTACCTGTTCGGCAAGCTGGAGTTCGTCGGCCGCAATGACGGCATCTCGGCGATCCCCCCGCTCGAGATCGGCTCGTGGCGGATGCTCGATGCCGGCTCGATCTACTACGTGATCTGGATTGCCGTGATCCTGTCGGCGGTGCTCACCACCAACCTGCTGGACTCGCGTACAGGGCGCGGCGTCCGCGCGCTGCGACGTGGCCACATCGCCGCCGAAGCCTTCGGCGTCAACACCGTGCGGGCGAAGCTGCTGGTCTTCATCTATGCCGCCGTGCTCGCCGGCCTGTCCGGCTGGCTCTACGCGCATTTCCTGCGCGCGGTGACACCGACGCCGTTCGGCGTCCACGCTTCCATCGAATATCTGTTCATCGCCGTGGTCGGCGGCGCCGGCTACATCTGGGGTGGTGTGCTTGGCGCGGTCATCGTCATCGTGCTGAAAGAGATTTTGCAAAGCTACCTGCCGATGATCTTCGGCGGACAGGGACAACTCGAACTGATTGTGTTCGGGCTGGTACTGGTGGCGCTGGTGCATCTTGCACCCGGCGGCGTCTGGCCGTGGCTGGCCGGCCTGCTGCCGTTCAAGCGCCGCCCGCCCCCTATCGACACCTCGCTGCAATTGGCGACGCGGCCCGCCACCGAGCTACCGCCGGTGCTGCTACAACTCGAAGGCGCGCGCAAGCAGTTCGGCGGCGTAATCGCCGTCAACGATGTCAGCTTCGCGGTGAATCCGAAAGAGATCGTCGCGCTGATCGGCCCGAACGGCGCCGGCAAGAGCACGACCTTCAACCTCATTACCCGCGTGCTCCATTCCAGCGCCGGGCGCATCACGGTCTGCGGCACCGATGTTGCCGGCACGACGCCGCAGCAGATCGCCCGACTCGGCGTCGCCCGCACCTTCCAGCACGTCAAATTGATCCCGGACATGACGGTGCTGGAAAACGTCGCGCTCGGCGCGCATCTGCGCGGCCGATCCGGTACTTTCGCCAGCATGCTGCGGCTCGATCGCGCCGACGAAGCCAAATTGCTGGCGGAAGCGGCGCGGCAAATCGCCCGCGTCGGCTTGAGCGAACAGATCGATCAACTGGCGGGCAGCCTCTCGCTCGGCCAGCAACGGATCGTCGAGATCGCACGCGCGTTGTGCGTCGACCCGCTGCTGCTGCTGCTCGACGAACCCGCGGCGGGCCTGCGCCACATGGAGAAGCAACAACTCGCCGCGCTGCTGCGGCAACTGCGCGACGGCGGCATGTCGATCCTGCTGGTGGAGCACGATATGGGATTTGTCATGGACCTCGCCGACCGCATCGTAGTGCTCGATTTCGGCACCAAGATCGCCGAAGGCACGCCCAACGCGATCAAGACCAACCCCGATGTGATCCGCGCCTATCTCGGAGCCGCCGCATGACCGCGCCCCTGCTCTCGGTCTCCGATGCGTCGATCTCCTATGGCAAGGTCGAGGCAGTACGTTCGGTGTCGCTCGATGTCGGTCGCAACGAGATCGTCACCATCGTCGGCGCTAACGGCGCGGGCAAAACCACGCTGCTCAACGCCATCATGGGGATCCTGCCGCAGAACGGCCGCATCCGCTTCGACGGCATCGACATCGCCGGAATCGAGATCGAGGATCGCGTTGCGGCCGGGCTCTCGCTGGTGCCGGAGCATCGCGAGTTGTTCGGCACCATGAGCGTCGAGGACAACCTGCAACTCGGCGCCTTCCGCAACGCCAAAGCCGCCGCGCAATCGTTCGAGCGGGTCTATGCGTTGTTTCCGCGTCTGAAAGAACGACGGCAACAACTCGCCGGTACGCTTTCCGGCGGCGAACAGCAGATGCTGGCGATGGGCCGCGCGTTGATGGGCGAACCGCGATTGCTGATGCTGGACGAGCCGAGCCTCGGATTGGCGCCGCTGATCGTCGCCGACATTTTCAAGACGGTAGGCGAATTGCGTGCCGCCGGTGTCTCGGTGTTGCTGGTCGAGCAGAACGCGAAAGCAGCACTGCAGATCGCTGATCGTGCCTATGTGATGGAGTTAGGCAGCTTCATCCTCGACGGCCCAGCGAATGCTGTCGCCGCTGATCAGCGCGTCATCGCCAGCTATCTCGGCTTCCAAAACGAAGCGACAGCCTCGCACTAATCGTTACGCCGCGGCTTCCTGCTCCTGGCAGATGTCCTTGCTGTCGGCCTCCGACAACGGCTCGTCGAGCAATCCGCAATGATGCGGTGATGCTCCCTGTCGCGCGTTGCGCCGAAAATGGCGACAGCTATGGCAGACGCCGAACGCGCGGCCGTCGTTACGCGCGATCGTCGCCGCGAGGATCGCCTGAAGCGTCGCCACGAGTTTCGCCGGATCGTCATCCGTACCAGCCGTGATGTCTTGGGCCAGATGCAGCAGCGGGTCCTGCTTCAGCACAGCCTCGCCGCGCCGGGTCAACGCCAGTTCGACCGAGCGGCCGTCGCGCTGGCTGGCGTTGCGCGCCGCCAGCCCCTTCTGCTCCAGCGCGATCAATGTCTGGGAGATGGTGCCGCGGGTCGATCCCACATAATCGGCCAGCGCCGCCGGCGTCCGCGAGAAGCGATTGGCGCGTGCCAGATAACGCAACGCCTCCCACTGCGCCGGATTGAGCCCTTCGACGGTGACGCCGCTCCGCGCCAGCCGCTCCAGTCGGCCGACCAGATAGGCGGCTTCCAGCGCTTTCGAAATCTTCATAGTAGCGACTCGCTATCTTTTGATTGACGCACGGTCCGATATCTGGAATCTATAGTAGCGACTCGATACTATCAAGCACCCAGCAGGAGCCGTTGTCATGCGTCATCCCCTCGCCTTCGGATTCACCTTGCTGCAAGGCGCGATCCTCGCGTCCGCCGCAGCCTTCGCCCACGACATCCATGCCAAACCGGACGCCGAGGTGCCGCCGGCCTTCGACATCACCCGCGCCACCGCCTCGACCGATGGCCGGCTCGCTACTTTCGCGATGGAAGTGAGCGGCGAGGCCGGCTCGCTGAAGCCGCAGAAGGTCGGCAAGCTCGCGGGCTCGAAGGTCGATGCCTACGTGTGGCCGACCAAGCTCGATCCATCGGCGGTCGGCTTCGCCAAAGGCTCCGGCATTCTGGCGCTCGCCATCACCGCGCATCCGGACTTCGACGACACGCCGCTGTTCGACGAGAACGGCGACGGCGACCCCACCAACGACGGCGCCAACTGGCATTCGCATTGGGTGGTGCTCGGCAGCGACAAGGCCTGCGCCGGCGGCCTCAAGGTCAATGACATCTCGCCGGGACAAGACGTGCTGCCGGCCACCGCGCCCGGCCTGCCGCTGGCACTCGACAGCCCCGGCATGAGCCCGATCCTGAAGGGAAAGACGGTACGCATTACCGTGCCGGTGAAGGGCGCGGAGAACGTCAATTTCGACGCGGTCGCGGCAAAGCTGCAAGTGCATGAGAAAGGCGAGAAGCCGCTGCTCTGCGTCACCGGCACCTACAAAGTGGCGTCCGGCAATCTGACGCTGCCGGGCGTCATCATGAAGGAAACGAAGAGGTAGGTTCAGTACCACGCAAAAAGAATGGCCGGCAAGCCCGGCCATTCTCAATCGCCACCAAGCGTCCGCGGTGCTTACTTCACCTGGACGTATTTGCCGTCCTTGACGGTGAGAATGATGCGCGAACGGTCATCGAGGCCGAAGCGGTCCTTCTCCGTGAAGTTATAGACGCCCTGGCTCGCAGCGATATCGCGCTCGGTCAGCAAGGCCTTGCGGATGGCGTCGCGGAATTCCGGCGTGCCAGGCTTGGCCGACTTCAGCGCCACCGGCACCACGCGCTCCAGCACCTTGAAGGCGTCGAACGAATGGCCGGCGAACTGGCTGCGACTGTTGGCGCCGTGCTTGGCTTCATAGGCCTTGTTGAGTTCGAGGCCCGGCTTCTTGGTCAGCGCGCTGTCCGGCTGGCCTTCCGGATCCATCACCGGACCCGACGCCATCAACACGCCCTCGGCGGCTTTGCCAGCGATGCGGATGAAGTCCATGCTGGCGGCACCATGGGTCTGATAGATCAGCCCCTTGTAACCGCGATCACGCAGCGTCGATTGCGGCAGCGCGGCCGCAGTGCCCGAAGCGCCGATCAAAATCGCGTCGGGATTGGCGGCGATCAGCTTCAATGCCTGACCGGTCACCGACGTATCCGGACGCGCGAAGCGCTCCTCGTCGACGATCTTGATACCCATCGGCACTGCCTGGTTCTTGAGATCGTTGAACCACAGGTCGCCATAGGAATCCGAGTAACCGATATAGCCGATGGTCTTCACATTGTGCTTCTTCATGTGCTCGTAGAGCACCTTGCCCATGATCGGAATCGGCTGCGGCATCGACACCGACCACTTGGCGCGCTCCGGCGTGATCGGGAACGGCGCCAGGCCGAAATGCGGCACGGCGGCCTCGTTGGCGACCGTCGACATGGCTATGCTGGGCGGCGTGGTCGACGAGCCCATGATGATATCGGCCTTGGATTCCGTCACGAAGCGGCGCGCGTTGTTGGTCGCGGCGGTCGGGTCGCCGCCGTCGTCGAGCACGATGACCTTGAGCGGCACGCCGCCGATCTCCTTCGGCACGAATTCCAGCGCGTTGCGCTCCGGAATGCCAAGCGCGGCGGCCGGTCCCGTGGTGGTGACCGAAATGCCGATGACGATTTCGTTGCTTTGAGCCTGCGCCGGCGCGATCAGACCCGGCAACGCCATCGCCGCAGCAGCGGCCATGGACAGTGTAAATTTCTTCATTCGTTCCTCCCAGAAAATGTTTTGAAAGTCAGTCTAGTCGCGTGGTTTCTCAGTTCAGCCCCTTCTTTAGGCGGTGCCGTTGTCGAAGTCATCCTGCCAAAGCCGCGCGACAGTGTCGCGCGGCTTAGCGTTAACTGCGAGCCTTGGACGCACCAACACTCACTTCGGCGCCATCCGCAACGAAGCGTCGAGCCGCACGACCTCGCCGTTGAGGTACGGATTGTCGATCATGTGCAGCGCCAGCGAGGCGTATTCGTCGGGCACGCCCAGCCGGTGCGGGAATGGAATGGCCGCAGCGAGGCTGTCCTGCGCCTCTTGCGGCAGCGCGCCGAGCAGCGGCGTCAGGAACAGGCCGGGCGCGATCGTCAGCACGCGGATGCCGAACTGCGCCAATTCGCGCGCGATCGGCAAGGTCATGCCGACGATGCCGCCCTTCGAGGCGGAATAGGCCGCCTGCCCGATCTGGCCGTCATAGGCCGCGACCGAGGCGGTGTTGACGACGACGCCGCGCTCGCCGCCATCAAGCGGCGCGAGCTTCGACATCTCCGAGGTCGCCAGCCGCAGCATGTTGAACGAGCCGATCAGGTTGATGC
>JBARXT010000107.1:0-13307 GCA_049647485.1 Xanthobacteraceae bacterium
CTAACGACTTCGCCTCGTTCCTGTTGCAGGCTCAGGCGTCGCGTGCCGAAATCGTCGCGCTGGCCAATGCCGGCGGCGACACCATCAAGTCGATCAAGCAGGCGTCCGAATTCGGTATCATCCAGGGCGGTCAGAAACTGGCCGGCATGTTGCTGTTCATTTCCGACATCCACTCGCTCGGCCTGAAGACCGCGCAGGGTTTGCAACTGACGACGGGGTTCTACTGGGACCTCAACGAGAAGACCCGCAGCTTCGGGGAACGCTTCGCCGCCCGCAACAACGGACGTTATCCGTCGATGAATCAGGCCGGCGCCTATTCCGCGACGATGACCTACCTCAAGGCGGTTGCCAAGGTCGGCTCGCCGAAGGACGGCAAGGCCGTGGTCAAGGCGATCCGCGACATGGGCGCCTTCGACGATCCGCTGTTCGGCAAGACCCAACTGCGCGAGGACGGGCGCGTGGTCCATGACATGCTGCTGGTTCAGGTGAAGACACCGGAAGAATCCAAAAAGCCTTACGACTATTACAAAGTGCTCTCGACCATTCCCGGAGACAGGGCGTTCCGTCCGCTGAAGGACGGCGGCTGTCCGCTGGTGAAGTGAAGAACATGAGCTGTGCCGGCGCGAATCCCGTTCGCGCCGGCTGCTCGTCCGCGACGAATCTTTCGACATTCATGAGGTGACGTGATGCGACCTGCACGACAGGTGGAGCAATTGGCTCGCTATGACCGGATGTATATCGGCGGCGCGTGGGTCGAACCCGAAGACGGTGGGCTGATGGAAAGCATCGACCCCGCGACAGGGCGCGCGTGGGCGGTTGTCGCCTATGGCGGATTGATCGACGTCGATCGGGCCGTCTCTGCCGCGCGCGACGCGCTCAAGGGATCATGGGGCCGCATGCCCGGCCACGAACGCGCGGCGCTGCTGCGGAAGTTCGCCGACCTATACAAGGAGAGGGCGCCGCAACTCATGGTGCTGGAGACGACGGATTCCGGGCGCGCCATTCGCGAGGCGCGGGCCGACATCTCCGGTCACAGCAACGGCTATCACTGGTGGGCCTCGCTGGCCGACAAGCATTCCGGCCGCACCATTCCCGTCGACGATTCCGTGCACGCCTTCACCACGCGCATACCAGTGGGCGTCGTCGCGGCGATCACGCCCTGGAACGTGCCACTGATGGCAGCGGCGTGGAAGCTCGGCCCGGCGCTCGCCGCCGGGTGCACGGTCGTCCTCAAACCGGCCGAACAGACGCCGGTGACCTCGCTCGAGCTTGGCAAGCTGTTCGAGGAGGCGGGCTTCCCGCCGGGCGTCGTCAACATCGTTCCCGGCTACGGCCGCGACGGCGCCGGCGAATATCTGGTCAAGCATCCCGGCGTCGACAAGATTGCCTTCACCGGCGAAGGGACGACGGCAAAGGAAATCGTCCGCGCGGGCTCCGAGACCATGAAGCGGTTTACATTCGAACTGGGTGGAAAGTCGCCGCACATCATCTTCGCGGATGCCGATATCGAGCAGGCGCTCAACGCCGCCACCAATTCTGCATGGACGTTGTGCGGGCAAAGTTGTGCGCTCGGCTCCCGCGTTCTGGTGCAGCGTTCGGTCTACGATCGCGTCGTCGAGGAGTTCTCGCGACGTGCGGGCAAAGTGCGTGTCGGACTTCCGCTCGACGAGGCCACGCATATGGGGCCGCAGGCCCATGAAGAGCAGCTCAACAAGACGCTGAGCTACATCGACATTGGCCGCAACGATGGCGCGCAACTGGTGACCGGCGGCCGTCGTCTTTCGGGCGGTGCGCTCGGCGATGGCTACTTCATCGAGCCGACCGTGTTCGCCAATGTCAGCAACGATATGCGCATCGCGCGGGAAGAAATCTTCGGACCAGTCGCAGCGCTGATTCCGTTCGACGACGAAGAGGAGGCGATCACGGCGGCCAACGATACGTCTTATGGATTGACGGCGGGATTGTGGACGCAGGATGTCGGCCGCGCCCATCGTGTCTCAAGCCGTATTCAGGCCGGTATGGTCTGGGTCAACACCTATCGCTTCATTCGCTGGTCGACGCCCTATGGCGGTTTCAAGGGCAGCGGCTGGGGCCGCGAGAACGGCATCGAGGCGCTCGACTCTTATCTTGAAACGCGCACCACGGTGATCAGCACCACCGGTCGTTTCCCCGACGCTTACGCCCAGTAATCAAGCCTGCAAGGAAAGAGACAAAACATGCGTCTGGCAAACAAGCTCGCCGTCATTACCGCCGCCGCTTCCGGTATGGGGCGCGCCGGCGTCGAAATTTTCCTCAAGGAGGGCGCCAAGGTCGTCGCGATCGACGTCAATGCCGATGCGCTGGCGAAACTCGCGGCTGACGTCAAGATCGCAGGCCACACCATCGAGACAATCCAGGCCGATCTCTCGCAACCGGAACAGATGCGCGGGTCGGTGAACGACGCGGCATCGCGGCTTGGCGGCATCGATATCATGTGGGCGCATGCCGGCATTCCGGGACCAGGCGGCATCGAGAATCTCGATCTCGACGCCTATCAGGCGGCGATGACCCTCAACGTCACCTCGGCGGCGCTCGCGGCGGGTGAAGTGATCGGCCATATGCGCAAGCGCGGTGGCGGATCGCTGATCTTTACGTCATCGGTGTCCGGACTGGTCGGTTCGATGTTCAGCCCGGTTTATTCGGCGGCGAAGTTTGCCGTGGTCGGCCTCACCAAATCGCTGGCGCAACGCTTTGCTGCCGATGGCGTTCGCGTCAATGTCGTTTGTCCGGGACTTGCCGATACGCCAATGAAGATCGGGTTCACCGGGCGCTCGGGCGATCCCGTCGAGGCGGAGGAAAATCAGAAGCGTCTGCTGGCATCGGTGCCGATGGGCCGGCTGTGCCGGCCGGAGGAAGCCGCCTACGCCGCGCTCTGGCTCGCATCCGATGAAGCATCCTTCGTCACCGGCGTGGCCTTGCCAGTTGACGGCGGCTTTACGGCGCGTTGATTGCGCTCACGGCTTTCGACTGAAACGCTTTCATTCGCATCAAACCCTCTCCCGTGCGAACGGGAGAGGGTCTGATATCTTCAAAATTTCGGCCGCCGCTTTTCCTTGTAGGCGGCGACGCCTTCCTTGATTTCGTCGCCGCGCATGCTGTCGCGCTGGCGCTGGTCGGCGGCGGCCTCGTCGAGCTTGCTGTGAGCGATCTCGTTGATGGTCCGCTTCATCCCGCGCATTGCGACGGGCGCATTGCCAGCCAGTGTTGTGGCGAGCGCGTCCACCTCGCGATCCAGTTCGGCGGCGGGCACCATGGCGGTGAGATAGCCGATTGCCAGCATTTCGGCGGCGTCGATCTTTTGCGCGGTGAGGAACAGTTTCTTGGCGGCGTTGACGCCAAGCCGGGAGACGTATCGCGACATCCCGCTTTTATAATAGTGCAGGCCGAGCCGTGCCGCCGGCATGAACATCTCGCAAGTCTCAACCCCGATACGGAAGTCGCAGGCCAGCGCCAGATCGGTCGCGCCGCCATAGACGCCGCCGTTGAGTCGGCAGATCGTTGGCACGCCCAGATCCTCAAGACGGTCGGCGACTGCCTCGAAGGCCGAACCGGCGCTTTGCTCATCGGGGGCGCTTGCGGTGCGTGCGGCGACGGTGCCGAGATCGAAGCCGGCGCAGAAGGCGCGCCCCGTGCCGGTGAGCACCAGCACGCGGACCCGGCTCTCCGCCTCGACACGGTCGAACAAGGCCATCAGAGTTGCCAGATCGGAGGGTTGCAGACGGTTGAGCAAACGGGGCCGGTTCAAGCGGATAATGGCGCGATGTCCTTCCAGGCTCAGGACCGGTTCGCTGGCAATATCGTCGATTGCTTCGGGCATATTCTTCTTCCCGTGGTTGCCGTATAGGCAAAGCGATGTGAGATTGTTCGTATCGTTGACGGAGTTGTGATCGCCCGGCGCAATCCGCCGTGCAAGCTACGTCATCCATCACAAGAGCATTTACTTTGGCAACAGGTTAGCTCCCATGGACGTGTCCCATCTCGCGCAGACGTTCGGCAGTCTGTTCGTGGCGATCTTCGTGGTCGCGACCTATACCATGAAGACGATGATCCCGTTGCGGGTGTTCGGGATTCTCACCAACGTCATCCTGATCGCCATCGCCATTCCCACCCATCATTATCCGACGCTGGTGCTGCATGGCATCCTGCTGCCGCTCAATGTCTACCGGCTGCACGAAATGCTGCAACTGGTGCGCGATGTGAAGAAGTCGGTCAACAGCGACCTGTCAATGGACTGGCTGAAGCCGTTCATGACCAAGCGCAGTTGCAAGGTGGGCGAGGTGCTGTTCTACAAGGACGAGCAGGCGGAGGAGATGTTTTATATTGTCTCGGGCCGCTATCGCCTGGTCGAGTCCGAGATTGAACTGGCGGTCGGTGCGCTCGTTGGCGAACTCGGCATGCTGTCGCCAACCCACGAGCGAACGCAGACGCTGGAATGCATCGAGCCGGGCGCGGTGTTGAGCGTCACCTATACGCAGGTCGAGGAATTGTTCGTGCAGAATCCGGAGTTTGGCTTCTATTTCCTCAAGCTCGCCAGCGCACGGCTGTTCGAAAACATCGGCAAGCTGGAGAACCGGCTGGCCGACTATACTTACGACCGTGCGGGGGCGCGGCCGACCCCGGCATGACGCAACGGAGCCTGCGTTGAACAGCATCGTGGAATCATTTCGTTTTCTGCTCTCCGACCTCACCGGCGTGGACGACTGCAAACCGCCGACGGTGCCGGATGGCGTGCCGGATGCGCTGCGGTCCGAGGCGGCTGACGCGATCGCGGTGTTGATCGCCTATCAAGGGCCGAGCTACGCGCAACTCTATGTCCATCGCCTGCGCAGGTTCGCGCGCCGGCGCGACGTCAATGCCGAGTTACTTGGTCTGATCGCGCGCGAGATGGCGCGGCGGATGTGTTACGACGATCCCATCTGCATCGCGCAGCGTCATCTTGCGACGGCCCGAACCGGGGACACTGTGGCGGAACGTCATCGTTTCCGGCTCGAAGATCTGTTCGGTGCACTTCCCGGCAAGTTCGGATGGCCGTTACTGGCAGGATGCGAGCGAGCCGGATGGTTGCATGTGCCGGTCTCCATGCGCTTCAACGGATGCAGTTTGCTTGGGCGGCAGCGATTGCGGCTGGAAGCAGGCTTGCGGCGCTGGCGGCTGTTTTCCGCGCGCTACGCGTCCGAACGCGCATGGGTCGAGCGCTGGCTCCACATGATCGACCGTAGCCTGACCAAACAACCGGCCGTCGCTATAGCGATCGCCGGAACGGCCGCGATGGTACAGGGCAGCGGCGACGGCTACCGGCAAGGCTTCGCCGACTGGCATGCATTGATCGACGGCATAGTGAAACCGACGCTGGATGGCGCGTTGCCGGTTGCCGATCTATCCGGCGCCGTCGTCGAAATTGCAACGCTGTCGCGTGACGGTTCGCCGGGAGATGTCGCAGCGGCGATCCTGCGGATTCAGGAGGAAGCAACCCATGGCGTTTGAAAACGCATTCGGACTTGGCAATCGATCAAATGCCACTAATCTGCGCAGGTGCGTTGCCTGAAAACGCGATCGCGAAGGGCGTCAGCTTGTTGTTACCAGACATGAGCACCTCGGTGACGGTCGGACCGCTGGTCGGCTGGATGCTGGCGCTGACGGTCAAGCACGTGATTGCGGATTTCCTGCTGCAAAACCACTGGATGGCGGCCGGCAAGGACGCCAAGGCCGGCTGGGCGCTCCCGCTGCTGACGCACTGTCTGATCCATGGCGTTCTCACCACGGCGCTGGTTGCGGCGGTGGCGCCGCGCTTCTGGTTTATCGGTCCGGTCGATTTCGCCATTCATCTGGCGGTCGATCGCGCCAAGGGTTTCTGCGTGGCGCGGTTTGATGTCACGCCGACGCATCGCTGGTTCTGGTGGCTGATCGGTATCGATCAGGCGTTGCATCACCTGACCGGTTTCGCTCTCGCCGTCTGGCTCGCCGCCAATCAATAACAACAAGGAGATGAGATGTCCGAGACCCCGCTTGTCAAACAGGCTATCGACGTGCACGGCCGTCGCATGGCCTATCACGCGCGCGGCGAGGGACGGCCGATCCTGTTCCTGCACGGCAATCCGACATCGTCCTATCTGTGGCGCGACGTCATCCCCGAACTGGAAGGCCACGGCCGCCTGATTGCGCCGGACCTGATCGGCATGGGCGATTCCGACAAGTTGCCGAATCCTGAGCCCGACACTTACCGCTTTACCACCCATCGGGATTTCCTCGACGGCTTCATCGACGCGGTGATCGGCGACAGCGAACCGGTGGTACTGGTGGTGCACGACTGGGGCTCGGCGCTCGGCTTCGACTGGGCCAACCGTCATCGTGACCGCGTGAGCGGTATCGCTTACATGGAAGCCATCGTTCGCCCCCTTGCCGGATGGGAGGAATGGAGCCCGTCGGCGGTGCCGGTGTTTCAGGGCTTTCGCTCCGACAAGGGCGAGCAGATGATTCTCGACCGTAACCTGTTCGTCGAGCGCGTACTGCCGGGCTCGGTGCTGCGCAAATTGTCGGATGCGGAAATGGCCGAGTATCGCAAGCCGTTCGTACAGCGCGAGGATCGCTGGCCGACGCTGACGTGGCCGCGCGAAATCCCCATCGCCGGCGAGCCTGCGGACGTGGTGGCGATCGCCGCGGCCTATTCGCAATGGCTGGCGACGAGCGACGTTCCAAAGCTGTTCGTCAATGCCGATCCCGGCGCGATTCTGATCGGCGTGTTGCGGGAGTTTTGCCGGACCTGGCGCAACCAGACCGAGGTCACGGTGCCGGGGTCGCATTTCATTCAGGAGGATTCCGGTGCGGCGATCGGGCAGGCCATCGCGCAATGGATCACGGCCAAGGCTATCTGATCCGCCGATGGAACCGCGATTCCGATTCGCGGCGAATGCGCAAGGGTACCGTGCAACCGTTATTGCGTGTGGTTAACCTCTCGTTAGGAATTTACAGAGCATTTTCATGATCGGGGGATTTCTCCGACCAGGAATATGCCATGTTGTCCAGCCGCGAAGCGTTCGAGAATGATTTTTGTCCGGTTCGGGACGATCTGCTTGGTCAAATGTATCGCGCCAACCAGAACGGTCTGCCGCAACTGGTGGAAAGCGTGTCACCCGACGTGCGGGCGATGCTGGCGTTGTTCTGCTATCGCCGCAGCCATCTGCACGCGCTGGCGATTGCCATCGCCGGAAGCTGCACCGAACGCGATCTGATCCAGTTGGGCGGTCGCGTTGGTTCGGTGCTGTACGATTTATCGCGAAGCGCGCCGGCATCCCGCGCGGCGCAGTCGTCCCATGGCGGCCGCAAGCCGGTGACGCTGTCGACCAAGCCGCTGACGGCGCTGGCGCCACTTGAGGATATCGAGGACGACGAGCAGCAGCCGCAGGCGGTGATGGCCTGAGCGGTTTGACTGTCGGCCTCGCGGTAGGATCTAAACTGAATTCGAAGCCGTCGCCCTTCGAGGCTCGCTTCGCTCGCACCTCAGGATGACGCCGTCGCGTCAATCTCAGCTCATCAAGCCTTAGTTCGCTTGTAACAGCGGCAGGCCGTAACGTTGCCGCGCCATGGCGCATTCCGCATCGCCCGGCACGCAGACCCGGCACACGTCCGGACGCACCGCATAGACCGCGCACGACGTCGCCTCGCCGACGCGACCGATTAGCGCCGTGCAGCGCTCGCCCTCGCAGCGCATCCCCGACGATCGCTCGTTGACGAATTGCGCCGGAATAAGATCGAGCGCGGCATCGTCCTCGATGGTGAAACGCGGCCAGTTGCGCGAATAGGCACAGCACGCGCCGCAGCTCTGGCAAGGGCTTGTGGTCGCAACGTTGGTCATTCGTGCCCCCGCATCTGTCGGGTCTTGTCGCGGATCATCTGGTCGAGGCTGGCGCGCCATCTTGCGCGAAGCACGTCGCGGCGCTCGGCATAGCGTTCGTCGAGATAGGTCGCATCGATGACGCGGTCGGTGCGGAAACTGCGAAAGTCCTTGCGCAACTCGCACCATGCCGCGAGCAGCCGCACGGTTTCGAGATAACCGACGGTGATCGGCCAGATCACCCGCGTGCTGTCGCGGCCGTGCTCGTCGCGATAGCGCAGTGCGATCTTCTTGCCGGCATGAATATGCGCGCGCACTTTTGTCATGTCGATGCGGTCGGGTTCGGCGTAGACGTCACGCCGGGCGCGGCTGGCGGGTTCCTGCACGAATGGCCGCAAGGTGTCCGGCACGGTCGCCTCGATCTTGGCGATGAGGTTCTCGGCGGCCTTGCCCAACACCGCGTCGGCGTGGCCCGCGACCCATTGCGCGCCGAGCACCGCGGCTTCGATCTCATCCGGGGTGAGCATCAGCGGCGGCATGTCGAAACCGCGCTCCAGCACATAACCCATGCCGGCTTCGCCACGGATCGGCACGCGCTGCCCGATCAAGGTGGCGATGTCGCGATAGATGGTACGCTTCGAGGTTTCCAGTTCAGCGGCGATGGTATCTGCGGTCAGCGGCTTGCGGGCGCGTCGCAGCACCTGGATGATCTGGAACAGCCGGTCGGCGCGTCTCATGATCGTGTCTTCCGAGCCTGACGGTTGATGCTGACAGCACGCTGGCAGCAGGGGGTAGCTAGGGTTGCGCAGGTTTTCAAGAGACAGGAGCTTGCGATGATCATTCTTTATGGTTTTGGCGAAGGTTTCGGCTTGCCGGAAATCAGCCCCTTCGTCACCAAGACCGAGGTGCAACTGAAGATGGCGGGACTGCCCTACCGCAAGGTGTTCGCCTTGCCGGATTCCTCGCCCAAGGGGCAGATGCCCTATATCGACGACGCGAGCGAGGTCATCGCGGATTCGACCTTCATCCGCGCCCATATCGAGCGTAAATACGGTTTCGATTTCGATGCGGGGCTCGACACCGCGCAGCGCGCGCAGGCCTGGGCGATCGAGCGGATGATCGAACACCACGTCTATTGGGCGCTGGTCGGCGTGCGCTGGGTCGATCCGGTGAACTTCGCCAAGGGACCGGCGCATTTCTTCGACGCCGCCCCGGAGCACCTGCGCAACGATATCCGGCAGGGCGCCCGCGCGCAGGTTGTCGAGAACTACCGGCGCAACGGCCTTGGCCGCCATACGCCGCAGGAGACGATCGAACTCGCGATGCGGTCGCTGTCGGCGCTTTCGGTGTTGCTGGCGGACAAGCCCTATCTGATGGGCGATCGTCCGTGCGGCATGGATGCGACCGCGTTCGGCGCGGTGGCGGGATTGCTGTCGCCGTTCTTCAACTCGACGCTGCGCCATCGCACCGAGCAGTTCGCCAATCTCGTCGCGTATGTCGAGCGGATGATGAGCCACTACTATCCGGATCACGTCTGGCGTGCGCCGGAAGCGGCTGTGGCGTGACGCGCGCCGCGAACAGTGAAGGGTGACGCGATGGCCGACAAGGATTCGTTCTTCTGGAGGATGGTCGACGGCCGGCTGCCACCGCCGCCCTGCGCGCAAACGCTGGGCCTCTCGTTCGGCGCCATCGATCCGGAGCGCGGCACCATCGAAGTCGATTTCGAGGGTAAGCCCGAATTTCTGAATCCTGTCGGCAATATTCAGGGCGGCTTTCTCGCCGCCATGCTGGACGACACCATGGGGCCGGCGCTGGTGGCGACACTCGACGCCGGCGAGTTCGCGCCAACCGTCAGTCTCAACGTCCAGTTTCATCGTCCGGCGAAACCCGGCCCGCTGAAAGGTCTCGGTCGGGTAACGATGCGTGGCAAGGAAGTCTGTCAGTTGGCCGCCGAACTGTTGCAGAACGGCAAGGTCGTCGCCACCGCGACGGCCACCGCTGTTATCCGTCGCATGTAGCGGGGCATCGAACGCAGGTTAACATATCTCTACTTCTGAATTCCGAGGGTCGTCATGCCCGGACCTGATCCGGGCATCCATCTTACAAAATGATGGATTGCCGGGTCATAGGCGAGCGAAGCGACGCCGTTCTTCGAACGGCTATGCCCGGCAATGACGTGGGTATGTACTGCTCCTACGCGGCGGGCAGCGGCGTTCCCATCAGCGCCGCCACTTCGGCTTCGAGTTCGGCGATCCGCGTCTCGCGCAACTCCAGCGCGGCCTTGACGTCGGCGGCGTCGAATTTCTGCGGGATGTGCTGGCGGCAATTGGTGTTCCACGCCGTCACCTTGATCAGGATCACCTGTTCGGGGCGCGCGCGGTAGCCGCGCGGCATCAAGGCTTCCAGCAGCGCCGGATCGTCGTCGATGACGCGGGCCTCGCCCCAGATCTTGACGCGCTGGCGATTGACGTAATCCAGTACGAAGATGTGCACCTTCGGATTTTCCGACAGGTTGCCCAAGGTGATGAACTGCCGGTTGCCGGCGAAGTTGGCGAAGGCGATCGTCGTCTTGTCGAGCACATGAAGAAAGCCGGGCGGTCCGCCGCGATGCTGGATCGTCGGCTGTCCGTCGGCGCTGGCAGTGGCGAAGAAGATACTGGTCTGCGCTGCGAGAAACGCCGCGAGATTGTCGTCGATCTCGGTGGGCCATCCGGCGTCCGCCTCGGGACCGGAATAAGCCTCGCGCGATCCCTTGAGGCTCTGGATCGCTTTGACGGCGGGGCTGAAAGCAACATCGCTGGGAGCAGGGTGGGGCGTGGACATCGTCGTCTCCGGGTCAGCGTCCGGTGTATCTGATCCTCCGAATGTGGTTCTCGGTCCTGCTTTAAGCAATTCGCGCCGTTGACACGACATTGTTGCAATATCAGAAATAATGCCATGGATCGCATCGAGACCATGCAGGCCTTCGTCACCGTGGCCGACCACAAGGGGTTCGCCCCGGCGGCACGCAAGCTGGGGCTGTCGGCGTCCGCGGTGACCCGCATGGTGGCCGCACTGGAGGAACGGGTCGGCGCGCGGCTGCTGCAACGGACCACCCGCTCGGTGATGTTGACCGATGCGGGCGAGCGGTTTCTCGAACGCGCGCGGCGTATCCTTGCCGATGTTGAGGAAGCGGAAGGGGCGGTGCAGGCGGAGCGGACGCAGCCGACCGGCCGTCTCGTGGTGTCGGCGCCGCTCGGCTTCGGCCGCCGCCACGTTACACCGCTGATGTCGACCTACCTGAAGCGCTATCCTGACGTCGCCGGCGATCTCCGGTTGTCGGACCGCATGGTCAATCTGGTGGAGGAGGGCATCGACGTCGCGGTGCGCATCGGTCACCTGCCGGATTCTAGTCTGGTGGCGCGCGCGGTCGGCGACATGCGGCGAATGGTGGTGGCGTCGCCGGACTATCTGGCGGCGCATGGCGAGCCGCACCATCCGTTGGAAATCGCGGCGTATCGCACCGTGCATTTCGGCGCGCTCAGCGCCGCGCCGGACTGGCGCTTCGTCGAGGATGGCCGCGAGGTTCGTGTTGCCTGCGCGCCGCGCTTCACCACCAACAGCGCCGATGCCGCGATCTATCACGCCGAGCAGGGCGGCGGCCTGACGCGCGTGCTGGCCTATCAGGCAGCGGAAGGGCTTGCCAGCGGCCGCCTCAAGGCGGTGCTGACCGACTACGAGATCGCGCCGCTGCCAATTCATCTGGTCTATCCGACATCACGGCTTTTATCAGCGAAGGTCCGTGCCTTCGTCGATCTGGTGCTGCACGATTGTGATTGGCATTTCGCCAAGCGCTAAGCCGGTGCGCGCTGCGATCGCGGCACGACGCGGAAGGTGGCATTGGCGCGTGCGATCGGTTCGTCGTCGGCGGTAATGATGCTTTGCACGAAGCAGATCGTGCGTCCGCTCTTAAGCACCTCGCTTTCCACAGCGAGCCATTGTCCGATCTTGGCGCTGCCGATGTAGTCGACCGAGAGATTGACGGTGACCAGCGAGAACGCCGGCCCGAGCTTATAGCCGCAGCTATGGCCCATCGCCTTGTCGGCCAGCGCCGCGATCAATCCGCCATGGATCAATCCGCGTGCGTTGGTGTGCGGCGTATCGAGCCGCAGACCGATGACGATCGCGTCCTCGGTTTGCTTCCAGTAGATCGGCTCCCAGGGATCTGTCAGCGGGCTCTTGCGTGGATTTCGCACGAATCCGGGCGGAATGGCGGGGACGTTCAATCAGTTGCTCCGGCGGTTCGAGTCGAGCGGATCATGAAATGGGTGTCTCGCCTATCATAGCGGCGATTCCCCCGCGCCCCGTCGGCAAAGTCATTTACGCCAGATGATTATAGCATATAATCAAATCTCTCGGCTGTGGGGCAGCGGCGAATACATACGTGTCGGAAAAGTCCATATCCGCCAAGGATCTTGCAATGGCCTTTGCCGTGCAAGGCATGGAAGATGCACACCATGCTTGCATTGCGAGCCGTGCTAGATAACATGTTAAATAAAGCGGGCGGCCGGAGAACCGGTCCTCCATCAGAGGGAGAGATGACGATGAGGAAAGCACTTCTGGCGCTGCTGATGGCCGGTTGCGCGGGGCTCGCGATGACGCCCGCGACGGCACAGGACAAGACCGTCAACCTGAAAGTATCGCTTTGGGTGCCTCCTGCCCATCCGCTGGTGCCGGCGACGATCGCCTGGGCGAAGGATATCGAGAAAGCCTCGGGCGGCAGCATCAAGCTGACAGTGTTTCCCTCGCAACAACTCGGCAAGGCGTTCGACCATTACGACATGGCACGCGATGGCATCGCCGATATCACTTACGTCAATCCGGGGTATCAGCCGGGGCGCTTCCCGATCGCGGCGGCGGGACAGCTTCCGTTCGTGTTCAGCGACGGCAAGAAGGGCACGCTGGCGCTCAACGAATGGTATCACAAGTACGCACCGACCGAGATGAAGGACACCAAGCTGTGCTTCGCCTTCATCCATGATCCCGGCGCGCTGTTCGGGAAAAAGAAGGTTCTGGTGCCTGAAGACCTCAACGGTCTGAAGGTGCGCCCCGCGCAATCGACCATCGGTGAGATGGTCAAGATGTTCGGCGGCACCAACGTGCAGGCCTCGGCGCCGGAAGCGCGCGACGCCATCGAGCGCGGCGTGGCCGATGAAATCACCTTCCCGTGGGGATCGATGTTCCTGTTCGGCATCGAGAAGGCCATCAAGTATGCGATGGACGTGCCGCTCTACACCACGGTGTTCACCTACAACATGAACCTCAAGAGCTATAACGCGATGTCACCGGCGCAGAAGAAGATCATCGATGATCACTGTACGCCGGAATGGGCCTCGAAGGTCACCGATCCGTGGAGCGAGTTCGAGTTCAACGGCCGCGCCAAGATGAAGGCCTTGGC
>JBARXT010000108.1:0-8218 GCA_049647485.1 Xanthobacteraceae bacterium
CCGCTCACCTGGAAGCAAGCGGGCGGCCAAAGAGGCTGGCGAGTCGGGCTGCGATCGGCTATTGCGAATCGCAATAGGAGGTTCGCCAAAGGTTTGGCGGGGAGGGATAATGGGAAGGGCGGCTGCGATCTCAAAGGATTCTGTCCAGCTTCGCGAGCGCCGGGAGGTCGTTTTGCGGGCGGCCCGCAGGGTCTTCGAGAGCAATGGTCTTGAGGGCGCCTCGATTCGATTGATCGCCAAGGCAGCCCGTTGCACGACCGGATCGATCTATCCTTACTTCAAAGGCAAGGAGGAGATTTACGCCGAACTTCTGTCGCGTTCGCTGGAGGACTATCAGGTCCATCTCGATGCGGAAGTGCACGCCGCGGTCTCGGCGAAAGACAAATTCCGCTCGGCGCTGACAGCGCACTTCGATTTCTACGAAGCGCGCCCAAGTGATATGTCACTCGCGCTCTATTTGTTCAACGGGTTGAAGCCGCAGGGCCTGACGCGCGATCTGGATGCTCGGCTCAACGCGCAGCTTGCCGCGGTCGTCAGCGTGTTCGTCGAGGCTGTGCGGCTGGTTGGTAAACTCAGTCGGCGCCAAGCCGAGGTTGAGGTCGGCCTGCATCTGGCCATGCTGTTCGGATTGCTGACGTTGCATCACACCAAGCGGACTAAGGCCTTTCATGTCGATGCCCGGGCCTTGCTCAAACTTCATATCGACCGAGCTCTTGCCCGCCTCAGTGCTTGACACCAGACGGCCTCCGTAACACTGTTATTCATCGAGATGAATCTTGAAGTTAACTGGGCGAGGAGTTGAGCGGAATGAGAATCACGGCATTTGACGAGTATCCGTTCCATCAGCATCCGACACCGTTTCATATCCCGTATACGTCCGACGTGCATTTCAATGACGGCTACTTTTGTGCAGCCTTCGCTCATGATTGGTATGTCGTCAGCGGTATACGACTGCATCCGAACATGAACGTGATGGATGGGTTTGCAGCGGTCGCTCGAAAGGGAGAGCAGCGCGTCTTCCGCGCTTCGCGCGCGTTGCGTCCGAACGCATCTGAACTGGCAATCGGCCCGCTGCGCATCGATATCCGCGTGCCTATGCAGGAGGTCGAGATTTCGCTCGATCCCGGCCATGCCGATTTTTCGTTTTCACTTGGATTCAGGGCCCGCGCACAACCATTCGTCGAGGCGCCGTATCAGTTTCGCAAGCACGGTCATCTGATCCACGATCTGATCCGGTACACACAGATTTGCAGCGCCACCGGCTCGGTGACTTGCGATGGTGAGACCGTGGCGGCGCAGGATTGGCAGGCCATCCGCGACCATTCATGGGGTGTACGTTCCGGTATGGGACCCGCAACGCCGCATGGGGGCGGCAAGCGTGAGGAAGACGAGATCGACCATCGCCGCTTTCGAATCTGGTCGCCATTTGCGCTTGATGGATACACCGGCTTCTTCAACACACATGAGGACGAGGACGGCAAGGTGCTCGATTTTGAAGGCGGCATCGATATGCCCGACGGGCAGCGGATCAAGCTGACCGGCGTGCGGCATCGTCTCGAATATGCGCCGGGCACTAGGAATGTGATCGGCGGCACGTTCTCGCTCCGGGATGTCAATGACCGCTGGCGCGATTATCGCGTCGAGGCTGCCGGTACCCCGGCCGATGTGCAGGGGCTTGGCTATTACGGCGGCTGGAACGACGGCGGAAGCGCGGGTGTCTATCGCGGGATCGGTCCGGTGATCGAAACCGATCGCTATCCGTCGAGCGCCGCCGGGGGCAAGACGGGTCTTCTCCGTCTGCCGGAAACCAAGCGACTCGGGCCGACCGAGTTTCCCTGCGTCATGATCGGCCCCGATGGCGAGCGCGGCATGGCGCATTTCGAGCAGCACATTTTCGGCAGTTACAAGCCTTACGGATTCTGATTGTGAATGCTGATCGAACTTTGACCCCTCGGTCTACGCACGCGCGAGGTTAAATTATTGATTTCATTAGTATGACTACTGTGACCCCAGCGCCGATCGGCGTGCAATCCCCGCGCCAAAACACACTCACCCTTCCGGGATACTTCCGTCCCACTAAATTGTGGGATGTGCTGGTTACTCAGGAAAACAGGCTGGTTGCCGCCATCGAGCTCAAGAGCCAGGTCGGCCCCTCATTCGGCAACAACTTCAACAACCGGACTGAAGAAGCAATCGGCACGGCCCATGATCTCTGGACCGCCTACCGCGAAAACGCTTTCGGCAAACAGCCGCGTCCATTCGTAGGCTGGATGATGATGGTCGAGGATGCCCCGGAATCGCGTCGTCCCGTCGCCGATCGTTCCCCGCATTTTCCCGTCTTCAAGGAATTTCAGGGTGCGTCCTATCTGAAACGATACGACATTCTCTGCCAGCGTCTCGTTCAGGAACAGCTTTATACGTCTGCATGCGTACTGGCGTCGCCCCGTACCTCGGCAACTACCGGCGATTACGCGCAACTCTCGGAGCTCACAGGGTTGAAAACGTTCGTGACAACGCTTGCCGGACATATTGCTGCCGAGGCGGCAAGAGCATAATGTGCAGAAGGGGCGCGCTTGTACACGATCCTTCATCTCTCCGACCTGCATCGCTCTCCTGAAGAGCCCGTCAATAATGACTCACTGATCGCCGCGTTGTTGGCTGATCAGGATCGCTATGCAGGCGAAACGCCTGTTGTGCCGAAGCCAGACGCGATAATTGTGAGCGGCGATCTGATACAAGGGGCGCGTCTCGGTGACTCCAAATGGAAGGACGTCATTGCATCTCAATATGATGTTGCCGGAAAGTTTCTTGATGAATTGACGAAGCGTTTCCCGGATGGCGATCGAAGCCGTCTGATTATTATCCCCGGAAATCACGATGTCTGCTGGAATACGGCTTATGCCTCTATGAAGCGCGTCGCTGAAAGCGAGTACCCGTCCGATATCTATCGAGCTTTGACCGAATCCGACAGTCGCTATCGGTGGTCATGGAAGGATAGAACTCTTTTTCAGATCGTCGATGAAGGACTCTATTCCAAGCGGCTTGCGGCATACTGGGATTTTGCAGAAAAATTCTACGACGGTGCGCCCGTTACCCTCCCAATCGATCGGAATCGGCCATTCCAGCTTTTTGAGCTTGATGAGCGTAGAATAGTGATCGCGGCCTTCGACTCCACCCATGGTAACGACTGCTTTGGCTATTCCGGTGCTATCCCTGCAGGCGCTGTTGCTCGTAGCAATCTTCATCTTCGAGATGCTGGGCACGACTATAAACTTCGTATGGCGGTCTGGCACCACAGCCTTCAGGGCCCACCCGCCAAGGACGACTACATGGACTTAACGCAGGTCTATGAAATGACAGGCTTGCGGTTTCAGCTTGGGATGCATGGCCACCAGCATCTCGCCGCAGCGACAACACATTATGTCTATCTCGGCGAGAGCCAGTCTATGGCTGTTGTTAGCGCTGGATCGCTGTGTGCAGGTTCTAGGGAGCTTCCTCGCGGGGTCAACCGGCAATACAATGTTGTCGTTGTTAACGATGATTACCTCAGTGGCCGTGTTCATGTCCGCGAAATGGCTGAGGGATCACAATTCACGCGCAAGGATGGTGGCGCCTTCAGCCACGGTTACGCAGACATCGCATGGCAGAAAAACATTGACTTGGCGGGGAGAGCCATTGATGCCGATCGCCGAAACGAGCGGCGGGCCATTGTGGCTGCCGAGGATGCCCTAAAGAGCGGTAACGCCAAAGATGCGCTTGCGTTGCTCGACGGTATCGAATTGTCCCAATTATCTCATGCTCGTTCTATCGCCATGCGCGCCGCGTTGGATCAGTCCGACTGGCCGCAGATGCTCAGCATCATCCGGAAACCAACATCGGTTGAGGAGGGGGTGTGGTTTGTCACCGCCCTGATAAAGACCGGGGCGCTCGATGACGCAACGAATAGTTCACCGGGCAGTCCCTATAGAGGCGCGGGGCGGATGGAAGCAACTTTTACCATGGATCGGGTGCTGGACGCTGTTGCACGCGCAAGCGGTTTGGATCCCTTGATCGTCAGAGAACGAATCTCGTTCAGAAAAGCGAACTCCCATACCGTAACGGTATGATATATCGTGATGGTCGTCCGATAGAGTATCGCGACTTAGACTTTGCGCTCCTTCTCAAAACTGCGGTGGATCGCATCGATTACTGGGGATGGCGGGACAAGCAGAAATCGGCACCGGCGGTGGGCAGTCGCGGCGAGCGCTCACGTCGACATTTTCACAATGCCGGCCCCCTTAGTTGCGGTCCAATGCGCGCGGGCGGCCCCAGATCGCGCAGCGCACGCTTGAGCGCATCGACTGCTGAATTCAACAATGCGACGGACTCCTGTTCGGACCGCCGTGTCAGGCGATCGATCAGACCGGCTATTCCGACACTGTAGATGACGCCGATTTCGGCAAGCGGGATCGGTACCGCGATTGCGCCAAGCCCGATCTCCATTTCGTCCCAGCAGGTCGCATAGCCTTGCGCCCGTACCCGAGCATATTCCTGCTCGACGCTGGCGCGATCGTTCTTGGTGTTCTTCGTCAGTTTGGGCAGCGGGTTGACAAGAGCCTTCTCGATCAGTTCTGGCGATTGAAACGCCATGATCGCCTTTGCGGATGCCGCGACATGTGGGGCAAGCTTGTAACCTGGCACAACATAACCACGCAGGCCGCTGTTGGGAGTGGCCCATGCCGTCGAGACGATCTCGTGACCAGCCAGCCGGGCGAGATAACAGGTCTCGTCGAGCTGGTTCGCAATGTCGTTCAGAATAGGCTGCACCACGATCGCAAGCCACGCGCCGTCCGACCCGGCGTGAAGAAGCCGCAGCAACCGTTCACCCAGCCGGTAGTCCTTTCGCTTCTCGCCGCTGGTGCTGACCAGTCCGGCGCTCTGCAGATTTTGCAAAAGACGATGAGCTGTGCCGACCGGAAGGTCGCAAGTCTGCGCGATTTCCGAAACGGTCAAACCATGCGGCGCTATCGCGATGCTTTCGAGCGCTCTGAAATAACGTTCGAGGGGAGAATCGTTCTCGCTAGTCAAAACCCGTGTTCCTGATTTGACGCGGCATATAGCTGCGATTGGAGTCGCTTGACAATCAAACTGTGCACCGTACAATTCTCATAAATCAAGAATAGTTTCTGATTTTCGGAAAGTATGGGAGGTGACATATGAAAACATTGCTTCTTCGGGCAGCCAGCGCTGTGGCTGTCAGTCTTTTCGCTGCCCTGCCGTTGTGGTCGTCGCCGAGCCATGCGGCGGAGCCGGGCGTCACCGACAAGACCATCAAGATTGGCATTCTTGGCAGCCTGACCGGACCACTTGCGGTATTCGGCACGGGTAACCTCGCGGGGGCGACCATCGCGTTCGAGGAGGCGAATGCTGCGGGCGGCATCAACGGACGCAAGCTGGAATGGGTTTCGCTTGATGACGAATCGTCTCCTCCGAAAGGCATCGCGGCTTACAAGCGGCTGGTCGATCAGGAGAAGGTCTTCGCTGTGTTTGGTCCGGCGGCCAGCGCCGTCGGCCAGGCTCTGGTGCCGACCTTCAAGGCTGGTCATACGCCGACGTTCATCTCGGTGTTCTCGACGCCGGCCGTGACCGAGCCGGTCATTCCCAATGTGTTCCGCACGGGCCCGATGAATGACCGTCAGCAGGGAATCGCGATCGCTGATTATGTGCTCGATCATCTCAAGGCGAAGAAAGTCGCCTTGGTGAAGCAGTCCGATGAATACGGCAAGCGCGGTGGTGAAAGCGTCACCAAACGTCTGTCGGAGCGTAAGGTTTCGCTGGTCAGCGACGAGACATTCAACATTTCCGACACCGATTTCACCGCGCAACTCACGCGCATCATTCAAAGCGCGCCCGATGTGATGATCGTCTACGGCTATCCGAATCCGTCGGCGATTATCACGCGGCAAGCCAAACAACTCGGATTGAAGGCGACGATCATGGGAGCGAACTCGGCAGGAAGCCGAAAGTATCCCGAGATCGTTGGTGCTGCTGCGGCCGGCACCCAGAACATCGTGACGTTGAAGGTACTTCCGGAGAGCGATGATCCGGCGGCCGTGAAGTTCCGTGCCACGTTCGAGAAGCACTTCCCCGATCTGGCGCGCCAGGGGCGGCCCGACCTGGGCGACGTGTTGGGCTACGGTGGCGCGCAGGTCTTCATCGAAGCCCTCAAGCGCGCGGGAGCGCAGCCGACCCAAGCCGGCTTCATCAAGGCCCTCGAATCGCTGAAGAACTACGAGACGGCGCTGACCTTGCCGACGACCTTCGGTCCCAACATCCGTGAAGGGAATCAGGCTGCCAAGGTCGTGGAAGTTCAGAACGATCTCAGCCGGAAGATGCTGCCGGCGGTTGTCCGTGCAACCGAGGGCGGTGCCAAGTGATCGTCGAGTCTCAACTCTTTGCCGATGACTTCACGGTGGGGCAGACTTTCGCGGGCTCCCCCCGTGCAGTCGGGGATGCGTCGTTCACCGCTTTTGCGGAAATGACCGGCGACGACCATCCGATTCACTACGACGACGCCTATGCCGCAAAGACCCGTTTCGGCAAGCGGCTGGCGCACGGATTGTTGGTGATGTCGATGACGGCGCTCGGCGCGACAGCCATGTCGCGCCGCCTCGAAGACGCGATGATTGCGTTCGTCGAACAGGGTGCGCGGTTTCTCAAGCCCGTGTTTATCGACGACACCCTGACCAGCCGGTTCGAGGTCGCTTCGGTACAGCGCAAGGATGGACGCGATAGCGCCATCGTTCGCTTCAATGTCCGGCTCGTCAACGGACGCAATGAAATCGTGCTCGAAGGGCACCACGCCTACCTTCTGCTGTGTCGGCCGGCGAACAAGACGGTTGCAGGGAATCCAGATGCCGCGTGAACGTGAGCGCTACGCAGACGCCGTCCAGTCGTTCGACTGGGCGCAGGTCCATGAGGCGCTGGGCTGGGGCCGCGACAATGAGGTTTCGCTCGGCCTGTCGATCGTCGATCGACATGTGGCGAACCCGCGCACGGCGCTGATCGTGGTCGGCCGTGACGGAAGGGAACACCGGTTCAGCTATCGCGACCTGTCGGAGGCGAGCAATCGCTTCGCCAATGCCTTGCGGCGCCGCGGCATCGGGCCCGGCGATCGCGTTGCCGGTCTGATGCCGCGTGGCGTCGAGGTCGTCATCGCGATTATCGCGACGCTGAAGCTTGGGGCCATCTACGTGCCGGTCTTCACCGGTTTCGGACCTGACGCCGTCGGCTATCGACTCGAGCATTGCGGCGCGCAGGTGCTGGTGACGCATCAGGATGTATTGGGGCAAGTCCCGCCGGGAACGGCCGCAACGCTCGTCGTGGTCGGCCGTTCCGATGCAAAGCTGCCCGAGGGCGCGATCCGATTTGACGATGCGATGGCGGGCGAGAGTGCGGATTTTGAATCGGTGAAGATCGATCGCGAGCAACCCGCGGCGCTGATCTATACCTCCGGCTCCACCGGGCAGCCGAAAGGCGGCGCCATCGCCGTGAATTTTCTCGCCGCGATATGGCCGTACATTATTCACGGCCTTGATCTGAAGCGCGACGATATCCTGTGGCCGACCGGCGATCCCGGCTGGGGCTACGGCTTTATCTGCTATCTCGGTGCGCTTGCCGCCGGCGCCACGGTTCTCTCCGTCGAGCAAAATCCCAGCGCAGAGTTCTGCCTGTCCGTCATCGAGCGTTATGGCGTCACCAACCTGGCGACGACCCCGACGCTGCTGCGCAGCCTTCTGACGCTGGATGACGCCACGCTTCGCGCGCCGTCGCTGCGTCTTCATGCCGTTTCGAGTTGTGGCGAGCCGCTGAACGCCAAGGTTGTCGAGTCGTTCCGACGGGTCTGGAGCGTCACGCCGATGGATCATTTCGGGGCGACTGAATACGCCTTGCCGATCGGCAACTACAACGCGGTCGAGATGGAAGTGAAGGCCGGCTCGATGGGATTGCCGTCGCCGGGCTACACGATGGCGATCGTCGATGACGACGGCAAGGAGCTTGCCGCCGGAGACGTGGGCTTTATCGGCAAGAAAACCAGCCCCGATTGCCGCTACTGGCTTTGCTACTGGAACGATCCCGATGCGACGCGCGCGCTGGTTCGGCATGGCTGGATCGTTACCGGTGATCTCGGCCGCCGGGATGACGACGGTTACTTTTGGTTCGAGGGCCGCGCGGACGA
>JBARXT010000109.1:0-12571 GCA_049647485.1 Xanthobacteraceae bacterium
TGCCGATCACCTTGGCGACGAACGGCACCGTGCGCGAGGCGCGCGGATTCACTTCCAGCACATAGATGGTGCCGTCCTTGATGGCGTATTGCACGTTCATCAGGCCGACCACATCGAGGCCGAGCGCGAGTTCGCGGGTCTGGCGTTCCAGTTCTGCGATGGTCGCGGCATCGAGCGAGCGCGGCGGCAGCGAGCATGCACTGTCGCCTGAGTGAATGCCGGCTTCCTCGATGTGCTCCATGATACCGACGACGAAGGTGTCCTTGCCGTCGCACAGGCAATCGACGTCGATCTCGATGGCGTCCGACAGATAGCGGTCGAACAGCAACGGGTTCTTGCCGAGCACGGTGTTGATCTGCCCGGTCTTGTCGTTCGGATAGCGCGCCTTGACGTCGGCGGGCACCAGTTCGGGCAGCGTTTCCAGCAGATAGTCGCCGAGCTGCGCGTCGTCGCGGATGATCTGCATCGCGCGGCCGCCGAGCACGTAGGACGGGCGCACCACCAGCGGATAATCGAGATCGGCGGCGACAAGCCGCGCCTGCTCCACCGAATAGGCGATGCCGTTCTTCGGCTGTGTCAGCCGCAGCCGGTCGAGCACGCGCTTGAAACGGTCGCGGTCTTCGGCGAGGTCGATGGCGTCGGGTGACGTGCCGAGGATCGGCACATTCGCGGCTTCGAGCGCGCGCGCCAGCTTCAGCGGGGTCTGTCCGCCGAACTGCACGATGACGCCATGCAACGTGCCGGCCGTAGCCTCCCGGTCGATAATCTCGAGCACGTCTTCCTGCGTCAGCGGCTCGAAGTAGAGCCGGTCGGCGGTGTCGTAGTCGGTCGAGACCGTCTCAGGATTGCAGTTGACCATAATGGTCTCGTACCCGGCATCCGACAGCGCGAAGCAGGCGTGGCAGCAACAGTAGTCGAATTCGATGCCCTGGCCGATGCGGTTCGGGCCGCCGCCGAGGATCACCACCTTCTTGCGGTCAGACGGCGCGCTCTCGTCGGCGGGCACGCCCGCGAACGGGGGTTCGTAGGTCGAATACATGTAGGCGGTGGGGGAAGCGAATTCCGCCGCGCAAGTGTCGATGCGCTTGTAGACCGGGCGTACGTCGAGCGCGTGTCGTTGTGTGCGGATCTCGGCTTCGGTGGTGTCGGCGAGCACCGCGAGGCGGGCGTCCGAGAAGCCCATGGCTTTCAGCGTGCGCATGCCGAAAGCATGCGGCGGCAGGCCATTGGCCTTGATCTTGTCTTCCATCTCGACGATGCCGCGTAATTCGGCGAGGAACCACGGATCGATCTTGCAGGAGGCGAAGATGTCCTCGTTGCTCCAGCCGAGCCGCATCGCCTGCGCCACTTGCAGGATGCGGTTGGGCGTCGGCGTGCCGAGCGCGGCGCGGATCGCGTTCTTGTCGTCGCCCTTGCCGAGGCCATCGATCTCGATCTCGTCGAGGCCGGTGAGGCCGGTCTCCAGGCCGCGCAGCGCCTTTTGCAGTGACTCCTGGAAGGTGCGGCCGATCGCCATCACTTCGCCGACCGACTTCATCGAGGTGGTCAGCGTGGTGGAGGCGCCGGGGAATTTCTCGAAGGCGAAGCGCGGCACCTTGGTGACGACGTAATCGATGGTCGGCTCGAATGAGGCCGGCGTCGCGCCGCCGGTGATGTCGTTGGCGATCTCGTCGAGCGTGTAGCCGACCGCGAGCTTGGCCGCGACCTTGGCAATCGGGAAGCCCGTCGCCTTCGAGGCCAGCGCCGAGGAACGCGACACGCGCGGATTCATCTCGATCACCACCATGCGGCCGTCGGCGGGATTGACGCCGAATTGCACGTTGGAGCCGCCGGTCTCGACGCCGATCTCGCGCAGCACCGCCAGCGATGCGTCGCGCATGATCTGGTATTCCTTGTCGGTGAGCGTCAGCGCCGGCGCGACGGTGATGGAATCGCCGGTGTGTACGCCCATCGGATCGAGGTTCTCGATCGAGCAGACGATGATGCAGTTGTCCTTCTTGTCGCGGACGACTTCCATCTCGTACTCTTTCCAGCCGAGCACCGACTCTTCGATCAGCACTTCGTTGGTCGGCGAGGCGTCGAGGCCGCGCTCGATGATGTCGAGATATTCTTCCTTGTTGTAGGCGATGCCGCCGCCGGTGCCGCCCATGGTGAACGACGGACGGATGATCGCGGGCAGGCCGATGTCGGACAGCGCCATCAGGGCTTCGCCCAAGGCTGCTTCCTGATAGCGCTTGCGGCGCTCGTTCTCGCCGAGCACCCATTGCCGCTCGTGCTCCGCCAGCGCGTCGCCGGTGAGCTTGGCTTTTTCTTCGAGATACTTGTCGCGATACTGCTTCTTCAGCGCCGAGGCGTTGGCGAGCCGCGATTTCGGCGTCTCCAGCCCGATCTTGGTCATCGCCTCGCGGAAAAGCTGGCGGTCTTCCGCCTTGTCGATGGCGTCGGCGGTGGCGCCGATCATCTCGACGTCGAAATCGTCCAGCGTGCCTTGCCGGCGCAGCGACAGCGCGCAGTTCAGTGCGGTCTGGCCGCCCATGGTCGGCAGCAGCGCGAAGCCGCCGGGGATGACGTGGCGTTCCTTCTCGATGATCTTGCCGACGATCTCCGGGGTGATCGGCTCGATGTAGGTCGCGTCCGCCAGTTCCGGGTCGGTCATGATGGTGGCCGGATTGGAATTGACCAGCACCACCCGATATCCTTCCTCCTTCAACGCCTTCACCGCCTGGGTGCCGGAGTAGTCGAACTCGCAGGCCTGGCCGATGACGATCGGGCCGGCGCCGATGATGAGGATGGTGGAGATATCTGTGCGTTTAGGCATTGCGGCTCACGGGCTGGAAACCAGAGCCATTCCCGTTCCGATAGAATCGGAATGCTCTGGATTCTTGTTTTGACGCGTTTTCTTGACGCGAACCGGTATCCACTTCGCTCGAAAACGCTCTAGGCATAAAAAAGGACGCGCAGTGCGCGTCCCCCAGGTATTGCGACCGCAATCCGCCCGATCCGGGCAAGCTCATGCGATCACTCAGCAATCCAGAGCGCGACAGGACGCAAAACCGCATTCCATGGGTGCTGATCGCGCGGGACGGTTCCCGCGCGAGGTGTGTTTAGACCAGATTGCCTTGGCGGGGAAGGACTTTAACGGCGCCGTCAACCGGCGATTGGAGGCCCAGCCTGGACTCGAACCAGGATGAGGAGCGATGCATCACCCCTGCGTGTACACTTCCGCCACCGGGCCAAGGATATCCTGACCGATCACGGCGGCGTGCGCGACGTTAACTTCGGGTTAACCCTAATGCTCGCGGGACTAGCCGATCGGGCCGTGGACAACCGGGCTGCGGTTCTAATCCAGCCGCCGCGCCACAAAGGTCATTCGCGCGGTGTTGTGACCGATGTTCTTCGGGGCGCGTTCGGCGGCAAATCCGGCCGCTGCCAGCCTGTTGATCATCTCGTCTTCCGTATAGCGCTGTAGGCCGATCTTGGTCCGCAACTGGCGGTAGTCCGAAAGCGCAGTGCGCACCAGCCCGATCAGGGCGTCCTTGAGGAATCCGTGCTTCGCCCCGAATTGCAACAGCGCGACGATGTCGCGAGCCATCCCGACCTTGGGGTGCAGGATATCGCCGACCACGAGGCGGCCGGTGGGCTTGAGCACCCAATGCAGGGTGTCGAAGGCCCAGTCGAGCTGGGCGGGCGTCATGTATTGCGCCGCCGAGTTCATCACCACGAGATCGACCGAGGCTTCCTCCATGCCGCGCAACTCATCGAGCGAGCGGACCCTGATCCGGGTGTTCGGCGCGAAGCGGGCGATCAACCGTCCGCGGACGCCGGGAGCGGGCTCCGCCAGAATCAGCTTGGCGCAGGCCTCGGCGACCTTGGGGGCCGACAGCGCCTCGCCGCAGGCATAGTCCAGCACCACGGCGTCCGGGCTGGGGATGTAGCCGATAATATCAGCGGCGACCCTCTCGAAATGCACATCGCGATGTCGCTTGCTGACATAAATCGTGTGGGTTGAATCGTAATAGTCGATCCAGTCGTCCATGGGTGCCGGGCCAGCTTTGATAGCGTTCCGTGAGAGGAACCAAGTTCTTACGACGGCGTTGGAACCGGGTCCAAGACTTTCGCTTGGACGGCTAAGATTTTCGTTCAGACAGAAATGCCGCCGTCGACATTCCGATTCTATCAGAGTGGCGGTCGAATGTAGCGACCCGAAAGCGCTTCGACGGCGATTTCGTCGTGCCCAGCATGAGAAGGACTCTCGTCGTGACAAAAGCCAAGACCGCATCCGGTAAAGTCGCCTCAGACCTCGATACGCCGACCGACCTTTCGCAGGAGGGCGTCAACAAGATTTCGGCGGCCATGAACACCATTCTGGCCGATACCTTCGCGCTTTACCTGAAAACCAAGAACTTCCACTGGCACGTCTCGGGACGTCACTTCCGCGATTACCACTTGCTGCTGGACGAGCAGTCCGCGCAGATATTCGCCTCCACCGACGACATCGCCGAGCGGGTGCGCAAGATCGGCGGCACCACGCTGCGTTCGATCGGTCAGGTCGCCAAGCTGCAAACGCTCGAGGACAACGACGAGAATTACGTCCCGCCGCGCGAGATGTTGCGCGAACTGATGAACGACAACAAGCAAGTGGTGGCGTCGATGCGCAAGGCCCACGATATCGCCGACAAGTACGAGGACGTGGCCACCGCCAGCATTCTCGAGAACTTCATCGACCAGGCCGAGCGGCGCACCTGGTTCCTGTTCGAAGCCAGCCGTCAGGAAGGCGCCAACGAACAGTAATTCGTCGAACGGATGAGTTCGCCTAACTCGTCATGGCCGGAATAAATCCGGCCATGACGGCGATATATGTCTGTTCGAGCTGGCTCTCTGTTCAGCTTGCCGCCTTCCACAGCCGCATCAGTGCGCCTTGCACGCCCTGCACCGGATCGGTGACGGGCTGCGGGACGTTCGGAATTGTCTTCAGCGCCTTGCGGTGATTGTCGGGCGTGGGCTTGGTGATCTGCATTTTCTCGCCCGGCGGATAGGCGCCGACCACACTGAAATCGTCGCTGGCGGAGAGGCATTGATGACCGGTGCCGGCGGGCAGGATCACGACGTCGCCGGCTACGAGTTCGAGCGTTGCGCCGCGGTCGCCGCCGAGCCGCACCCTGGCGTGGCCGCGCGCGATGCCGAGCGCCTCATGCACGGTGGCGTGATAATGCAGATAGGCGAAGATGCCGTTGCGCCACAGATCGCCCCAGCCGTTGGCGGCGAACAGGTTCTCGAAGATGCGTTCCGGCTCCTGGCCCGTCACGTCGACCGCCAGCCGATAGCGCAGCACGGGCAGGGGATTGTTCGGCACCAGCCCGTCATCGTCGAAAACGAATGTCTGCGGTTCGACCAGACCTTGCGCGCCGGCCATGCGCCATCTCCGAGCCCATTGCGACGTAGGCTTTAACCGCGATCGCGACAGGCCGTTCCATCAGCCCGCTTTAGGGGCCTCAAACACCAGGCAAGTCGTGGTGCCGTGCGCCAGCAGGCGCCCCTTACCGTCGAGCAACTGGCCTTCCGCCGTACCGACCCGGCGGCCGACATTGAGCGCGCGGCCTTCGGCGCGCACTTCGCCGGTGTCGCTGGTAATCGCCCGGATCAGCGAAATCTTGAATTCGAGCGAGGTGTAGACGGTGCCGGCCGGCAGCATCGACTGCACCGCGCAGCCCATGGCGGAATCCAGCAGCGTCGCGGCGAAGCCGCCATGCACGGTGCCGATCGGGTTGTAGTGCTCAGGGCCGGGCACCGCGCGGAAAATCACATGACCCTGCTCGGCGCTGCCGCCGACAAGGCCCACCTGCTGCATCATGGTGGCGTGCGGCAGTTCGCCGGCGAACATCTTCTGCAGGAAGTCGAGCCCGCTCATCGACGCCAACACTTCCGGCGGCGTCAGGCCGAACGAGATCGGTGGATTACTTTTGTCATGCATGATGCGATGCCCCGCGTTGCTGCCGTCATCCTGAGGTGCGAGGGCATAGCCCGAGCCTCGAAGGATGAAGAGAGACCCACCGTGTCATCCTTCGAGGCGCGCAAGAGCGCGCGCCTCAAGGATGACGGCATAATCTTACGCCCGCTTCTTGTCGCGCATCAGGTCGGAGAAACGGCGGAACAGGTAGTGCGAGTCGCGCGGGCCGGGCGAGGCTTCCGGGTGATACTGCACCGAGAACACCGGCTTGTCCTTCAGCGCGATGCCGCAGTTGGACTGGTCGAACAGCGAGATGTGAGTCTGCTCGACGTTGTCCGGCAGCGTGGTCTTGTCCACCGCGAAACCATGATTCATCGAGGTGATTTCCACCTTGCCGGTGGTCATGTCCTTGACCGGATGATTGGCGCCGTGATGGCCCTGATGCATCTTCACGGTCTTGCCGCCCATGGCGAGGCCGAGCATCTGGTGACCGAGGCAGATGCCGAAGGTCGGAATGCCGGATTCGACGATCTTCTGGATCACCGGCACCGCATATTTGCCGGTTTCCGCCGGATCGCCGGGGCCGTTGGAGAGAAAGATGCCGTCCGGCCTCAGCGCGAGAATGTCTTCCGCCGACGTCGTGGCGGGCACTACCGTCACCTTGCAGCCCTCGCCGGCGAGCAGGCGGAGGATGTTGCGCTTGATGCCGTAATCGACGGCGACGACGTTGAACTCCGGGTTTTCCTGCCGGCCGAAACCCTGGTCCCACACCCACGGCGTCTCGTCCCAGGTGAAGCGCTGGCCGCTGGTGACCATCGGCACCAGGTCCATGCCCTCCAGCCCGGGCCATTCCCGCGCTTCCTTCTTGAGCGCGTCGAGATCGAATTGGCCGTCGCGCGAATGGGCGATCACTGCGTTGGGCATGCCCTTGCCGCGGATCAGCGCGGTAAGTGCGCGGGTATCGATACCGGAAAGGCCGATGATGCCGCGTGCCTTCAGCCACTGGTCGAGATGGCGTGAGGCGCGGTAGTTCGACGGGTCGGTGATCGCCGCGCGCAGGATCGCGCCACGCGCGCCGAGCGTCGCCGCCATGTTCACCGTCTCGATGTCCTCGTCGTTGGTGCCGACGTTGCCGATGTGCGGGAAGGTGAAGGTGATAAGCTGTCCGGCGTAGGACGGATCGGTGAGGATTTCCTCGTAGCCGGTCATGGCGGTGTTGAAGCAGACCTCGCCCACGGCGTGGCCTTCTGCGCCGAGCCCGAAGCCTTCGAACACCGTGCCGTCGGCAAGAACCAGCAGCGCGGTCGGCTTGAGGTCCGGCCAAGCGGGAGAATTTTCTGATGTGGTCATAAAGGGACTACATAGTCCCGCTGTTGCGCCGCGTCAAAGCCGGAAACGGCGGATTCACATGTGCGATGCCGGAATTTGACAGCGCCGTGCGTGGCTTTCATCCTTTGCGCAGGGCGAGGAGCGGATCGCAGTAACTTTTGAACAATTCGGGGGCAAATTTGATCGATTCAATGCCGATTCTGCTGATTCCGGGCCTTGGCGGCTCGCCGCGTATTTATGCGCCGGTCGCTGACGCGCTCTGGCAATTCGGGCCGGTGACCGTGGCCAACCACGTCCGCGACGACAACATGGCGGTGATCGCCCGCCGCATCCTTGCCGAGGCGCCGCCGCGCTTCGCACTGGCCGGGCACTCGATGGGCGGCTACATCGCCTTCGAAATCATGCGGCAGGCACCGGACCGGGTGGCGAAGCTGGCGCTGGTCAACACCCAGGCGCGGCCGGATTCCGACGAGGCCAAGGCGCGCCGCCGCGCTTTGATCGCGCGCATCGAGCAAGGCGAGTTTCACGCCGTGCTCGACGATCTTTTCCCCGGCTTCGTGCATCCGTCGCGCCATGGCGACACAGCGCTGCGGCAGTTGGTGCACGACATGGGCGACGATGTCACCGCCGAGGGTTTCATCCGCCAACTCACCGCGATCGTCACGCGGCCGGATTCGCGCCCGACACTGGCGAAGATCCGATGTCCGACTTTGGTGCTGACCAGCGACACCGACAACACGTTGTCGAACGCGCTGTCGAAGGAAATGGCCGACGGCATCAACGGCGCGAAGCTGGTGGTACTTGCCGATTGCGGACACCTGCCGCAGCCCGAGAAGCCGCGCGAAACCGCGGCCGCGCTGGTGGCGTGGCTGCGCGACGAATAACGCATTTCGGTTGTCTCGCGCGGCTTGCGGGCTTACATCAGCCCCATGACAAGAGGCGGCGTTACGCGCCGCGAGAGGAGATCACATGCTGCGCGATGCCATCAACACGGCCGTCAAGGAGGCCATGAAGGCCAGGAACGAGCGGGCGCTGTCGACGTTGCGCATGGTCAACTCGACCATCAAGAACGCCGACATCGACGCGCGCGGGCAGGGCAAGCCGCCGCTCTCCGACGCCGACCTGCTCAGCCTGTTGCAGAAGATGATCAAGCAGCGGCAGGAATCGGTGGAGCTTTACGACAAGGGCGGCCGCACCGAACTCGCCGCGCAGGAGCGCGAGGAGATCGCCATCATCTCCGCCTATCTGCCCAAGCAAATGTCCGACGACGAGGTGAAGGCCGCCGTCGCCGCGCTCATTGCCGAAACCAATGCTGCCGGCATCAAGGACATGGGCAAGGTGATCGGCGCGCTGAAAGCAAAATACGCCGGGCAGATGGATTTCGGCAAGGCCAGCGGCGTGGTGAAGGCGGCGCTGACGGGGTAACAATTTCTGGGTTGTCATGCGCAGGCTTGACCCGCGCATCCATCCTGAAAGATGGAGTTGACGATGGATTGCCGGGTCGGGCCCGGCAATGACGACGGGCGATCGACGACCGCCGATCTGATGTTGAACTTCCGAGAACGACGCCATCATGCTCACCGAAACCTCCGACTACGACACCCTCTATCGCGATTTCCGCTGGGAAGTGCCGGCGCGCTTCAACATCGCCACCGCCGCCTGCGACCGCCATGCCGACGGTTCACGCAGGCTGGCGCTGATCTATCGCGACGAGGACGGTAGCCACACCGACACCACGTTCGACGAGTTGTGCGACTTCTCCCGCCGCTTCGCCAATGTGCTGAAGGCGGATGGTCTGCAGCGCGGCGACCGCGTCGGCGTGTTCCTGTCGCAATCGCTGGAATTGCCGGTGGCGCATCTCGCCGCGTTTCGCTCCGGTCTCGTCTCGGTGCCGCTGTTCACGCTGTTCGGCGAGGACGCGCTGGAGTTTCGCCTCGCCAATTCCGGCGCGAAGGCCATCGTCACCGATCAGACCGGTTGGGAAAAACTGTCGCGCATCCGCGAGCGGCTGCCGCATCTGCAGGACATCTACATCGTCGGCGGCGACATTCATGCCGGCGCCAAATCGTTCTGGGGCGCGATCGAGGATGCTTCCGACGACTTCGCCACCGTCGACACCGCGGCCGACGATCCGGCGATCATCATCTACACATCGGGCACCACCGGAAATCCGAAGGGCGCGCTGCATGCGCATCGCGTGCTGCTCGGTCACCTGCCGAATGTCGAGATGGCGCACGACTTTTTCCCGAAGCCGGGCGACGTGATGTGGACGCCGGCGGACTGGGCGTGGATCGGCGGACTGTTCGATGCGCTGTTTCCGGCCTGGTATCACGGCGTGCCGGTGGTCGGCTTTCGCGCCAAAAAATTCGATCCGCATGAGGCCATGCAGTTGATGGCCGATCACAAGGTGCGCAACGTATTCCTGCCGCCGACGGCGCTGAAGCTGATGCGGCAGGCGGACGTCAAGCACGAAGGCGTCAGGCTGCGCAGCATCTTCTCCGGCGGCGAGTCGCTCGGCAGCGAGTTGCTGGACTGGGTGCGCGCGACGTTCGGCGTCGAGGCGCACGAGATTTACGGCCAGACCGAATGCAATCTCGTGGTTGGCAACAATTCGAAGCTGTTTCCGATCCTGCCCGGCTCGATGGGCAAGGCGACGCCGGGCTTCGACGTGCGCATCGTCGACGAGAACGGCAACGTGCTGCCGAACGGCGAAACCGGCATCATCGGTGTGCGCAGGCCGAACCCGTGCATGATGCTGCAATACTGGGCCAACCCCGAGGCGACCGAAAAGAAATATGCCGGCGAATTCCTGCTCACCGGCGATCTCTGCAAGCGCGATGACAACGATTACTTCTGGTACATGAGCCGTGAGGATGACGTCATCACCTCCGCCGGCTATCGCATCGGGCCCGCGGAAATCGAGGACACGCTGATCAAGCATCCGGCGGTGGCGCTCGCCGCGGTGGTCGGCGTGCCGGACCCGATCCGCACCGAATCCGTCAAGGCGTGGATCGTGCTGCGTCCGGGCTTTGCCGCAAGCGATACATTGGCGCGCGAGATTCAGGAGTTCGTGAAAGTGAAGCTCGCCGCGCACGAATATCCGCGCATCGTGCAGTTCGCCGACACCTTGCCGATGACCGCCACCGGCAAGGTGCTGCGCCGCGAGTTGCGGAAGTTGGGGTGAGGCTTTCCCTCCCCCCTGCGGGGAGGGTCGACCGGCGTCAGCCGGGCGGGGTGGGGGTCTTGAGCGCTGCGATAATCGTATCCATCACGCCCTCAAGATTCCGGTCAATGTCCGAATTCCAGAATCTCAGAACGCGTAGGCCCTGTGCCGACAAAAACGCATCGCGCAGCATATCTCTCTTGAAGCCCTGCGCATAACCATGCTGACCGCCATCCACCTCGATCACCAGGCGACGGCTAAAGCATACGAAGTCGACGATGTATCTTTCGATCGGAGCCTGGCGGCGGAAATGATAGCCGAGTTGACGCGTGCCGCGAAGTTGAATCCAGAGTTTAATTTCTTGCGGTGTGAGTTGCTTGCGAAGGTGTCTTGCGATTGCATTTGCCATAGCGCCGCTCTCCCCACCCGACCGACCTTCGGTCGGCCACCCTCCCCATCAAGGGGAGGGATATTCCCTTCGTTGCATGCTCGCTGAAATAATCGATGCCAGTCAAGAATGCCGCGCTCCTCGCTCACCCCGGCAGTTTCACGCCCAATCGCTTCAGCGCTGCCAGCATCTTTGCCGGCGGCTCCATCTTAATGGATGGTGCTGTGCCGGTTTCCAGGAGGCTCTTGAGGCTTGAGAGGATCGCCGGCCAACCCGTCGCGCCGCCGGAGCGGATGTCCTCGTCGACCGGACGCTCACCGGCCTCCGTCATGGTCAGCCGCACCGCATCACCGGTGGGCTCGATCTCATAGGTCACCAGTGTCTGCCCCAGCGCTTCGACAAGGCCGGGCCAGTTCACGTTGAACGTCACGCTCAGTCGCTTCGGTGGTTCGCAGGCCAGCACCTCGCCGCCGATGTGCTCCGAGCCGTCCGGCGCGCGCAACACGAAACGGCCGCCGACGCGTTCCTCCACCTCGACCGCAAAGCCGGAAAAGTATTTGCGGCTGAACTCCGCCGTGGTCAGCGCCCGCCACACCTGCTCCGGCGTGGCGACAATGTAGATCGTGTAGACGGTGTGCGGCGTGAACGCATCGATACCGGTCATGTCGTCACCTCGCTGGCGCGGTTGTCATCAGGCGTGGCCATGCTCGGCCTCGGTCTCCGCGATCAACGGCGGATTGATCGCGAGCGGCTTGCCGGTCTCCAGGATGCTCTTGAGGCTGGAGAGCACCATCGGCCAGCCGAAGGCGATGCTCGGCAAGGTCTTGCTGCCGTCCGCGAAGTTCTCATGCGTCACGGTGAGCTTGACCAGACCGCCGTGCGGGTAGGTGACGCGCGAGGGTTTTTCGCGCTTCATCTCCGGGTCGTGCACCGACACCCAGTCATAGGCGAGCCGGCGCGGCGGATCGGCTTCCCGGATCACGCATTCGTTCTTGACCTCGCCGTAACGCGACATCGTCATCGGCGATCCGACCTTCCAGTCCGAGATCAATTCGCAGTCCATCCAGTATTGCCTGGTGAACTCTGCGTCGGTCAGCGCGCGCCACAGCCTGTCCGGCGTAGTGGCGATGTAGGTGACATAGATGAATTCGGGCTTGCTCATCACGCGTCTCCACTCGTTACTTCAACGGCCGGCGTTCGCGCGCCATCGGCATGGCGCTGCCGGTTTCCAGCATGGTCTTCAGGTTCGACAGCACGGCGGGCCAGCCCGTCGAGATCGCACTCAGCATCTCCGGATAGGTTTCGTCGTGGGTGACGGTGAGGCGAACCTCGTGCTCCAGCGGATGCAGATCGAAGGTCACGCGCGACACCTTGCTGGGGTCGGACGCCTTGGCGGGATTGGCCCAGGTGAGGACCATGCGGCGCGGCGGATCGCTTTCGATCACGGTGCCGACGATGTCGACATTGCTCGCATCGTCGTAGTTCTCGTGGCTCCACGCCGAGCCGGGCTTCCAGTCCGAGCGGTTGCGGTGCCGCCACCAGTATTCCTTGGTCATCTCCGGATCGATGAGGGCATTCCAGAGTTTTTCCGGCGTGGTCTGGATGTAGATCACGTAGACGAAATCGGGTTTACGCATCACGGAACTCCAATCGTCGTTTGAGGTCGCTGAGCGCGGCCAGCTTGTCGTGCTCAAACTTCTTGATCCACCGCTCGCCGATCTGATGGATCGGCAAGGGATTGAGG
>JBARXT010000110.1:0-5072 GCA_049647485.1 Xanthobacteraceae bacterium
TGGCGCTTGTCGCCGTCCGCCGCTTCGCCTTCGGCCGGAGCGCCTTGCTGCGGGCGGTTCGGTTGACGGTGACGATGCCGATCATGCCGGGGGCGGCGATCCTCCGAACGACCACCGGGACGCCACACCTCGACCATCGCCGGTGCGGCAGCTTCCGCTGGAGCTACGTCAGATGGCGTTGCATCGGCAGTCGCTGTTTCTTCAACGACTGCCTCGGTCGAAGCAGCTTCCGTAACAACGGTTGTCGATGAGTCCGAAGACGTGTCCGTTGCAGTGTCATTCGCGACGACAGGCTCGCTTGCGACGGCTGGAGCCTCCTCGACCACGGGCGACGTCTCGGAAGATGAAGATGCTTCGCGCGGCGTGTCGTCGGACTGAACCGGTTCGCTGGCCTGCGCATCGACAGGCTGCTCATGAGCATCCGGCAATGCATCACTCGGCAACGCATCATCAGACGGAGCGGCGTCACTCGTGGCGACAGCCACCACATCTTCAGCGAGTGCGCTGTCAGTTGGTGCAGTTTCTGCAGAAGCGGCATCGGCAGCAATCGCTGCATCAGCGACAACGGTTTCAGTCGCAGTTTCAGGTACCGGTGGCGGCGCCGGACGCAACTCCATGCGATAACCGAGCGCGCGCAGGATCGACGCGAAGTCCTCGCCGGCCGAACCGGTCAGCGACGTCATCGCCTGCGTCACCACGAAGCCGCGCCCGTCGAATGCACCGGCAGGCTTCGGCAAGCCGCTGGCCTCGCGCCACGCCAGCGCCGGACGGATCAGGTCGGCCAATCGTTCGAGAATATCGACGCGCACGGCGCGCTCGCCGCATTGGCGATAACCCAGCACGCGATAGGCATCGCGATCCAGCGCCTTGTCGACCGGGAACGAGGTGCGGCCGCTGCCGGCCAGATGCTGCACGCCGAGCAGCGCGCCGAGATCGACGTTGTCCTGCTTGTGCGCCCACAGTTGCGAGGCGAGTGCGCGCGCCGCGGGCTTCAGCAGCGCCGGCACGTAAAGATGGTAGGCGCCGAACCGCACGCCGTATTTGCGCAAGGTCGCGCGCGAGGCCTGATCGAGATCCTTCACTTCGTTGGCGATCTTCGATCGCTCCAGCACGCCGAGCGCCTCGGTCAGTTGAAACGCGATGCCACGCGCGATGCCGGTGACATCCTCGGCCTTCACCAGTTCGAACAGCGGACCGAGCAGCTTCTCGGCATGCGTCTTGAGCCAGAGGTCGAGACGCGCCTGCACCGCATCGCGCGGCGCGCCGCTCAGGCGCTCGTCGGCGACGATGCGGACGCGCGGATGCAGCGCATCGTCACCCCCCACCACCTTGGCGACGGCGTCGCCGGTCCAGCGGATGGTGCCATCGGAGGCCAGCACGAACTGATCGTCCGGCGCCTGCGACAATTTCTCCGCGCGCGCATCGATCTCGCCGGCCAGTGCCTTTTGCGCGGTGGCCTGCAACGCCTTGGCTTCGGAGCCCGCTTCCGCCGCATCGGGCGCAAACATGAATCCGTCGAGGCGGCCAATCACATGGCCTTCCACGATCACTTCGCCGGTCTTTCCAATCTCGGTATTCAGCATGGTGTTTTCCCGCAAGCGGCGCATCAATACACTGGTCCGGCGATCAACGAAACGCTGAGTTAGCCGTTCATGCAGGGCATCGGACAATTTATTCTCAAGTTCGTGCGAAATTCCCTGCCAATGAAGCGGATCGGACAGCCAATCCGGACGATTCGCCACGAAGGTCCAGGTGCGGATGTGGGCAATCCGCCCGGATAACGTGTCGATATCGCCATCGATCCGGTCGGCTTGAGCGATTTGCGCCGCGAACCAGGCATCGGGAATGCGGCCGCGGCGCATCAGGAAGGTATAAAGCGTCGTCACCAGTTCGGCGTGTGCGGCTGGCGACAGCTTGCGATAATCCGGAACCTGACAGGCCTCCCACAGCCGCTCCACGGCCGCAGCACCCTGCGCCATGTCGCGCACGTCACTGTCGCGCGCGGCATGATCGAGCACGCGCAGATCCTCGGCGCTCGGCGCGCGGGTCAACGCCGCGTGCTCCGGCGTCAGTGCCAGCGAGACTTGCAACGCATCGAGCGAGCGGAAATCGAGCTGCGCGTTGCGCCATTGCAGCGTCTTGACGCTGTCGAAGGTGTGGTTCTGCAACGCATTGACCAGTTCGGGCTCGAACGGCGCGCAGCGGCCCGTCGTACCGAAGGTGCCGTTGCGGGTCGCTCGTCCCGCGCGGCCGGCGATCTGTGCGAATTCCGCCGGGTTGAGCCTGCGAAACTGATAGCCGTCGAACTTGCGATCGGACGCGAAGGCGACGTGATCGACGTCGAGATTGAGGCCCATTCCAATCGCGTCCGTGGCGACGAGATAATCGACATCGCCGGATTCGAACAGCGCCACCTGCGCATTGCGCGTGCGCGGCGACAGCGAGCCGAGCACCACCGCCGCACCGCCGTGCTGGCGGCGGATCAGTTCGGCGATGGCGTAAACTTCATCGGCGGAAAACGCGACAATCGCGGTGCGGCGCGGCTGCCGCGTGAGCTTGCGGTCGCCGGCGAATTCAAGCTGCGACAGGCGCGGGCGAGTCAGGATGTTGGCGCCGGGCAACAGTTTCTCGATCACCGGCCGCATCGTCGCCGCGCCGAGCAGCAGCGTCTCGTCGCGACCACGACGATTCAAAATGCGATCCGTAAAGACGTGTCCGCGCTCGAGATCGGCAGCGATCTGGATTTCATCGACGGCGAGAAACGACACGTCGATATCGCGTGGCATCGCTTCCACCGTCGACACCCAGAAGCGCGGTCTCTGAGGCTTGATCTTCTCTTCGCCGGTGATCAGCGCTACAGCCTCGGTGCCGACGCGCGCGGCGATCTTGTTGTAGACCTCGCGTGCGAGCAGACGCAGCGGCAGACCGATGATGCCGGACGAATGCGCGAGCATGCGCTCGATCGCCAGATGCGTCTTACCGGTGTTGGTGGGGCCGAGCACCGCAGTTACGCCACTTCCGGGAGCACGATCGGGTGTCGACGTTGCGAACGGCGAAGCAGACGAAACAACCATATTTTTCAGGACTTCCGAAATCACAGGCGATGCAAAACCACGCGAGCCTGTCTCATAATGCGACGCAAACCACGCCGCGGCTTAAGCTTTGGAACGAGTCCGGAACGAATCGCGCCCGAATCGCTGACTCGCACCCGCCCTTGCGGAACGACCGCAACATCTCGCGGTGCGCGGCGACGTGGATCACTACATCAAGAGGATTCCTGTCGAACAAGAGATAGGAATGCGGCGCAATCATTAACATCCATGCGGGACGGGTTTGCCTCAAGAGTCAACAGGGATTCTTGCGGCAAACCGGTGACGACATCGTGTTCGCATCGGCCACAAGAATCCGGCGGCCTGCCCTGACGCCTCAGCGCGAGGCGGCACGTGGCGGGGCGGCGGCGGTGTTGAACTGGGTGGCGACCAGCACGCCGTGGCCGAGCGGGGTCGGGATCGAGAGCTTGAACGGCACCAGCACGCGGGTGCCGGCGATCGGCACCAGCCAGACCTCCATCGCCTTCTGCGCCGCGAGGTATTTGATGGCAGCCCGGTCCGGCACGTAGCCGGACACCGGCGTGAAGAAGATGCCGCAGACCACCGCCGGGCCGTGATAGCCCTTTTCGGCCTTCACCTGTTCCATTCGCTTGTATTCGAGCCGCAGGTCGTAGCGCATGCGACCGTCGAACACCGCCGCCACCGACTTGCACGCCTCGGCGCTGAGCGGATCGGCGGTGCCGGGCACCCGGATCATGCTGCTTGTCATCGGATCGAGCACACCACGACGGTGCGCGTCGGTCACCGGAATGCGGGCGTCATCCGCCGGCGGCTCCGGGGTAATGCTCGATTCGGTGACATTGCCGGCGTTGAGCGCGATGCGAATGGTCTCGACCCTCCTCGAGGTTTCGCTGGTCGCGGTGTAGTTGACCGGCGCGAACTGGCCGTTGACGACGCGGCCATGCACCCCGCCGTTGCCATGGCCGCCGTAAATCACCTTGAGCAGGCCCACGGTGGCGCCGGACACCTTGGAACTGTAGCGATCCTCGGCAATCTCGATGGTCCAGGTTCCGCGCCCCACCGGAATCCCGGCCAGCGTCACCTCGTAGCGGGCATCGAGCTTTCCTTGCGCCGAGGCGGGCACGACCGCGAACTGCGCCAGTGCCACGGTTGCCAGCCCGAACATGGGCGCCAGCCGGGTGTGCCGGGGCGAAGTGTCAGCCGATCTGCTCACAAATGGGTATCCTGCCACCGGTCGCCTTTATCGTCGCCTGGATGGCGGCGGACATATCGGAAAAACCATTCCTTCACCATGTCGGAACCGAATACGTCCTTTATATGGTTGAGATCGAACACGAAATCGGCCATTTGCGTGGAAGCGAAGTGATCTTGGTCGACCCCGGCGAAACATGCTGCGCGCTTGACCTTGCGTCGTGCTGCCCCTATAGGTTCGCCGATCCTGAAATGGATGTCGTGAAGCGGATTTGACATTCGCTGCCCGCCTCACCGCGAGGCAGCGGAGCGAATGTCAAATCCAAAGCTTCACGACCAATTCTGGATGAGCCAGTGGTCCTTTAATTCCAGCATTCGCAGGGACCCTCGCGGAAACGATATGCGAATACTGGAATTGACCACTGGTTTTTGACCCCCGCGGCCGCGCAGCGTGCTTGCAGTGTGCCTTGGGGAAGTAAGAGGAATTTTCCAATGTCCCGCCGCTGCGAACTGACCGCCAAGGGTCCCCAGGTCGGTCACCGGGTGAGCCACTCGAACATCAAGACCAAGCGGCGCTTTCTGCCCAACCTGGTCAACGTCACGTTCCTGTCGGATGCGCTGGGCCGTTCGGTGCGGCTGCGCGTCTCGACCCATGCGCTGAAGAGCGTCGACCACAACGGCGGTCTCGATGCCTTCCTGCTCAAGGCCAAGATCGACAACCTGTCGCTGAAGGCCGCCGAACTGAAGCGCCAGATCGAAAAGAAGAAGGCCGAAACCGCGAGCGCCGCGGCCTGATCGCCTTTCTATAAA
>JBARXT010000111.1:0-2171 GCA_049647485.1 Xanthobacteraceae bacterium
GCGCCGAATAGAGTAGATCGCGATCGAACAATTGCAGATTGTTTCGATCGCTGGCATCGCGCGATTCATCCGAAAGCTCCGCGCGATGCCGCATAGCATATGCATCAATGTCGCGATCGATCGCCTGCCGTACGGGCAGCATCGCCGGGAGCGTGAAGAGTTCGTCGTTTGGCAAATTCGCGTTCGCCGGTCCATCGGCATCAAGCATCCGGCGCAGGCCAAATCCGGTGGCGGTCTGCGACAGATCGAGCTCGCGCAACGCAGCCGCATCGGTGATGGCGGTGCCGCCGGTCAGCGCATCACCGGAGGCGGATTGAACGGCGCCGCTCAGCAAAAGAGCGGCGAACGCCAATCCCACATTGCGCAAGATGTTTCGCGGCGACTTCATCGCGTAGCGCCTTCCACGGCAACGCCGGAAGGCAAGTCTAGAGCCTTTCCGGTTCTGACGACATCAGAACCGGCGCTCCATGACTTCGCGGAGACAGATAGGCCGCGGCTTATCGCGCGACGATCAGGCCCTTGCCGGTGACCACCACCCAGCGGCCGTCCTGCTTGCGGATGGCATCGACACGACCGAGGCCCGGCAGCGGATCGCCCGCATACACTTCGTAGAGCCCATCGCGCCCTTCGACCAGTGCACCACCGTTGCCGACGTTGCGGATGCGCCAGCCGACGACGGTGGGCAACCGGTGGGCTTCCGGCGTCCTGTTCGGCGCGGCCACCGGCGTCGGAATCGACGCCGTGATCTCCTTCGCGTTCTCCTTGGCGGCAGCCGGTGCGGCGGGTGTGACGGCCGCCACGCGGAGCTTTTCGACCGTCTCGCTGAGCTTGGCGAGCTTGGCGGCCGGCTCAGCCTGCGTCTTCTCGACCTTCTCGACCCGATCGGTGATCTTCGCCAGTTGCGAGGCGTCGGCCTTGGCAGAACGCTCGGCGCTCGCTTTCAATGCAGCGACTTCGGCATTGAGCTTGCCGATCGTCTCATTGAGCGCCTGCACCTGTTGCTCGGCGGCCGAATTCGCGGTGTCGCCGGATCGACTTCCGAGCGCAGTGGATGCCAGCGATCCGCCGACCACGCCAGCTACAGCGGCCAGCGCCAACACCGCGGCCAATGCGGCAAGACGGCGTTTGCCGAACAGACCGGACTTTGTCGCGCCCTGAGCGGCGGCGGCTTCCTCGCCGCTCGCATTCCAGTGGCCGTCGCGCGCGGGGGGCAGCACCATGATATGGCTGCCAGTCGTCTTCGCGGTCGGCTGCTCGGCAGCGGCGGGCTTGTCCTCACCCTCGACTTGTCCGTCGGGCGTCACAGACTTGTCCTGACCCGTGGCTGCGTCCGACGCTGTCGCGGCGGGCTCGGCAGGTTTGGCACTGCCGGACTCGGAATTGGCGGTGGCGTCATCGATGGTGGGCTCAATGCGATCGTCTCGATTCTGATCGGCCATGTGTTCGCTCACGGGTTTGAAATCCTCGACAGATTGACAATTTGGTAACCATGATTGCTTGCCAAATGGTTACGAACGACTGTGCCGTAATTATGGATGACGTTACCTGACTGTGACCTGAACGCCCGTCCATCGAATGCCGCCGAAACGGGGGGCGGCCTAACCCCTTCATCTGACGGGTTTTCTTTTGATAGCCGTTTCCCCTCCGCATGGAACGCGATAACATCTCCCTCGGAAAGCGGCAGGAATGACCAGACGCAACTGCCATTGCGCCTGATCAGGAAGTTGCCGAGCCAATTCGCAAGCCGAAGTTACAAGTCACGGCATCGGTCCACGCATCGCGTACCGGGCCGTCAGGGGGAAACATGAAACTCTACGATTCCATCGGGCCAAATCCGCGCCTCGTGCGCATGTTCATTGCCGAGAAGGGTCTGAGCATTCCGACACAGACCGTCGATCTGCGCGGCGGCGAGAACCGCCAGCCGGCGCATCTGGCGCGCAACCCGCACGGCCAAATGCCGACGCTCGAACTCGACAACGGCGGCTATCTCGCCGAAGTCACTGTGATCTGCGAATACCTCGAGGAAAAGCATCCCGCGCCGGCGATGATCGGGACCACGGCCGAGGAGCGCGCCGAGTGCCGGATGTGGACGCGGCGCATCGACCTCAACATTTGCGAACCGCTCACCAACGGCTTCCGTTTTAGCGAGGGGCTGAAGCTGTTCCAGAACC
>JBARXT010000112.1:0-6032 GCA_049647485.1 Xanthobacteraceae bacterium
GTATATGCAGCCACAGCTTGCCGAACCATTGCACGGCGCAAGAATTCGACGTAACCACCCTTGAAATCCACGTTTTCCCCGCCGCGCCGTATCGCCACACCACAGGAACCGGCCAGGAACCGATTGAACCCATGACCGAGCGCAAGAACGGACTGACCTATGCCGACGCCGGGGTCGACATCGATGCCGGCAACCGACTAGTCGACCTCATCAAGCCAATGGTACGCGCCACCGCCCGCGCCGGCGCCGACGCCGAAATCGGCGGCTTTGGCGGCCTGTTCGATCTGAAGGCGGCCGGCTTCAAGGATCCAGTTCTGGTGGCGGCGACCGACGGGGTCGGCACCAAGGTCAAGATCGCCATCGAGACAGGCATTCACAATGGTATCGGCATCGACCTGGTGGCGATGTCAGTGAACGATCTGGTGGTCCAGGGCGCGGAGCCCCTGTTCTTCCTCGATTATTTCGCATGCGGCAAACTCGATCCGGAGGCCACTGCCGCCATCGTCGCTGGCATCGCCGAGGGCTGCCGCGAGTCCGGTTGCGCACTGATCGGTGGCGAAACCGCCGAGATGCCCGGCCTCTACAAGGACGGCGATTACGATCTTGCCGGCTTCGCGGTCGGCGCGGCCGAGCGCGGTACGCTATTGCCGGGCCGCGACATCGCGGCTAGCGACGTCGTGATCGGACTGGCCTCGTCGGGCGTTCACTCGAACGGGTTCTCGCTGGTTCGCAAGATCGTCGACAAGTCCGGGCTTGATTTCGATGCCCCTGCTCCGTTTGCACCCGTCTTGACGCTTGGCGGCGCGCTGCTGACACCGACCCGGCTTTACGTCAAGTCATGCCTGCGCGCGATCCGCGACACCGGCGGCATCAAGGGACTCGCTCATATCACCGGAGGCGGCTTTACCGACAACATTCCGCGCGTGTTGCCGAAGTCTCTCGGCGTTCGGATCGACCTCGCGCAGTTGCCCGTGCTCCCGGTGTTCAAATGGCTGGCGCGCGAGGGCGACATCGCCGAACTGGAGTTGTTGCGGACGTTCAATTGCGGCATTGGCATGATCGCCATCGTCGGGCGCGACACAGCCGCGGCGGTGATGGATAGCTTCCGCGCAAGCGGCGAGACTGCCGTGCAACTCGGCGAAGTGATCGACGTCAACGATGACGAACGCGTCGTCTATGACGGACACCTCGATCTGGCATGGTAAAAGCAGTGAAACGGCGCGTCGCCATTCTTATTTCCGGGCGCGGCTCCAACATGGCGGCGCTGATCGCGGCAGCCAAGGCCGCCGACTTCCCGGCCGAAATCACCGTGGTCATTTCCAACAAGCCCGATGCCGCCGGCCTCACCAAGGCGAAGGAAAACGACGTCGCGACACTGGTGATCGACAGCACACCGTTCGGCAAGGATCGCGCGGCGTTCGAGGCGGCCTTGCAGGCGGCGCTCGATCAATACGAGATCGAATTGATCTGCCTTGGCGGCTTCATGCGCTTGCTGACCACGGAGTTTGTCGAGCGTTGGGCGGGCAAGATTCTCAATATCCACCCCTCGCTGCTGCCGTCGTTTCGCGGTCTCGATCCGCACGGTCAGGCGTTGCGTGCCGGCGTGAAAATTTCCGGCGCGACGGTGCATTTTGTCACGCCGGAAATGGATGCAGGCCCCATCGTAATGCAAGGCGCAGTCGCAGTGCGCGAGGACGACACGTCCGACACGCTGGCGGCGCGCGTTCTCGACATCGAGCATCGCATCTATCCTGAGGCCCTCCGGCTGGTCGCGAGCGGCGATGCGCGTATCGACAACGACGTTTGCAGGACTACCGCGACCGGCAGCCCCGACGATACGTTGATTTCCCCGACGACGATCTAGAGGTCGCGGCAAGAACCGACAAGGACGACGACATGGCAAAGGTTGCGATTGTGGGTTGCGGGGCGATGGGCTCCGTCTATGCCGCGCTGATGACGGATGCCGGTCACGAGGTTCACGCCATCACGCTGTGGCCCGACCATGCGGCGGCGATGGCTGCCAACGGTTTGCGCTGCGAAGGCATCAGCGGCGACCGCACCGTTCGCCTTCATGCATCGACGACGACGGACGGCATCGGCGTCTGCGATCTCGTCATCATCGCCACCAAGGCGTTCGACGTCGAGGCGGCTGCCCGCGCCAGCCTTTCGCTGATCGGCCCCGACACGGTGGTGCAGTCGATCCAGAACGGACTGGGCTCGCCGGAAGTCGCCGCGCCGATCGTCGGTGCGGATCGACTGGCCGTCGGCGTGGTCGGCGGCTTCGGCGCGTCGATGCGCGGCCCCGGCTACGTCCATCACAACGGCATGGAGATGATCCGCTTCGGCGCATTCGCTGGCCTGCCGCGCCGTCCCCTTGAAGCTTCGGCGGCAATCTGGGAATCCGCCGGCTTCAAAGTGATGCTGTTCGACGACATCAAGCGCATGGTCTGGGAAAAGCTGATCATGAATGTCACCTTCTCCGCCACCTGCTGCACCACCGGATTGACGATCGGCGAGGTGATGGACGATGCCGACGCGTGGCCGGTTGCGCGCGGCTGCGCCGAGGAGGCCGTCGCGGTCGCGCACGCTTCCGGCATCAAGCTCGAGGTCGGCGACCCGATCGCGCATATCCGCAAGCTCGGCGGAAAAATCCCGCATGCCAAGCCGTCGATGCTGCTGGACTTCGAAGCCGGAAGGTGCTGCGAGATCGACGCGATCAACGGATCGATCCCGCGCCTCGGTCAGCCGCTTGGGGTACCAACGCCGGTCAACGACACACTGGTGCGCGTCATCAAGGCCCGCGAACGCGCACTCATCAAGTCGGCTTGAGCGCCGTTATCTCGCGCAGCTTTTTACGACGCCAGATCGCACCGGCAATCAGCACGACGACCACGCCGATCAGCGACATGATGAGTTCGCCGAGGTCTGTCGATCCAACCGACTTGCCCACGAATCCGAAGAGGGCCGAAGACGCATCCAGCGTCAGCGTCAACTGCCCCTTGAACACATGGTGCAAATAAGGTTCAACGGCGATATCGGTGGCAATGACATGCCCCGCGATCCAGCCCAATAACGCCGCGCCGGCCCAGACCAGAATAGGCAGCCGATCCAGTACCGCCATGATCAGGGCGGCCCCGGCGATAATCAGCGGAATGCTGACGATCAGGCCGAAGATCAGCAGTGAAATGCTGCCGTCGGCAGCCGCTGCGATGGCGATGACGTTGTCGAGACTCATCACCACGTCCGCGACCACGATCAACCGCACCGCCTGCCACAGATTGCCGGCGGCACCGACGTCTTCATTCTCATGATCGGGCACCAACAATTTGGCAGCAATCACAAGCAGCGCCAGTCCGCCCACCAGTTTCAGGTAAGGGATGGTCATCAGGACAACGATGATGGTGGCGAACAGGACGCGCAGCGTTACCGCCGCCCCGGCGCCGAGGATCATGCCCCACTTGCGCTGCTGATCCGGCAGGTTGCGACACGCCAGTGCAATTACCAGCGCGTTGTCGCCCGATAGCAGAATATCGATCCAGATGATCTTGAGGACGGCGACCCAGTATTCGGGGCGGACGAGGTTATGCTCGAACTCGGCGAACATCGCACTGATGGTCGCCGGATCGAAAATTCCCCCGTCCATGGCACCGTTCTCCTATCGTCAGCCGGTCATGGCGCTCCGACCAGCGGCAAACGAACCGCCGGCTGACGTGTTTCAGCCGACGATCTCGTTACCGGAGAAGAATTGCGCGATTTCAATCACCGCAGTTTCCGGCGCGTCGGAACCGTGTACCGAATTCTCACCAATCGACTTGGCGTGCGCCTTGCGGATGGTGCCTTCGGCCGCCTTCGACGGATCGGTGGCTCCCATCACGTCGCGATACTTGGCAATCGCGCCCTCGCCTTCGAGCACCTGCACCACGACGGGGGCCGAAATCATGAAATCGACCAGTTCACCGAAGAATGGGCGTTCCTTGTGCACGGCATAGAACGTCTCGGCCTGTTCGCGCGTCATGCGAATCCGCTTCTGCGCGACGATCCGAAGCCCGGCCTTCTCGATCAGCGCGTTGACGGCGCCGGTCAGATTGCGAGCAGTAGCGTCGGGTTTGATAATCGAAAAGGTGCGTTCAATCGCCATGTCTTCGTCCTTGCAGCAACCATGGAGGGAGGTTGCGGCGCTTATATCGACGCCATCGCGGTCCGGCAAGGCGGCATTCCGGCCTTAGCTCACCCGTCAAGCCCGAGATTCAGCAGGCAACGGGCAACGTGCGCCAGATCACACTTCCGCATCCGATGCGCTGAACGGGATCAATCCCGGACACGACCCACGAGCAGGCGACACGCCTTCGAGACAGTCTCGAAATCAACCGCAACGCATCACGCGTCGCATAGCGATAGGAGAAGACAATGTTGAAGAAGTTCGCGCTGACTCTTGTAGCCGCTGCATCGTTGGGCGCTGCCGCGCTCGTCCCCGGCACCGCGTCCGCCGGCGGTGGCCATCATCATGGCTTTCATCACCATCACGGTTTTCACGGCCACTCCCATGGCTTCCATGGCGGCCCCCGGGTTTATATCGGCGGCCCGGTTTACTCCAGCGGCTATGGATGCACCGTTCGCCGTCTGGTTCCGACGCCTCATGGCTTGCGGTGGCGCTGGGTGAATCGTTGCTACTGAAGCACCGAGCAATCCTCATGGAATGGCCCCGGCGCCACCTGGTGGTCGGGGCTTTTTCCAGAAATCCGGTTCCAGGGACTTTGCCCTTCAATCAATTTTTACTAAACAACAAGATAGCCGGCGAGCGGTGAAACCATCGCAACACCTTTGGCTTTAATCCTACGTCTATCAAACGGAATTAGGCGAACGGAACTGAAGATGGCGGATCAATCGACCAGCGGCCGGAGCCAACTCGATCACGCGACAAGCACGTCAATCTGCCGTGCGATCGGCGAAAAGCTGCTTGGCACGGCACTGACGGACACTTCGGACGTTCCGCCTCGCTTTCAGGCGCTGCTTGCGGCCCTGCGAGAGCAGGACAACCGAAAGAGTTCCGAAACTGGCACGCCCGATCTCCCGCTTGGTCAACCGACGGCCGCCGGCTAGGTTCGCGACGCCTCTGTCGACACCACTTGCGTTCGGGCGCGTCTCCGGTGAAAAGCCCCGATGCTTTCGCTTCACGACATTTCGGTTCGCATTGCCGGACGCCTCCTGATCGATCACAGCACGGTGCAAATCGTACCGGGCTCGCGCGTCGGTTTCGTCGGCCGCAACGGCGTCGGGAAATCCACCCTGTTTCACGCGATTCGGGGCGACTTGCCGCTGGAAAGCGGCAGCATCGCCGTGCCGCCTCGCTGGAATATCGGCAGTCTTGCTCAGGAAGCCCCCGACGGCCCCGAGAGCCTGATCAACGTGGTGCTCAAAGCCGACTGCGAGCGCGACGCGCTGTTGCGAGAGGCCGAAACCGCCCACGATCCACATCGGATTGCGGACATTCAGACCCGCCTTGCCGATATCGACGCCCATTCGGCGCCTGCACGCGCCGCGGCGATTCTCAGTGGACTCGGCTTCTCGACGGCGGATCAGGCCCGCGCCTGCCAGGAATTCTCCGGCGGATGGCGGATGCGTGTGGCACTCGCCGCTACGCTGTTCGCTGCACCCGACCTGTTGCTGCTGGACGAACCGACCAACTATCTCGATCTCGAAGGGACGTTGTGGCTCGAGGATCATCTGGCCAACTATCCACGCACGGTGATCGTGATCAGCCACGACCGCGACCTGCTCGATAGCTCGGTCGATCAAATCCTGCATCTCGATCGCGGCAAGCTCTCACTTTACAAGGGAACCTACTCCTCGTTCGAGGAACAGCGCACGGCGCGCGAGATGCTCGACGCCAAACACGCCAAGCGACAGCAGGAACGGCGCAAACGACTGCAGGACTTCGTCGACCGCTTCAAGGCGAAGGCATCGAAGGCGCGGCAGGCGCAGTCACGCGTCAAGATGCTGGAGAAAATGAAGCCGGTGACCGCGCTGGTGAC
>JBARXT010000113.1:0-11229 GCA_049647485.1 Xanthobacteraceae bacterium
GCGGTGCGGGACGCGGTTCTGTTCTGTTCCGGAGGCAGCCTTGCTTTTTGGGCTTACAGGAATCTGCAGGCAACGATCGAGACGATATCCATCCGGACCATGTCGAATTTGTTTTCACACGTTGAGATATCCGCGGCGGCCGCCGGCACCCATGCGACCTTGCCGCGCATGAGCGGCGACCAGGGCGGCGGCGATCAGGGTCGCGGAGGCGCGCCGACCACCTCGGTCATCACCAAGGTCAAGCCGAAGGTCAAACGGCCGAACCTTTATCGTGTTCTCATTCTGAACGACGACTATACGCCGATGGAATTTGTCGTTCACGTTCTGGAGCGGTTTTTCCAGAAGGATGCCGAGGCGGCGACCAAGATCATGCTGCATGTCCACCATCACGGCATCGGCGAATGCGGCGTGTTTACCTATGAGATTGCTGAAACGAAGGTCACGCAGGTGATGGACTTCGCGCGCAAGCACCAGCATCCGCTGCAATGCGTGATGGAGAAGAAATAGTTTCGGCCGTTTCGTCGAATCATTGCGGCGCATTGCTCGGTTTGCTCCGGCGGGAGCAGGGATAACGCCGGACGAGGTGCCGCCGGCAGCGCACGCTCCTCGCAAATGAGCTGGCTTCTCGCAACTGAGTCGCCGCGATTCCGCTATTCCGAGGGCCGTCTCGACGAAGGACGAACCTCGATCGTGCCGGCAGATCGTCTGAAAGCGCTCGGGGAACCGGTCTTCCGCTGCCAAATGGCCTGCCTATATATTCTAAAAGGTTGTTGTTGCCTGATCGGGCAGCGACCATCATGATGGCCGGGGGCCATAGAGGACGCGAATGCCAACTTTTTCCCAGAGCCTTGAACAGTCGCTGCATCGGGCGCTCGCGATCGCCAATGAGCGGCACCATCAATATGCGACGCTCGAACATCTCCTGCTGTCGCTGGTGGATGATTCCGATGCCGCGGCGGTGATGCGCGCGTGCAGCGTCGATCTCGACAAGCTGCGCTCCAGTCTCGTCAATTATCTCGAAACCGAATTCGAGAATCTGGTGACGGACGGCACCGACGACGCCAAGCCGACGGCGGGCTTCCAGCGCGTGATCCAGCGCGCGGTGATTCACGTCCAGTCCTCGGGACGCGAGGAGGTCACCGGCGCCAACGTGCTGATCGCGATCTTTGCCGAACGCGAGAGCCATGCCGCGTATTTCCTGCAGGAGCAGGATATGACGCGTTACGACGCGGTGAACTACATCAGCCACGGCATCGCCAAGCGGCCCGGTGTCTCCGAGGCGCGGCCGGTGCGTGGCGTCGATGAGGAAGCCGAAACGAAGAACGGCGACGACGCGAAGAAGAAAGGCGAGGCGCTGGAGACCTATTGCATCAACCTCAACAAGAAGGCGCGCGAAGGCAAGATCGATCCGGTGATCGGCCGCAATGCCGAGATCAACCGGGCGATCCAGGTGTTGTGCCGCCGACAGAAGAATAACCCGCTGTTCGTCGGGGAAGCCGGCGTCGGCAAGACCGCCATCGCGGAAGGATTGGCGAAGCGTATCGTCGACAGCGAAGTTCCGGAGGTGCTGAGCGCCGCCACGGTGTTCTCACTCGACATGGGCACGCTGCTGGCCGGCACGCGCTATCGCGGCGACTTCGAGGAACGGCTGAAGCAGGTTCTCAAGGAGCTCGAAGCTCACCCGAACGCCATCCTGTTCATCGACGAGATCCACACCGTGATCGGTGCGGGTGCGACGTCGGGCGGCGCGATGGATGCATCCAATCTGCTGAAGCCGGCGCTGGCTTCTGGCACGATCCGCTGCATGGGGTCGACGACCTACAAGGAATATCGCCAGCATTTCGAGAAGGATCGTGCGCTGGTGCGCCGGTTCCAGAAGATCGACGTCAACGAGCCGACCGTCGAGGATGCGATTGCGATCCTCAAGGGCCTCAAGCCGTACTTCGAGGATTATCACAAGCTCAAATACACCAACGACGCCATCGAGGCGGCGGTGCAACTGTCGTCGCGCTACATCCACGACCGCAAACTGCCGGACAAGGCAATCGACGTGATCGACGAGTCGGGCGCGGCGCAGATGTTGGTGTCGGAGAACAAGCGCAAGAAAACCATCGGCATCAAGGAAATCGAGACGACGATCGCGACCATGGCGCGGATTCCGCCAAAGACCGTTTCGAAGGACGATGCCGAAGTGCTCAAGCATCTCGAGCAGACCTTGAAGCGCGTGGTGTTTGGGCAAGACAAGGCCATCGAGGCTCTGTCGGCGTCGATCAAGCTGGCGCGCGCGGGCTTGCGCGAACCGGAGAAGCCGATCGGCTCCTACCTGTTCTCGGGTCCGACTGGCGTCGGCAAGACCGAAGTGGCGAAGCAGCTCGCGGCGTCGCTGGGTGTCGAACTGATCCGTTTCGACATGTCGGAATACATGGAGCGTCACACCGTCTCGCGGCTGATCGGCGCGCCTCCGGGCTATGTCGGCTTCGATCAGGGCGGTTTGCTCACCGATGGCGTCGATCAGCATCCGCATTGCGTGGTGTTGCTCGACGAAATCGAAAAGGCGCATCCCGATCTCTACAACGTGCTGTTGCAGATCATGGATCACGGCAAGCTGACCGACCATAACGGCAAGCAGGTCAACTTCCGCAACGTCATCCTGATCATGACGACGAATGCTGGCGCCGCCGATCTGGCACGACAGGCATTCGGCTTCACGCGCAGCAAGCGTGAAGGCGACGATCAGGAGGCGATCAACCGGCAGTTCGCACCGGAGTTCCGCAATCGGCTCGATGCCATCGTGTCGTTCGCGCACCTCAATGCCGAGGTGATCGGCATGGTGGTGGAGAAGTTCGTGCTGCAACTCGAGGCGCAGCTTGCGGACCGCGACGTCACCATTGAGCTGTCGGAGTCGGCCAAGGCGTGGCTGGTCGAACACGGCTACGACGAGCAGATGGGCGCGCGCCCGATGGGTCGCATGATCCAGGAGCACATCAAGAAGCCGCTGGCCGATCAGGTGCTGTTCGGTGCGCTCAAGGGCGGCGGTCACGTTCGCGTCGTGCTGGAGAAGGACGAGGCGGGCGCCGACAAGATCGGCTTCGAGTATCTCGACGGGCCGGTGACGCCGAAGCCGGAGAAGCTGCCTGGCGCGCGCAAGAAAGCGCCGCCGCGCAAGCCACGTTCCGGCGGGTCGGGCGGCTCCAAGGGCTCGTCCTCGAAGGGGCCGCTGGTCAAGGTCTGAGCGGCGAGTATCAAATAAGAAGGGGCGGCGGAGTTTTCCGCCGCCCTTTTTCTCATTTGAGATCCAATCAGGATGTCGGTCTGCGAAGCCAGCACAATACTCTCCATTCCGTCATGGCCGGGCTTGTCCCGGCCATCCACGTCTTTCGCGCGCCCGCTTTGTTAGGTCGTGGATGGCCAAAAGGTATGCACCCCGTTGCTTCGGGCGAGACCGAAGCGTCGGCAATTGCGTATGGCCGGTTTCGGCCTAAACTGCGCGGCATGACAGCTCCGCAATTGGCCGAGATCGCCGCGCTGGTGGGCGATCCCGCGCGTGCCAACATCCTCAGCACCTTGTTCGACGGCCGCGCGCTGACCGCGACCGAACTGAGTTTCGCGGCGAGCGTCACCCCGCAAACCGCGAGCGGTCATCTCGCCAAGATGACGCAAGCCGGTCTGCTCACCGTGCTCAAGCAGGGACGCCATCGTTATTACCGGCTGGCGACGCCGCTGGTCGCGCAGATGCTGGAAAGCATCATGGCGGTGGCGGCCAGCGCCCCGCCGCGCTATCGGCCACGTAGCGCGCGGGAGGACAGGCTGCGCCTCGCGCGCACCTGCTACGATCATTTCGCCGGCATCCTCGGCGTGTCGATTGCCGACGCATTATGCGAGCGCAAGCACGTCATTCTCTCGGACGACGGTGGCGAGGTCACCAAGGCCGGCCGGATGTTCCTGAGCGACTTCGGCGTGACGCTTGCGACCCGGACGCGCCGCCCGATTTGCCGTCATTGTCTGGACTGGACCGAACGGCGCTTTCACCTGTCCGGCGTGATCGGGGCGGCGATTACCACGCGTTGCTTCGATCTCGGCTGGGTGCGGCGCGAGCGCGATCCGCGAGCGTTGCAGATCACGCCGAAAGGACGCGAAGGATTCCGCCGCAGCTTCGGATTTTCGATATAGGTCGTGCTTGTTCTGGCGGACGTCAGTTCGCCAGCTTGCTTTGCCGCCAATCGCGCGGCGACAGGCCGTAGTGTTCGCGGAATACGCGTCCGAAGTGGGACAGGTCGTTGAAGCCCCACGCAAAGGCGATTTCGCCGATCTGGCGATGTGCCGTGCGATGTGACGACAATTCGCGCGCGCATTGCTCCAGTCGCTGCGTCAGCAGGTGACGCTGGAACGAGGTCCGATCGTCGGCGAGCAGATCGTTGACATATCTGGTGGAGATGCCGAGCGCGGCCGCCGTTCGCGACAGCGACAGATCGGGATCCTGCAGATGATTCTGGATGTAGATCTTCAGCCGGTGAAGCAGCGCCGAACGGTGGGTCGAGGACGCAAGCGGCGCGTTCCGATAGCGGTCGCCGAGCGCCAGCGCCACCAGGTCGAGCGCCTGATCGGTGAGCCGTGCCGCGGTATCGTATTCGACCTGATCCGCGGCTTGTGAAATGGCGGCGATAAAATCGTAAGCGAGCTTCTCCAGCGGACGTTCCGATGAAAAACTGATCGCTGTCATGGTCTCGATGCCGGTCATCCGGCGATACAGCATCTCGCGCGGCACTTGCAGGATCGTCTGCGTGAAGGCCTCGTTGAACTGCAACTCATAAGGGCGCGTCGTATCGTAGAGCGCGAATTCGCCGGGGCGAATGATGGTCTCCCGCCCGTCCTGCAGAACCGCCCCCGCGCCGTGGCGACCGAGCGAGATCAGAATGAATTCCTCATGCGCCCGCGCGATGCGCGACGGCGTCCGGCAAACCCGCTGCTGGCCCGACGACACGGTGGAGCAGGCCGCCGGGCCGAGCGGCGTGCGCGTGATTTCACCGCGAAACGACGCACGCATGTCCGATTTGCAATCGAGCTGAACGTAGACATCGCAAACGATGTCCTGCCAGAGCGCAAGCCGTCGGCCCGCGGGTGCGCATTCCGTTGTGAAGTGGGTTTGCATCGCCTGCATCCCGTTCATGGAAATCGCTGGAGTCGAGTTTTTCTTCCGCTCCGGTCGAGTGCCGCAGTCGCGATCCTTTTAGGATGCAATGGAGTGATACGGCAGGCAACAAAAAACAATTGGAGGGAACGATGGGCATCAGCCATCCGAAGTACAAGGTCGCCGTGGTTCAAGCGGCGCCGGTCTGGCTCGACCTCGACGCGACCGTAGACAAGAGCATCGACCTGATTGCGCAGGCGGCGGCCAATGGCGCGAAACTCATTGCTTTTCCGGAGGTTTTTATTCCCGGCTATCCTTGGCACATCTGGCTGGATTCCCCCGCCTGGGCGATCGGCCGCGGTTTTGTGCAGCGCTACTTCGACAACTCCCTGAGCTACGACAGCCCGCAGGCCGACAGGTTGCGCGCCGCCATCAGGAAGGCGGGATTGACCGCCGTGCTCGGTGTATCGGAACGCGACGGTGGCAGCCTTTACATCGCGCAATGGCTGGTCGGTCCGGACGGTGAGACGATTGCGACACGCCGCAAGCTGCGCCCGACCCATGCCGAACGCACGGTGTATGGCGAGGGCGACGGCAGCGATCTCGCGGTGCACGATCGACCGGATGTCGGCCGTCTCGGCGCGCTGTGTTGTTGGGAACATCTGCAGCCGCTGTCGAAGTATGCGATGTACGCGCAGAACGAGCAGGTGCATGTGGCGTCGTGGCCGAGCTTCTCGTTGTATGACCCGTTCGCGCCGGCGCTCGGCTGGGAGGTCAACAACGCGGCATCGCGTGTCTATGCCGTCGAGGGCTCGTGCTTCGTTCTCGCGCCGTGCGCCACGGTGTCGCCGGAGATGGTGGAGACGCTGTGCGATCGGCCCGACAAACATGCGCTGCTCCATTCCGGCGGCGGGCACGCGGCGATCTTCGGACCGGACGGAAGTTCGCTGGCCGAGAAACTCCCGCCGGATCAGGAAGGGTTGCTCTATGCGGAGATAGATCTCGGCGCCATTGGCGTGGCCAAGAACGCCGCCGATCCGGCCGGGCACTATTCGCGCCCCGATGTCACGCGACTGCTGTTCAACAACAAGCCGGCGCGTCGCGTCGAGCATTTCGCGCTGCCGGTCGACAGCGATCCGGTCGAGCCGATCGAAAGCGCGGCGGCATCCTGAGCGCAAGGAGGGACGATCATGGAATCCGCAATCCCGCGCCATCTGCAAACCGGGCGGACGCAAGCCACCCGAACGCCGCCGAACTATCGGCCGCCTTATCCTTCGTTTGTCGCCCGGCATACGCCGGACGTGGTTCGGGTCGTTATGGCCTATTTCGGCGTGCAGTATCGCGATGCACCGACCGCGGCGACACGCGCTGCGCTTGATTGGCTCGATCGGCGCTTTGCGGAGGATCGCGGGCCGTCGCATTGGGATCGGGCGCAATATGTCGATCAGGCAGGCTACACGAATATCGTGTCGGTTGCCTATTGGGATGACCCGCGGATGTTCGATGACTGGTTCAGGGACACCCGCGATCAATGGACCGGAGAAGTCCGGACAAAAGCGGGCGCGGGTTTCTTTATTGAAGTATTGCGGCCATCCGTCCGATCCTATGAGACGCTTTTCTCGTCGCTTGGGCGTCCCGAAGGTATTGCGGTTCTTGCCGAAAGTATGAGCGGCGAGGTCGAGGAACACGCCTACTGGGGCGGGATGCGGGATCGCATTCCGTTGTCGCAGACGGATGAACTGGCGCCGCGCGGCGACCCGCGCATCGTCCGGTCGGGTGCCCGCATTCAGATCGTGCCCCACGACAATATCTGCATGATCCGCTCCGGTCAGGATTGGACCGATACCGACGACGCCGAACGAGGGATGTATCTCAACGATGTCGAACCGGTGTTGCGCGCTGGAATGGACTTTCTGCGTGACGAGGGCGCCTCGATCGGCTGCTACGCCAATCGCTACATGCGCGTACTGGATCGCGATGGCAACGCCACCGAAAAATCATACGGCCAGAGCTGGTGGCATAGTCTCGACGCCTTGGAGCGGTGGGCGGAGTCGCATCCAACCCATGTCCGGATATTCGGCGCGGCGATGAAGTATCTTTCGACCCTCGGACCCGCGGCCAGGTTACGCCTGTATCATGAGGTGACGGTGGCCCGCGCCGACGAACAATTCTTCGAGTATCTTAACTGCCATGAGCGGACGGGCTTGCTCAACGCGCGCGAGTTTGTCGCATAGCAGGCGCGTTAGGCCGCGCTGTTGCGCACCTGCCGCGCAGCCTCTTTCTGAGCGTCGAAATCGCGGCGGCGGCGGGCGAGTTCTTCGGCGCTCATGGTTTCGACATTGTTGTAGTCGCGCTTCCATGACGGATCCTCGCTCCAGCGCAGCGGCGATTGCATCGTCGTCTGCGGGCCGGGTGCGGATTCCAGCAGCTGTAGCGCGAGATCGAGGGTGAGCGCCTGCGACTCCGCGTCGTGCGGTTTGCCGGCGGAATTGCCGAGCGGAAAGTCGCTGAACAGAAAGCGTGGCACGGCGGCGTGCTCGACGATGTCCTTGGCGCAACCCATCACCACGGTGGCGATGCCATTGGCCTCGAGATGCCGCGCCACGAGGCTGACGGTCTGGTGACAGACCGGGCAATTCGGCACCAGCACCGCGGCATCCACGCCGTCGGCTTGGCAGCGCGCGAGGATTTCCGGTGCATCGGTCTCGATGGTGACACGGTGGCTGCGGTTGGTCGGTGCACCGAAGAAGCGCGGCGCGACGTCGCCGATGCGCCCGCCCGCCGACGCCTTGATCAGTTGCGGCAACGGGAACCAGGTGCCGCTGTCCTTGGCCGATGTGTGAATGCGGTCGTAGGCGATGTGAGAGATACGCAGGTCGTGGTGTTGCGACGTATCGCCGTCGTAGACGGCATAAAACTTCGCGCCGCCATTATACGACGCTCCTGGGCCTTGATCGCCCTTGGCCGGATCGAACGGTGCCGCAGTGGTAATAATCGTGACGCGCGATGTCGCGAGCGGTTTGCGCAACGGCTGGAACGGGGCGCTGGTGTAGTGCGCCCAGCGATAGGGCGTGGTGTAGCCGATCGCCGCGTAATATGCCCGCGTACGCGCCATGTATTGGATCGGCTGATCGTCATCCGGCGCGAAGACGAGAGAGTTGTGCCCAGGTTCGATCATCCACGTCTCCCACGCTCACGCCGCATTTTTTGGCTACGTGCCTGTCACGATAGCTAGCGGCTGATGAGGGACTGTCAAGCCGCGCCATCGAAGCGGGGTCATGCAGGCGAGGAAAGGCTGCGATGCGGACGCGAGCGGACAGCGTGGTGCGAGGCCTGCTCGTCGTTGTGGCATTGGCGGCCTGCACGGCGGCTGCTCGTGCGGAGGGTGCGGCCGCCAAGCCAGCGGCGAGGGCCGACACCCGCGAGGCGATGTGCCTGATGATCGAATCCGCTGCGAAAGAGGCAGGTTTGCCGCTGGAGTTTTTCTCGCGGGTGATCTGGCAGGAGAGCCGCTTCCAGCCGGACGCGGTGGGGCCGGTAACACGCAATGGTGATCGAGCACAGGGCATCGCGCAATTCATGCCTGGAACGGCAAGCGAGCGGCGTTTGCTTGATCCGTTCGATCCGGTGCAGGCGTTGCCGAAGTCGGCGGAGTTTTTGCGCGAGTTGCGCGATCAGTTCGGCAATCTCGGCCTTGCGGCAGCGGCTTACAATGCCGGTCCCCGGCGGGTGCGCGAATGGATCGAGGGCACCGGCTACATGCCGGCGGAGACGCGGAGCTACGTTCTGGCGATTACCGGCGTTCCGATCGATGACTGGAAGAGCGCCAGCGACCGGGTGACGGAACGCGCGCCGGTGTCCGGTTGCCGCGAATTGATGGCGCTGCTCCAGCGTGCGCCGAATTCGTTTGTCGCGGGACTTGAGCAACGGGTGAAACTGGGCGCTGACCGGCCATGGGGCGTGCAGCTTGCCGCCGGCTTCTCGCGAAACCGGGCGCTGGCGTCCTATGCGCGTGCGATGAAGCGGCTGACGCCGATCATCGGAGATCGCGATCCGAGCCTGCTTGGCTCGGTATGGCGCAGCCGCGGCACGCGCACGTTCTATCAGGTGCGGATCGGAGCCGATACGCGCGGCGAGGCTGACGCGCTCTGCCAGAAGATTCGGCGCGCCGGGCAGGGCTGTCTGGTGTTGCGCAACAGTCACGCCGGAGGATGACGGCGGGCATTCTGTCCTTGACGGTGAAGCGTTTCGGCGGCCTATTCCAACGAATATATCGGTCGGACGAGAGGCGGTGACATGGTGCGGGAAAGCGAACTTCGCGCGGGCGAGGTTGCGGTGCAGGCGCCCGCGCCGGGCGATGCCGGGCTGGTCTTTATCGGCCGCATCCATACGCCATGGACATCGCGCCTGATGACGCCGCGTCAGGGCCGTATCGATGGCCCGGTCTGTCGCATCGAGATTTTCGAGCCGTGGGTGCCGGCGCTGCGCGGCATCGAGCAATACGAACGTCTGGAGGTGCTCTACTGGCTGCATCTGTCGCGGCGCGATCTGGTGTTGCAGAGCCCGAAGAATGACGGCGCGGTGCGCGGCACCTTTTCGCTGCGCACGCCGGTACGGCCCAACCCGATCGGCACCTCGATGGTCAAGCTGGTCGGCGTCGAGGGGGCGAATGTGATGGTACAGGGACTCGATTGCCTCGACGGCACGCCGCTTGTCGATCTGAAACCGGATCGGTGTCAGTTCACGCCGCTGGCGCCGCCGCAGCCGGGCGATGAGGAGGTCGCGTCGTAAGGCGTCAGCCCTGCTTCAACGCGGCGGCCAGTTGCGCGGCCTGCTCCGCAAGCACCGCCATGTCGGCCTTGACGGTTGCCGGCGGCAGCAACGCCACGCCCTCGAAGCGCGGGATCACGTGCATGTGCAGGTGATAGACTTCCTGGCCGCTGGCCGGCTCGCTGAACTGCACGATCATTATGCCGTCGGCCTTGAAGATCGGCATCGCCGCACGGGCGATGAGCCGTGTCGCGCGGGCGACATGGACGAAATCCTCCTCGGTGATGTCGAGAAGGTTGCGGGCCGGGGCTTTGGGGATCACCAGCGTATGGCCGGGCGCGCGCGGCATGATGTCGAGAAACGCCAGGACATGGTCGTTCTCATAGACCTTGAAGCAGGGAATTTCGCCGCGCAGGATCTTCGCGAAGATATTGTTGGTGTCGTAGGTGGCCATGGTCGCTCCCAAAATCGCACGCCACTTTCCCTGTCCGGTGGAGCGCGGTCAAGATGTCTGATCGTCGGGTGAGCCCTTGCGGAACGGTCCTGCCTCGGTCAATTGACGGCCGGCCTCGGCGACATAAAGCCGCTCCCGCGCGAGGTAATCGCGCACGGCGCGGCGCAGCGCCGGATCGGCGATGTAGTGCGCCGAGTAGGTGGTTTGCGGCAGATAGCCGCGTGCGATCTTGTGTTCGCCCTGCGCGCCAGCCTCGACGGTTTTTAGCCCGTGGCGGATCGCGAAGTCGATCGCCTGATAGTAGCACACCTCGAAATGCAGGAACGGGTGGTGCTCGCTCGCGCCCCAGTGCCGCCCGAACAGCGTGTCGCCGCCGATGAAGTTGATAGCGCCGGCGATCCAGTGTCCGTCGCGCTTCGCCATGATCAGCGCGATCCGCTCCGGCATTGTTTCGCCGATCCGGGTGTAGAAATCGCGCGTGAGGTAGGGCCGCCCCCATTTGCGCGAGCCGGTCTCCATGTAGAAGGTGAAGAAGGCGTCCCACGCTTCCTCGGTCAGGTCGCTGCCTGTCAGTGCATGAATGGTGATGCCGTTGGCCAACGCATCGCGGCGCTCACGGCGGATAGCCTTGCGGTGGCGTGACGAGAGCGTGGCGAGGAAATCCTCGAACGTGGCGTAGCCCGCGTTGCGCCAGTGGAATTGCTGATCGGTGCGTTGCAGGAAGCCTTGCGCCGCGAGGAAATTGCATTCGCTTTCCGGTGCGAAGGTGACGTGCACCGATGACGTCTCGGTGGCGTTGCAGAGTGCTTTCAGGCCGCTCGCAAGCGCAATGCGAATCCGGTCGGGATCGTCGATGCCGGCGCGTACCAGAAGGCGC
>JBARXT010000114.1:0-24518 GCA_049647485.1 Xanthobacteraceae bacterium
AACAACCAACGCTCGGGGTTATGGGTCCCCGCCTGCGCGGGGACGACGATTTTCGTGTTGCAAAGCCCAGCGAGCCGCTTCTAGCACGCCCCCTTCGCGAGCGCCGCGTTGAGCGTCGCGCTCGGACGCATCACGGCGGCGCATTTTTTCGCGTCAGGCAAATAATAGCCACCGATATCCGCGGGGCTCCCCTGCACCGCCGCAAGTTCGGCGATGATCTTCTCCTCATTGCGCGCCAGCGCTTCAGCCAGCGGCTTGAACTTCGCAGCCAGTTCGGCGTCCTCGGTCTGCGCGGCCAGTTCCTGCGCCCAATACATCGCGAGATAGAATTGACTACCGCGATTATCCAGTTCACCGGTGCGCGGCGACGGTGACTTCCTGTTGTCGAGCAATTTGCCAGTGGCCGCATCCAGCGTCTTGGCCAGCAGCTTGGCCTTCGGGGTGCCGGTCTTCAGGCCGAGATCTTCCAGCGATACGGCGAGGGCGAGGAATTCACCGAGCGAATCCCAGCGCAGGTGGTTCTCCTCGACCAGTTGCTGCACGTGCTTGGGCGCCGAACCGCCGGCACCTGTCTCGTAAAGACCGCCGCCGGCCATCAGCGGCACGATCGACAGCATCTTGGCCGAGGTGCCGAGTTCCATGATCGGGAATAGATCGGTGAGATAGTCGCGCAGGATGTTGCCGGTGGCGCTGATGGTGTCGAGGCCGCGCACCACGCGCTCCAGCGTGTAGCGCATCGCGCGCACCTGACTCATGATCTGGATATCAAGGCCGGTGGTATCGTGCTCGTGCAGGTACATCTTCACCTTGGTGACGAGTTGCGCCTCGTGCGGCCGATAGGGATCGAGCCAGAACAGCACCGGCATTCCCGAATGCCGCGCGCGGGTGACGGCGAGCTTGACCCAGTCGCGGATGGCGGCGTCCTTGACCTGACACATACGCCAGAGATCGCCCTGCTCGACGTCCTGGCTGAGCAGCACCTCGCCGGTCGCGAGATCGGTAATGTTGGCGATGCCGTCCTCGGGAATCTCAAAGGTCTTGTCGTGCGAGCCGTATTCCTCGGCCTGCTGCGCCATCAGGCCGACGTTCGGCACGGTGCCCATCGTCTTCGGATCGAACGCTCCGTGCCATTTGCAGAAGTTGATCATCTCCTGATAGATGCGGGCGAAGGTGCTTTCCGGCATCACCGCCTTGACGTCCTTGAGGCGACCGTCGGCGCCCCACATCTTGCCGCCGTTGCGGATCATCGCCGGCATCGACGCATCGACGATGATGTCGTTGGGCGAATGGAAGTTGGTGATGCCCTTGGCGGAATCCACCATCGCCAATTCGGGCCGATACTCGTGACAGGCATGCAGATCGCGCCGGATCTCGTCCTGCATGCTCTGCGGCAACGTGGCGATCTTGGTGTAGAGATCGACCATGCCGTTGTTGACGTTGACGCCCAGTTTCTCGAACAGCGCGCCGTGCTTCTCGAACGCATCCCGATAAAAGATCTTGACGCAGTGCCCGAACACGATGGGGTGCGAGACCTTCATCATGGTGGCCTTGACGTGCAGCGAGAACATCACGCCGGTCTTGTAAGCATCCTCGATCTGTTGCTCGTAGAACTCCAGCAGCGCCTTCTTGCTCATGAACATCGAGTCGATGACTTCGCGATCCTGCAACGCCACCTTGGGTTTGAGTACGATGGTCTTGCCGCTTTTGGTGAGCAACTCCATCTTGACGTCGCGCGCGCGGTCGAGCGTCATCGATTTCTCGCCGTGATAGAAATCGCCGTAATGCATGTGCGAGACATGCGAGCGCGACGCCTGGCTCCACTCCGCCATGCTGTGCGGATTCTTGCGCGCGTAGTTCTTCACCGCCAGCGGCGCGCGGCGGTCGGAGTTGCCCTCGCGCAGCACCGGGTTCACCGCGCTGCCGATGCATTTGGCGTAGCGCGCGCGGATCGCCTTCTCCTCGTCCGATTTCGGATTCTCGGGATAATCCGGAATCTTGTAGCCCTTGCTCTGCAACTCCTTGATCGCCGTCATCAACTGCGCCACCGAGGCGCTGATGTTGGGCAGCTTGATGATGTTGGTGTCGGGCAACAGCGTCAACCGACCGAGTTCAGCCAGATTGTCGGGCACGCGCTGCACCTCAGTGAGAAATTCCGGAAATTCGCCGAGGATACGGGCGGCCACCGAGATGTCGCTGGTGGCGACGTCGATGCCGGCCGGCGCGGTGAAAGCGCGCACGATGGGCAGGAACGCGGCCGTCGCCAGCGCCGGCGCCTCGTCGGTCAACGTATAGATGATGGTGGGAGATGTCGTGCTCATGCGCGGGCTTTCTTGGCGTGACGGGGACCGGATGCGAGAGAATGCATCGAATTTATGCGGGAAACGTGTGACGAGGCGATGGGGGTGATCAGAGGACAGGCCCTTCCAGCGATTGAACGGGTTCAATCTAAAGCGTTTTCGAGCGAAGTGGGATACCGGTTCGCGTAAAGAAAACGCGTCAAAACGAGAATCCAGAACCCCATTCCGATTCTTTCGGAACGAGTTCTGATCACGGAATCTGACACCGAACAGCCGGCTTGGGCAACAGCTTTGCGCCGGCGAGACCCGGGCAGCATCCGACCCGCCGCCCTCACGGCAGTCCCACTCCGTCATTCGGGGCGCGAGCACTTCGCAAGCGAGCCCGGAATCCATAACCACCACAGGGCATATGGACTCCGGGCCTGTGCATAAAAAACGCGCATCCTGGAATGACGGTGGTGTTTTTGGCCTTGCGTCGATCCGTCACGCCGCGTTGGCGCACGCCAGTGCGGCGCTCAGATTGGCCTGGGTGACTTCCGACTGGAAGTTCTGGACGTAGGGCGCATCTGCCAGCGTGCGCGCGGCGATGGTCTCGATCGCCGCCGCCGCGCCGTCGCGCAGGCCGAGATCGGCTAGCGACACCGGGAGGCCGACCGCGCGATAGAACGCTTTCATGTCCGCCAAAAATTCATCGGAGCGGCCTTCGAGGTACAGTTGCGCCAGCAGGCCGAACGCGACCTGCTCGCCGTGCAGCGCGCCACTCAGCGCCGGGATGGCCGAGAAGCCGCGCGTCAGCGCGTGGGAGATCGAGAGGCCGCCGCTCTCGAAGCCGAGCCCGCTCGACAGGATGGTGGCTTCGACGACGCGCTCGAACGCCTCGTTCGACGCCTTCGCGGCAACGGCCTCGAGCGCCGCGACCGCGTCCTCGCGCACGGTGCGATAGCATTGATCGGCGATCATCAGCGCCAGCGAGGTCGAGCGCCCCTTGTAGAAATTGAGTCCGCCGGCACGCACGCACTGCTCGACCTCGAACTTCTTGCTGAGCGCATCGCCAACGCCGGCGACGAAGAAGCGACGCGGCGCGCCCGCGATCAGCGCGGTGTCGACCACCACCGCGTCGGGATTGGTCGCCATCAGCCGCACTTCGCTGAGCGAATGATCCTCGCGATAAAGCACCACGAGGCGACTGGTCGGCGCATCGTTGGAGGCAACCGTCGGCACGATCAACAGCGCGCCGCCGCGCGCGATGCGCACGCCCTTGGCGTTGTCGATGGTCTTGCCGCCGCCGACGCCGATGATGACGTCGCTCTGCGCGGCTTCCGCCTGCGCGGCCATCTCGTCGATCTTCTCCGCCGTGCATTCGCCGCCAAACGCCGCGAACGTCACCGCCGCGGCGGACTCCGCAAACACGGCTTCAAGTTTGGCCCGGATCAGGTCCATCACCGCCGCATCGACGATGACGAACGGGCGGCGGCCGTACAGCGCGACCAGCGGAGCCAGTTCGGTCAATGCGCCGGGCCCCTGAACGTAGCGGTGCGGACCGCCGAAAACGCGCATCGTCATGTGTCACCCCAGACAAAATCACGGCGGCCGCCGTCCATGCAGATCAGCGCGCCGTTGATGAAGGATGCCTGCACCGAACAGAGATAGGCGATCAGCGCGCCGACTTCGCTCGGCTGGCAGAACCGCTTGAGCGGATTCTGCCCGGCGATCACCTCGCGCTTGGCGTCGGAAAATCCCGCGATCAATTCGGTTTCGACATAGCCCGGCGCGATGGCGTTGACGGTGATGCCATCGCCCCCGACTTCCTTGGCCATGGTGCGGGTGAAGCCGATCACACCGGCCTTGGCGGCGGAGTAGTTGGTAACGCCCGGCCGCCCGCCGCCGGTGACATTCATCGACGAGGTGTTGACGATCCGGCCGTAGCCGGTCTTGCGCAGGAACGGCACCGCGAACTTGCTGCACAGGAACGTGCTGCGCAGATGCGTATTCATGATGATGTCCCAATCGGACACCGACATATCAGCGGCGTGACGACCGAGATACTTGCCGCCAGCGCCGGCGTTGTTGACGAGGATATTGAGCCCGCCCAAGCCTTCCGCCGCCTCGCGCACCACGCGCACCACGCTGGTCTCGTCCGAGACGTCGCCGATGCAAACGATCGCCTTCGCACCGCTGGCGCGCAGTTCGGCGGCGGCTGCTTCCGCGGCCATCGCATCGATATCGTTGATGGCGATCGCGACGCCCTCGGCGGCGAGGGCGGTGGCTTCCGCCTTGCCGATGCCGCGCGCCGCGCCGGTGACCAGTGCGGCCATGCCTGCAATCCCCAAGTCCATGTCGTCTCCTTCAGCCCTTCACCGCGCCGGCGCCGAGGCCCTGAATGAAATATTGCGACATCAATGCAAAGGCCGCGAACAGCGGCAGCGCGATCAAGGTCGAGCCGGCCATGATCTCGCCCCAGCGCAGGTCGAACGAGCCGACCATCGAGGCAAGGCCCACCGGCAATGTCTTGTTGGCGTCGCTGCCGATCATCACCAGCGCGAAGGTATAGTCGGTCCACGACAGCAGGAACGAGAAAATCGCGACCGTGATCAGGCCGGGCAACGCCAAGGGCAACACCACGCGCAGGAACGCGCCGAGCCGGGTGCAGCCATCGACCATCGCGGCTTCTTCCAGTTCGAACGGCATGCTCTTGAAGAAGCCCCACAGGAACCAGACGCCGAGCGGCAATGTCAACGTGAGGTGCGAGGCAATCAGGCCGGTCAGCGTATCGCTGAGGCCGAGCCGTGCGAAGATCGTGAAGATCGGGATCGCGATCAAGAGCGGCGGGAACATGTAGGCGTAGAGCATCGCGCCGACGATCACCTTCTTGCCGCGAATGCGCTGGCGCGTCACTGCGTAGGCGATCATCACCGAGAACACCATCGTCACCAGCACGGCCACGACGGCGACGATGACGCTGTTCATGAAGTGGCGCGGATAGTCGGTGAGTTCGAGCAGGTTGCGATAGGATTCCAGCGACAGGACGTTGGGGATCAGCGACACGTTGGTCAGGAGTTCGGTCGGCTCGCGCAGACTCGACACCACCATCCAGTAGATCGGGAACGCTGAATAAACCGCGATCATCAACGCGGCGACATAGAGGCCGAGACGGCGCGGCAGCGTTTTGGCACGACCCATCAGTCGTCCTCCAGCGGGAATACCCAGAAGTAGATCAGCACCGCGACCGAGAGCAGCGCGAAAGAAATCGTGGCGATGGCCGCGCCGCCGCCGATGTCGAACAGATTGAAGGCGTGGCGATAGGACAGGATGGCGAGATTTTCCGTCGCCCCCACCGGCCCCCCGCGCGTCAGGAGCCAGATGACATCAAATTTATTGAACATCCAGATCGCCCGCAGCAAGACCACCACGGTGAGGATCGGCTTCAGCATCGGCAACGTGATGTGGAAGAAGCGCTGTACCGCCGTGGTGCCGTCCACCCGCGCCGCCTCGTAGAGCGACTGCGGCACGGTCTGCAATGCAGCGAGGAAGCATGTCGTCACAAACGGCGTCCACATCCAGACGCTGACGAGGATGGTCGAGGCCATGGCCGCGCCGGGACTTTCGAACCAGTTGATCGGCGGCAGGCCCATGGCTTCGACCGCCTTGGTGACGATGCCGATGCCGCCATCCACCATCCATTTGAAGGTGAGGATCACCACCACCGTCGGCAGCAGATACGGCAGGATCGAAAGGCCGCGCACAAGATTGCGGCCGGGAAAGGCTTCGTTGAGCACCAGCGCGAAGCCGATACCGAGCACCACCTGAAACACGATAGAGCCGAGCGCGTAGATCGCGCCGTTGAGCAGTGCGCGCCAGAATTCCGGCGCTTGCAGCACCGCCACGTAGTTGGCGAAACCGACCCACTTCGGCGCGCCGACGAAGGAATCCATCTGGTAAAAGCTGAGGCTGACCGCATACACCGCAGGCGCGACGATCAGCGCCAGCGTCACCGCCAAGCCGACAAACAGAAAACTATAGATCGTCGCTTTCGAACTCACGGCAGGCGCCTCGCATGGTGGCCCGGCCGGAGCGATCCGGCCGGGTCATTTCGAGTGAGAGAGTCGATCAGGCGATCAGCTTGCGCATCTTGTCGGCGGCGGTCTTGATGCACTCCGCCGACGACATGTTCTTCAGGATCTTGTTCTGAAGCATTTCCGGGATGACGAAGCCCTCGAACACCTTGCCGGGGCGCAGGTCCGGCGCCGGGCCTTCGGTGTCGATCGAGGTCAGGATCATCGACTTGTCAGTGATGAAGCCGCGCATCGTCTCCACCGCGTCCTTGTGCTTCTCGATCAGCGGATGCGCGCGCCAGCGCGGATCGTCGTAGACATCGAGGCGCGGCGGCTGGAAGTGCAGCGGCGCGGTGTGCAGGAAGTTGATGTACTGGTTCTCGGTGAACCACTTCATGAACTTCATCGACTCGTCGGAGTTCGGCGTCTTCAACACCACCCAACCGTCATAGCCGTGGTTGACGGCCTTGGCCTTGCCGGTCGAGTCCATGTAGGGCGTGATGCCGTACTGGGTCGCCAGTTTCGGCGCGTTGCGCTCCAGCGCTTCGATGATGCGACCGGCATAGGCGGCGTGACCGACCTTGTCGGACGAGAAGTTGCTCAGCACTTCGCCGAAGCTCGCCTGGCTCGCGCCGGACGGCATGGTCTTATAGAGTTCCGCGAAGAAATCGAGATAGCGCGTCACGCGCGTCGCCATCTCGGCGTTGTCGAGCGCGACGTTCCACTTGTCGTCGAACAGCTTGACGCCTTCCGCCCACATGAAGCCCGGCGCCAGCCAATTGGTCGCGCCGTTGCTGCCGATCGGGAACAACGAGCCGAAGCGGCCATCGGCAGTGAGCGTCTGCGTGTTCTTGAGCATCTCGGCGTAGCTCTTGGGCGCGCTCAGGCCGTGCTTCTCGTAGAGGTCCTTGCGGTAATAGATCCACGCCAGATTGTAGTCGTAGGGATACCAGTAGACCTCATCCTTCACCGGGAAGAGGATCTTCGGGCCCCACTTGTGCTTGTTGGTGAGTTCCGTGAGCGGCATGAGGTGCCCCTCGGCCTGCAGCAACAGCACGTGGCCGACGAAGGCGAAGGTCGCGACGTCGTAGGGCTGGCCACCGCGCAGCGAGGTCGTCACCTTGGTGAAGGCGTCATCGAGCGGAACCGAGTCGACGATGACCTGCGTGCCGAACTGCTTCTCGTATTCGGCGCAGGCAACCTTGAGCGCGCGGATGCTGTCGATCGAGGTTTCGGTGTTGAGAAAGCGGATGGTCTTCTTGCCCTGCCCCCACACGGCGGGCGCACCGATGGTGCCGGTAGCGAGCGCGGTGCCGAGCGCACCGGCGGACTTGATCAGCGTACGACGGCTGACGCCGCCCGGTTTCGTCGTGGTCTTATCGTTGGTCATGGCCTTCCTCCCGTTATGATTGGTCATGGCTTGGCGGTCTCAACGCGTTGACCGCTCGATTTGGCGAACAGATGCAGCTTTGCTGCGGGAAACCGGACGCCGATGTTTTGGCCCGGCGACCAGCTATCGACGCGGTCGACAAGGATGCGCAGACGCTCGCCGCCCGCCTCGCCGACGCACAGCGTCTGGGCGCCGAGTTGTTCGATCACCCGCACCGTGAACGCGACGTTGTCAGCATCGCTGCTCAATGCGAGGTGCTCGGGGCGAATGCCGAGCACGACTTCGCCGCTCGCCTGCGTGCCAACCGGCAACGCGACGCGCAGACCACCTGCAATGAAATGGCCGCCTTCAATGCGTCCCTCGATCAAGTTCATCTCGGGCGAGCCGATAAAGCCGGCAACGAACAGGTTGGCGGGCCGGTCGTAGACTTCCAGCGGCGCGCCGATCTGCTGCACATGGCCGTCGCGCATGATGACGATGCGATTCGCCAAGGTCATCGCCTCGACCTGATCGTGGGTGACGTAGACCATGCTGGTGCCGACGTCCTGATGCAGGCGGGCGATCTCCTCGCGCATCCGCACCCGCAGCTTGGCGTCGAGATTCGACAGCGGCTCGTCGAGCAGGAACACGTCCGGCTCACGCACCAGCGCGCGGCCGAGCGCGACACGCTGCATCTGTCCGCCGGAAAGTTGTTTCGGCTTGCGGGCGAGATACTCCTCAAGGCCCAGCATGCGCGCGGCCTTCTGCACCCGCATGTCGATCTCGGCCCGGTCCATCTTGCGCATGCGCAGGCCAAAAGCGAGGTTGTCGTAGATGGTCTTGTGCGGATAGAGCGCGTAGTTCTGGAACACCATCGCGATGTTGCGATCCTTGGGCTCCAGTTCGGTGACGTCGCGCGCGCCGATGCGGATGGTGCCCGAGGTCACTTCTTCCAGCCCCGCGATCATCCGCAGCGTGGTGGACTTGCCGCAGCCGGACGGCCCGAGAAACACCACGAACTCGCCATCGCGAATGGTAAGATCGACGCCGTGCACCGCAACGACGCCGCCATAGGCCTTGCGGACCTGTTCAAGGCGGATTTCAGCCATGAGCCATCCTGCTCCCTGCGTGCGCCGGCATCACGACCCGCCTTTGACAAAATCGTGGATGCGATGATTGAGCGGCGCGAGCGCCGCCTGAATGCCGCGATAGATCGGAAAACCGCGATCGTAGACCGCAGCGCGAACCGGGTCGGGCGTCGCGCGCGAGACGATCTGAATCACCTCGGCTGCCGCGCGCTCGTCGGCATAGACGCCGACGCCGACGCCGGCGAGCAGCGCCGCGCCGAACGAAGCGTCGGCCACCGCCGGCAATTCAACCTCGACGTTGAGCACGTCGGCGACGATCTGCCGCCACAGCGCGCTGGTGGAACCGCCGCCGGTGAGGCGCGCGGTCGCGAAGCTCAGGCCCTTGGCGCGCAGCACGTCGCGGCAATCGCGCAGCGAATAGGCGACGCCTTCATACAGCGCGCGGACGAAATGGCCGGGGCCGTGATTGAAGCCGGCACCGACGAAATCGGCGCGCAGCAACGGATCCCAATACGGACTGCGCTCGCCGTTGAGATAAGGATGGAAGAACAGACCTTCCGCACCCGGCGCGACCGCCGCCGCCATGCGATCCATGGCATCGAACACCGCGCGGCCGTCGTCGCCCTCGCGGCGGAAGAAGGTATCGCGCAGCCACTTGTGCGCCGAGGCGCAGGAGTTGGTCGCGGTGATGATGTACCAGTGGTTCGGTACCACATGGTAGTAATTGATCAGTTCGAAATCGGGACGCGAGGTGGGCGACAGCACGTTGACGGTGGCGGCGGTGGCGAGTTTCACCACGCCGAGACCTTCGCACACCATGCCCGCGCCGTAGGTTTCCGCCGCAGTGTCCGAGGTGCCGCACACCACCGGTGTGCCTTCGGCAAGCCCGGTCGCGCGCGCGGCGTCCGCCGTCACCTTGCCGACCACCGCCGTCGGCGCGACGATCGGCGGCAGCGTATCGAGCGGCCAGCCGATCATCTCGCAGAGTTCTTTCGACCACTGACCGCTCTTGGCGTCCAGCATCAAGGTGCCGAGCGCGTCAATGGTGTCGGTTTCCCAGGTGCCGGTGAATTGCGCGCGCAGCCAGTCCTTGGCGACATAGAGCCGCTTGACGCGCGCGTGCGCTTCCGGTTCGTGATTGCGCAGCCACAGCATCTGCGGCAGCGTCCAGGTGGCGTTGGCGCGATTGGCGCCGATCTCGAGAATCCGCGCATCGGCCTCTTTTCGCAGCGCCGCGACTTCGGCGTGGCTGCGCTGGTCGTTCCACAGGATCGCCGGACGGATGACCTTGCCATCGGCGTCGGTCAGCACTTGCGTATGTGCACCCGCCGAAAATGCAATCGCGGCGATGTCAGTCGCGGGTCGTTTGGTCAGCGCCAGCACGCGCGGCAATGCCTTGCAGGCAGCGCTCCACCAGTCGTGCGGATCCTGCTCACTCCAACCCGGATGCTTCGAGGTGGTCGGCACCGCCTCTGAGGATTCCGCTACCAATGAACCATCGGCGCGGATCACGCTCACCTTGAGCGACCCCGCGCCGAGATCGATGCCGACAAGCAATGGATCAGCCGCCATGACCGGCCTCCGTGTTGTTGCGAGCGGCCTGCTTAACCACCACGCGCACCTTTGGCGTAAATGTCCTTTGCGCCGAGCCGCGCGCGCAGACCGAGCTTGCCGGGATTGAGCAGGTTGTCGGGATCGAGCGCGTCCTTGATTTTCTGCAACACATCGAGACCGGTGCCGAGTTCGCGCGCCATCCAGCGGCCGCGGAACAGGCCCGCGCCGTGGTGATGCGCGATCGATCCGCCGTGATCGAGCGTCAAACCCTCCACCGTGTCCCACAACGTCGCGTGCAGCGGCAACGCCTGCGCTTCCGGCATCGGCGGCAGCCGCAGAGTCATGTATTGGCACGCGCCTTCGGGATAGACATGCGACCAGTGCGCCCCGAAATGCACGTCCGGATGCACCGCGCGCACCGCCTTGGCGATGGCGTCGTAGAGCGCCGGAATCCTCGACCAGTTCGCCGTCACCTCGATGGTGTCGTTGAAGTAGCCCTTGTCGTGCCACATCTGCGAATAGGCGACGTAGCGGTTCTGCTTCCAGTGATGATACGGCCCGTCCGGCGCAACCTCGCCGCCGAAGGACGCCGCGATCTTCAGCGCCATCTCCTGCTCGACGCTCACCATCGGCTCGCTTCCGCAGAACGCCAGCACCGCGAGGATCGGCTTCTGGCGAAATAGCGCGATGTCCCTGGTGCGATCGTCGCTTTCGGCGCGGTCGTAGAGGCGGACGATCTGCGGACGAAGTTCCGCCTGCATGATAGCCCGCGCGCAATCCCACGACGCCTGCAACGTCGGGAATGCCAGCACGACGCCGCGCTCGACCTCCGGCTTTTTCCAGATGCGAAAGGTCACCTCGGTGATGATGCCGAACGCGCCCTCGCTGCCGACCATCAGGTCGCGCACCGACGGCCCGACCGCGCGGCGCGCCACCGGCCGCACCTCCAGTGGCGTGCCGTCCGGCATCACGGCCTTGAGCCCGACGACGATGTCCTCGATCTTGCCGTAACGGCTGCTGGCCTGGCCGCCGCCGCGACATGCGGCCCAGCCGCCGACCGTCGAAATCTCGATCGATTGCGGATAGTGGCCCGTGGTGAAGCCTTGTGCGTTGAGTTCCTGCTCGAACACCGCGCCATTCATGCCGGCCTGCACCGTCACTGTCGCATCGACCGGATTGACGGCAATGATCTTATCCAGCCGCCGCAGGTCGACAGTGATTTCGCCGCCGAGCGGAATGGCGCCGCCGAGCACGCCGGAGCCGTTGCCATAAGGAATGATCGGAATGCCGGCGCTGTGCGCGTGCGCGACAACCTTGGCGACTTCATCGGCGTTGCCGGGGCGCACGATCAGGCGCGGCACGTCGCCCGCGATCTCGCCCGCACGCTCCTCGAACACCGCAAACGGCAGACGGTCGCGCGCATAGGCAAGGCGTTCATCGAACGATGTCAGGACGTGGCCGTCGCCGACGATGGCGGCGAACGCCTTGGCGATGTCCGCGTCAATCCGGTCGCGCTGGCGTGCCGCCGCGATAGTGCTCGCTTCCAAGGCCGTTCTCCGCAAATCAATTTCATTGGCACGACGGCAGCCGGTCGTTGCCAGCGGTAATCCCGCCAACAATTCCCGTGAGCAATCGTTTGTTCAAACGTGACCGAAACCGGCCATGACGTCAATCCCTAATTTTCAGATGGGCGCTGGGCCGGTGGACGACCGGATCACCATGCCGTCCGGCGGCAGCGGCGCGATGGTCTCGGGCATGCGGCCCTCGACCAATGCGATCAACAGGTCGGCGGCGAGTTCGCCCATGCGTTCGGTCGGCATCCGCACCGTCGTCAGTTGCGGGTAGAGCATGGTGGCGACCGGCGCATCGTGCAGACCGACGACCGAAACATCCTGCGGAATCTGCAAGCCCGCTTCGTGCAGCACCGCCATCGCGCCCGCCGCCGTCACCAGCGTCGCGCCGAGCACGGCAGTCGGGCGCATCGCCAGGAGTTGTCGCATCGCAGCCGCGCCGCCCTCCGCGGTGTAGCCCGCGACCGCGACCAGCGCCGGATCGAAAGCAATACCGTGGCGCTTCAGCGCGCCGCGATAGCCGGCGAGACGTTCGCCGGCGTTGAACCCGCCGGGACGTCCCGCGAGATGCGCGATGCGACGATGGCCGAGCGCGACCAGATGATCGACGGCGATTTCAGTAGCGGCGCGGCTGTCGAGCACCACCGCATGCGGCGCACCGGCCAGTTGCCGATTGAGCAGCACGAACGGCACCTGCGCGGCTTCCAGTTCGTCCCGCAGCAGCTTATCGTCGTCGAGACTCGCGACCAGCAGGCCGTCGACGCGGTTGCCGTGTGACATCCGCTGATAGACGGAATCGGTCGCCTCCGAACCGCGATGCGCGATCAGCAGCGAATAGCCGTGGCGCAAGGTCGCTTTCTCCGCGCCGAAGATGGCCGAGGCGAACACCGGGTTGTCGAGTTGCGGCACCACGATGCCGAAGGTCGCCGAGCGCGCCATGCGCAGGCCGCGCGCGAGCTGGTTCGGCGCGTAGTTGAGGGTGCGGGCGCTTTGCAGCACGCGCTCACGCGTTTCCTCGCGGATGCGCTGGGTCGCCTCGCCGCGCAGCACGCGCGATGCTGTCGAGACATCGACACCCGCCAATCGCGCCACGTCCGCCAGCTTGGTCCGCACCAAGGCGCCCTCGATTCTGCACCGTTTTCTCTTACGAGGTGAATAGCTCGCCCACCGTAAGGCGTCAAAGGCAACCGACCGTCGCGGGAAGGCTCCACTGGTTCAGATGGCTCGATCGCGCGCGGCGACCGACTTAGGGCAGAGAGAGCACCCACGCGTTCAGCAAGCGCCCGAAACTGCTCAAGCTGATCCTGCCGCAAGGCGCGCGCCTCGACGAACACCTTGAACATCACGCCGCCATCAATGTTCAGGAACGCGACGAAGGCCGATGATTTACCCGTGAAGGGGCGTTCGACGAAGGCGATGGCGGCGCATCGCGCATGCCGCAGGTAATCGTCCAGCGCAACGACAACGGCAGCCCCATTGTGCTGCCGCAGGCGATGAAGCCAACGACGTCGGGCAGCGCCTCCCGACCTGCGTAGTCGACGAACCTAGAGATGCCAGAACCGCTCTTCCCGAAACGCCGCGCCGGTGTTATAAACCGTCCGACCGGTCAATGAATTGAAGCCAGCAGGAACACGCCCGCCGGACGAGGCTGGTCAACGACCGTCTCGAAGCGTCGACGTCCAGAACAATCGGTCCGGCGCATCGGCCGGACCTGAAAAGGAACAGGGAGATCATCATGGCAAGCACAGCCCCGCGGCGCCTCGGAAGTTACGTCCATGGAAGCTGGGTCGCGGGCATGCGCGACGGCCTGCCCCTGCGTGATGCCGCAACCGGTGAGACGGTCGCGCTGATCGATTCCGAGGGAGTCAATTTCGCGGAAGCGCTCAACTACGGGCGATCCGTCGGCGGACCGAAGCTGCGCGCAATGTCCTTCCACGAGCGTGCCGGCATGCTGAAGGCCCTCGGCACCGCGCTCACGGCGAAGAAGGAGGAATTCTATCAGGAAAGCTTCCACACCGGCGCAACGCGAACCGATGGCTGGGTGGATATCGAAGGGGGCATCGGCACGATGCTGACCTTCGCCGCGAAAGGACGGCGAGATCTTCCCAACACGCGCGTGCTGACCGATGGCGATGTCGAACCGCTCTCGAAGGACAACAGTTTCAGCGCCCAGCACATCTATACGCCGTTGCAAGGCGTGGCCGTTCACATCAACGCTTTCAATTTCCCGATCTGGGGCATGCTCGAAAAGATTGCACCCACACTGCTGGCGGGTCTTCCTTGCGTCGTCAAACCGGCCTCGCAAACGGCTTATCTGACCGAACTGATGGTGCGCCGGATCGTCGAGAGTGGAATCCTGCCCGAAGGCGCGTTGCAGTTGATTTCCGGCTCGGTCGGCGATCTGCTCGATCATGTGACCGGGCAGGATGTGGTCACCTTCACCGGTTCGGCCTGGACGGGCCAGAAGCTCAGGGCGCACAAGGCGATCATTGCCAATTCCGTGCGCTTCACCATGGAAGCCGACAGCCTGAACGCCTCGATCCTGGGACCTGATGCGGCTCCCGGAACGCCGGAATTCGATCTGTTCGTCAAGGAAGTCGCACGCGAGATGACGGTGAAGGCTGGCCAGAAATGCACGGCCATCCGGCGCGTCATCGCGCCGCGCGGCCATGTCGATGCGCTTATCAAGGCGCTTGGCGAACGGCTCGGCAGCACGGCGCTCGGCCTTCCTGGCGACGAGGGCACGCGCATGGGACCGCTCGCCTCGCTCGATCAGCGTGAGGAGGTGCGCGAACGCATCAAGGACCTCCTGTCCGACGCCGAGATCGTTTCCGGCAATCCGAACGACGTGCGCATAACGTCGGGGAATGCGGACAAGGGCGCCTTCCTCAATCCCGTGCTGCTTTATGCCGACAAGCCATTCAGCGCCCCCAAGGTGCATGACGTCGAGGCCTTCGGCCCGGTGTCGACCGTGCTCCCCTACGACTCGATCGAGCAAGCCATCGAACTGACGAGGCTCGGCAAGGGCTCGCTGGTGTCCTCGGTTTTCACTGACGATCCGAAGGTGGCGGAGGACATCGTCATCGGCGTCGCACCGTTCAACGGTCGCGTGCTGATCGGCAACCGTCGTTCGGCCAAGAGTTCGACCGGCCATGGTTCTCCTTTGGCCGGCCTCGTCCACGGCGGACCAGGCCGCGCCGGTGGAGGCGAAGAAATGGGCGGCATGCGCGGCGTCAAACATTACATGCAGCGCACCGCCGTTCAGGGGACGCCCCGGCTGTTGTCGGCTGTGACCGGTCGCTGGATGGAAGGCACCGATGTGCAACACGGCGAGCATCCGTTCCGCAAATCCCTGGCCGACCTCAAGATCGGCGATCAACTCGTCACCGCGACTCGCCAGGTGACATTGGAGGACGTCGAGCATTTTGCGCATTTCACCGGCGATATCTTCTACGCTCATATGGATGAGGTCGCGGCCAAGGCCAATCCGTTCTTCGACGACCGCGTCGCGCATGGCTATCTTATTGCGTCCTTCGCCGCCGGACTGTTCGTCGAACCAAATCCGGGCCCGGTTCTGGCAAATTACGGCGTCGACAATCTGCGCTTCCTGACGCCGGTTTACTTCGGGGACACGCTGCAGGTTCGGCTGACCTGCAAGGAAATCAACCCGCGCGAGAACGCCGACCACGGTGAGGTCCGCTGGGATTGTCAGGTCACCAACCAGAAGGGCCAGCCGGTCGCGCAGTACGACGTGCTGACCATGGTGGCGAAGACCTGGCCGCCGGCAACCGCCAAGGCCGCAACGAAATAGACGGCGCACATCGGGTCGCTCCGATCTCCGGAGCGACCCGACATCACGATGCTTCGCGGAATCAGGATCGTCGTTGTTTCAGCGTCGCCTTTGCGAGGCGTTCGTCACGCCAGCCGAATATCCAGCCAGCCGAGATCGTTGACGCTGGCGCGGTCGCTGTCGTTGAGCACCACCGTGGTGGTTTCCGCCTCAACGATGGCCGGACCTGCGAGCGTGTGGCCGGGCGCGAGCCCCTCCATCGCGTAGACCGGCACCTCGCGCCAAGTACCGAAGAACGCTTTGCGTGTTGATTTCGGCTGAGGCGGCGTGGTGGCGGGCGACGGCTTCACACCTTCGCCGCCGCGCGTGACCGCGCCGACGGCGGCGACGCGTGCGTTGACGAACACCACTTCCTGATCGGGCGAAGCGTAGGTGTAGAGATCCTCGTGACGGCGATGGAAACGTTCTTCGATCTGCGCTGCGAGCGCGGGATCGTCCATGTCGAGCCCGTCGAGCGGAACGTCGATCTCAAATATCTGTTCGCCGTAGCGCATTTCCGCTGAGCGGTGGATCGCGATCGGTCCGTCGAACCACGACCGCAATCGTCCCGCCGCCTGCGCCTCCAGTTCCGCGAACAGCGCTCGCACCTCCGACGACTGAATGCGCCTGCCGGAATCGAGATAAGTGCGGCTGACCTCGTAGCGCAGATCGCTGGTCAACATGCCCCACGCGGAGAGCACCGACGCAGCGGTCGGCACCACGATGCGCTTGATCTCGAGTTCACGCGCGACTTCCGCGCAATGCAAGCCAGCCGCGCCGCCGAACGACAGCAGCGTGAAGCGTCGCGGATCGACACCCCGCCGCAACGTGGTGAGGCGAATGCCGTCGGCCATCTTCAGGTTGATCATGCGATAGACGCCGGCGGCAGCTTGATCGCGCGACAGACCGAGCTTCGCGGCGAGGCGATCCATCGCAGCATCCGACGCCGCGCGGTCGAGCGGCCGTTGGCCGCCCATGAAAGCGTCGGCATCGAGATAACCGAGCACGACGTTGGCGTCGGTGACGGCGACATCCATGCCGCCGTTGCCGTAGCACGCCGGACCCGGCACCGAGCCGGCGCTTTCCGGACCGACATGAAAGGTGCCGCCGGCATCGACGTCGGCGATGGAGCCGCCACCCGCCGCGATGCTGGTGATGTCGAGGCTGCGCAGCGCGATGCGCTGGCCTGCCAGCGCGCCCGCCGCCGACAATGCGGCACGGCTATCGGAGATCAACGAAATGTCGGTCGAGGTGCCACCCATGTCGAACGGCACCAGATCGGGAATGCCGAGCAACTCCGCGCAGCGTTGACCGCCGGAGATGCCACCGGCGGGGCCGGACAGCACAGTGCCGGCGGCGAGCCTTGCCGCTTCCTCGATCGGCGCCATCCCGCCGTGGGAGAGGATGATGAAGATACTCGACGCCAGCCCCGCCTCGCGCAGCCGCTGCTCAAGACTGGTGAGATAGCGCCGCACCGGCGGCGCGACATAGGCATTCACCACCGTGGTAGAGAAGCGCTCGAATTCGAGAATTTGCGGCAGCACGTCGCTGGAACGCGAGATGTTCACCTCGGGCAGTTCGCGCGCGATGCGCTCGACCATCGCGATCTCGTGCGACGGATTGCGATAGGCGTGCAGAAAACAGATCGCCACCGACTGCGCGCCGGAGGCGCGGATCGCCGCGATGGCCTCGCGCGCCGATGTCTCGTCGAGCGGGATCAGCACGTCGCCGTTGGCCTTGATCCGCTCGCGGACACCGAAGCGCCGTTCGCGCGGCACCAGCGGCTCCGGCGGCGGCGAACGCAGATCGTAGCGGTTGTCTTTCAGGCCCTCGCGCATTTCGATGATGTCGCGATGACCCTCGGTGGTGACCAGCGCCACTTTCGCGCCCTTGCGCTCCAGCAGAGCGTTGGTCGCCACTGTTGTGCCGTGCACGAGGCGCGTGGTCGCCGCCAGCATGTCGGCACGGCTCAGGCCCAGACGACGCGCCAGTTCCTCAAGCCCCGCCATCACGCCGATGGATTGATCCGCCGGAGTCGAGGGCGACTTCGCGAAGGTCGTATGCCCGTTCTCGTCGATGGCGACGAGGTCCGTGTAGGTGCCGCCAACGTCAACGCCAATCGTATACATCGTCACGCACCCGCCTTCGTCGTGTTGCCGCTCACCAGTCCCTGCTCCGCGTCGCGCGCACGCGCCGCCAGGGAACGCTCCGCCGGATCGCCCCAGCCGCCACCGCCGGAGGAGCGGATCTCGAACCAGTCGCCGGGACGGATCTCGATGCCGACCTCCTTGGTGCGCAGCACGCGCGGCGCGCGCCCCTCCGACATCAGCCGATAGCGATGCGGTTCACCATCATTGCCGCCGAGCATCCCGCAGGCGCGATGGCGCGTGCCTTCGCCGGCGGTGTTGGCGAGCGCGACTGTCCCCGTCTCCATTACCAGATCGAGCGCGACGCCGAGGCCGCCGCGATGTTTGCCGTCCCCGCCGGAATCCGCGAGGAATTCGTGATGGCGGAAGTGCAGCGGAAAACGCACCTCCGCGACTTCGAGACTGCCGAACTTGATGCCACCCACGGTGTGCCACTCGCCGATCGACGACCAGCCGTCGCCTTGCGACGATGCGCCACCGCCGGGTCGCGCCTGAAACATGTGCCAGATGAAATTGCGGCCGGTGCGCGGATCCTCGCCCTGAATGGCAATGCGGAAGCGGCGGCTCCACCCGGCCATCGCGCGCTCCGGACACGACGCCGACAACGCCTTGACGATAGCTTCGACGATTTCGTTCGACGGATGGCTTGTGCAGAGCGTCACCGGGCGGCCGGGATCGGCCCAGACGATGGTGCCTTGCTTGGCAATCACCTTCAGCGCGCGCAGGCAGCCGTCGTTCTTCGGAATGTCGGGATCGATCAGATAAGCGAACGCCATCGCCACCGCCGCCTGCATGTTGGCGTGGGACGAATTGACGAAACGGGTCGATTGCGGATCGGAATCGGAGAGGTCGACTTCCACCTCGCCGCCGCGCTTGGTCACCTTCGCGCTGATACGAATATTCTCGCGCCCGCCGGAGCCGTCGTCGTCGAGGAAGGCCTCGCCGTGAAGCACGCCGTCCTTCCAGGTCGCGACCACCGCGCGGGTCTGCGCCTCGGCGGCGTCGAGGATCGCATCCACCGCGCGCTCCACCGTCGCGCCGCCGAATTCGTCGAACAGCCGCAGCAGACGGCGCTCGCCGAGCCGCGCCGCACCGACCATGGCGGCGAGATCGCCGCGGAAGTCGCGCGGGTTGCGGATGTTCAGCGCCAGCAGATCGAGGATGTCCTCGCGCAACTTGCCCGCTTCGTAGAGGAAGATCGGCGGCACGCGCAGGCCTTCCTGATAAATCTCCGACGCCGTCGGATTGTAGCCGCCATGGGTCGCGCCGCCGATATCGCTCTGGTGCGCGCGCACGATCGCCCAGTACATCCGCCGTTCGCCATCAAACACCGGCACAAAAGCGGTGAGATCCGGCAGATGGCTGCCGCCGTGATAGGGATCGTTGAGCAGCAGCACGTCGCCGGGCTTGAAGGTGCTGAAGCGCTCCTCGATAGCGCGCGCCGCCCACGGCAACGCGCCGACATGCACCGGAATGTGATCGGCCTGCGCGATCAGCCGGCCTTTGGTATCGCAGATCGCCAGCGAGAAATCGCGGCTCGAATTGAGGATTTGCGAATACGACGTGCGCAGCATCGCCTCGCCCATTTCGGCGACAATCGAACTCAGCCGATGCTGGACAACGGAACGCGTGATCGGATCGATGGTCGCGGACATGATGTGCCTCGCTCGCTTGAACGGATGGTTGGTTGAGGTGAATGAACGCGCGGCTGATTACGCCTGCGCCGCCACCTCGGCCATCGCCGCATCGGCGGCGCCGACGATGGCGTCGATGTCGGCATCGCTCATCGGCGTCGACAGCGCCATCAGCCCGTAGCCGGCGCAGAGAATGCCGCGATTGAGCAGGCCGGTGTTGAACACCCCCTGCCGCTTGGCTTCCTGTTCGGTGAGATAAGCGGTGCGATAATCGCGGATGTCGTGCTCGGCGAAGTGAATCTTCAGCAGCGAGCCGCGCCCCACGGTGCGCCCCGGCACGCCATGCTTGCGGAACGCGGCATCGATGCCATCACGCACCGCGTCGCCGATGGCGTCGAGTCGCTTGAACATCGCCTCATCCAGCAACTGCATCGCCGCGAGACCGGCGCGCATCGTCACCGGATTGGCGGAAAACGTGCCGCCGTGCGGCAGCGCCGGTTTGCCGTGGCGCGGATCGAACACCGCCATTACTTCGCTGCGGCCGCCGATGGCGCCGACCGGAAAGCCGCCGCCCATGATCTTGCCGAGCGCGGTGAGATCTGGATCGGCGTCCCACAACCCTTGCGCGCCGTGATAGCCGAGACGGAACGAAATCACTTCGTCGAAGATCAACAGCGCGCCGACCTCGCGCGTCACCGCGCGCAGCGCTTCGATATACACCTTGTCCGCCGGCACCAGGCCCGCGCGGTTCGGCATCGGATCGACCAGCACACAGGCCAGCTCAGGCCCGTGCTCGCGGATCAAGGACACGGCGGCTTCCGGATCGTTGAACGGAATCGTCAGCACGTCGGCTAACACATTGTCCGGCGTGCCCTTGGCATAGGCGACCGACACCGGCGCGTTGCGGCCCCACGCCTCCGGCGTCGGATCGAGGCTGACTTCGGCGTAGTCGTAGGAGCCGTGATAGGCGCCTTCGCATTTGGCGATCTTCGGCCGGCCGGTGAAGGCGCGCGCCGCCTTCAACGCCATCATCACCGCCTCGGTGCCGGAATTGGCGAAGCGCACCTGCTCGACGGAGCCGAGACGCGCGGTCAATAACTCCGCGAGATCGACTTCCGCTTCGGTCGGCAGGCCGAACGCGGAGCCCAGCATCATCTGATCGGTCGCGGCTTTCACCAGTTTCGGGTGGGCGTGGCCATGAATCAGCGACGCAAAATTGTTGATGCAATCGATGAATACGTTGCCGTCGAGATCGGTGACACGGCAGCCCTCGCCCCGCGCGGCGTAGATCGGATACGGCTTCATGAACACGGTGGTGCGCGAGTTGCCGCCGGGCAGGCTTTGGAGCGCGCGGTTATAGAGCACCTGCGATTTCGAATTCGGGTCCGGATACATCTCGCGCCTCCCGATCACACCGCGCTTCGCCACGGCGGATCATTTTTGTTCCGAAATTCGGAATTGCATTCAGGATATCGAAACGATATAAAGCAGACATTCCGGAGTCAAGACAGACTCGACGGCAAACGCGCTGGACCATGACGACAGACACCACGACGACGGACGAAGCATCGCCGGGGCCGCTCGGCCGCTACATGGACGTGCTTGAACTGGTGGCTGCCTTTCCCGGCGCGCTGACGCTTGGCGACGTCTCGTCGATGCTGGGCTTACCGAAAACCACCGCGCATCGGCTGCTGAAGGGTCTGGTGAAAGCCGGCCTCGCCCGCGAAGCCGTCGGCGGCCGCGCTTACGATCTTGGCGAAAGGCTGACGCGGCTGGTCCATGCCACCGTCGACGACGACTGGCTGGCGACGCTGACCGGGCCGCATCTGCGGCAGATCATCGAGAGCTGGGGCGAGACTTGTTACCTGACGCGGCTCGCCGGCGGACGCGTCGTGGTCGCGGTGTCGCAATCGCCCGACGTGCGCTGGCGCGGCTACGTGCAACCCGGCATCGAGATGCCGGTCAACGCGGCGGCGTCGGCGAAAGCCATCATGGCCTATCAGGACGATGCGACCTTGGCGCAGGCGCTGGCGCAACCGCTGCCCATCGTCACCGCCAACACCCGCAACGATCCGGGCTGGGTGGAGTCGGAACTGGAAACGGTGCGCGCGCGCGGCTACGCCACCTGCATCGGCGAGATCGACGAGGGCCTCGCGGCGATCGCCGTTCCAGTCACGCTGCCGGACGGCATGGTGCTTCACGCGCTGGCGATGACCGGACCGTTGCAGCGGATCATGAACGAACGGCTGCCCGAACGCATCGACGCGCTGAACGCGACCGGTGCGGCGCTTTCGAAGGCGCTGGCACTCGGCGCGAAAATCCGCGAGCGCGGGGCGAACTAGCTGGAGCCGTCACGGCACCGGCTCGATGTTCAAACTACGCCGCCTGCTCCGCCGCACGCCCCATCGCATCGTTGCGACCGCCGAGCGCGTGAGTGAGGCGCAGCGCGCCTTGCAACACCTGCGCGGTCATCGACACAATGGTGTCCGGCGTAAAGCGGGGCTTGGGACCGGACACCGACAACGCACCAACCAGCCTGCCGTCAGCGCCGAACACCGGCGCGGCGATGCCGGCGCAATCAGGATCGCGCTCGCCGAACGACAGCGCGACGAAGGTGTTGCGAATACGATTGAAGGACTCGCCCTCGGCGCCGTCGAAAGCGAGGATCACCCGCCCGGCAGCGCCGCGGTCTAGCGGCAGCAGCGCGCCGGCCTCGACGCGGTCCAGCGTCGAATGCTGGGAATCGACACGAAACACGCACAGCCGTTGCTTGGCGTCATGCCGGACATGAAATGACGGGCTTTCGGTGCCGGCCGTCACGAGTTGGCGCAATACCGGCATCACATGATCGTAGAGGTGATTGGCGCGCTGATAGACCGCGCCGAGCCGGAACGGCGTCGGCCCGAGATGATAGCGACCATCGGGCAGTTGCAGTACATAGCCATGCGCTTGCAACGACGCGATCAGGCGCAGCAGCGTGCTCTTGTAGAAGCCGGTGCGGCGCGACAACGCCGCCAGCGTGAGCGCATTCGGTTCGCCATCGAACGCAGACAGGATCGTCAGCGCGCGATCGACAGCGGCGACGCCCGGCGAGGCCATCGGATCACTCCTTGGTCGGAATGTCCGGCGCATCGATCAGTTTCGATATCACCGGAAAATAATTGTCGCCCGTGCCCGCGTCGATTGCCTCGCGGAAGATGTCGCCGACCAGCGCCGCGCCGCGCGGATTGACACCGACCTGGCCGGCCAGATCGAGCGCGTAGGACAGATCCTTCAACGCGTATTCGGTGGAGAAAGCGCGCAGCGGAAATTCGCCGGGGACGATCGCCTTCATGCCGTGGTTGCGTAGCGCGAAACTATCCGCCGAGCCTTTCGACAACGTCTCCAGCAACAGCTTCGGCGCGACGCCGCTGCGCCGCGCAATGGCGGCGGCTTCCGCCAGCGCGTTGACAGTCTCGAACAGCACCATGTTGTTGAGAATCTTGGTCACCTGCCCCGCGCCGGTGCCGCCGCACAGCGTCACGTCGGTCGCGAAGTGGCGGATCAACGGCTCGACCTGCGCGAACTGTGCGTCGGTCGCGCCGACCATCACGCTGAGCGTGCCGTCCTGCGCCGCCTGTCGCGTGCGCGCGATCGGCGCATCGATCCACGTCGCGCCCTTCGCCGCGAGCCGCTTGGCGAAATCGCGCGTCACGTCCACCGCCGAGGTGCCGAGATCGATCACGGTCTGGCCGTTGCCGATGGCTGCGAGCAGACCGCCGTCGCTCTCGACCACGTTGCGAACATGTTTCGCGCTGGGCAGGCAGAGGAAGACCACGTCGGAGCCTTTCACCGCGTCGGCCACCGAGGACGCGATGGTGCCGCCATCGGCGGTGATGCGCGCGAGCGGCTCGCTGGCGAGATCGAACGCCTTCACCGTGCGGCCGCTCTTGCGCACCAGATTGCGGCAGATCGGCTCGCCCATGACGCCGAGCCCGATGAATCCGGTTGTGCCTGCCATGATGTCGTTCTCCTAAGCCTTGTTCCGCGCGCGGATATCGTCGAGCACCGGCGCGATGTAGCGGCGGAATTGCGCGGGATTCTCGCTCATCGGGAAATGTCCGAGCGCTTCCATCACCGTCGCCTCCGCACCCTCGATCCCTGCCGCCGTGCGCAACGTATCTTCCGGCGTGCACGAGAAATCGTATTCGCCGGTGAGCAGATAGAGCGGGCAGTCGCGCACGTCGATCGACGCGGTGCGGCCGCGCAGATCGCCGTCGACGCGGTAGAAATAGAGATCGCCCTTGAAGATGCCGGGGCCGCCCTGCTTGTAGCCCCACAGCGTTTCGTTACGCGCCACCTCCGGGCCCTGCGGCGCGATCAGGCCCGACACCAGCGCGGCGCAGACTTCGCCGCCGTGGACGTCGGGCCGGTTCAGCCATGCGGTGTCGTACCACGGCTGCTGGAAGTCAGCCGCCTCGAGCCCGATCAGCGCGCGAAACTCCTTCGCGTGATCGATGGCGAGGTTGAGCACGATGCGTCCGCCGATCGAGCAGCCCATCACCACCGGATTGTCGAGATCGAGCGCCTTGCAGAAGGCGCGGATCGTCGCGGTGTAGCTCGCGGTGGTGAGCCTGTATTCGGTGCCGTAACCGCTGTCCGGCGGATTCGACTTGCCGTGCCACGGCATGTCGAAGGCGATGACGCGGAAATGCTTGGTGAACTCGGCGTCCGTCAACAGATGCCGCCACTGCCGCGCGTCGGAACCCGCAGTGTGCAGGCACACCAGCGGAATGCCGCTGCCGTTCTCCTCGAAATAGACGCGATTAATCTCGCCGTCGATCTCGACATGAACGTAGCGGCCGACGATCGGCTCAATGAAAGCAGTCATGCCGCGTCTCCGAAACCGTTAGCGCGCGGCAAGGCGAGAACGTCCTTGAAATATTGAAGATGCGCGATGAAGGGATGCAGATCGCCCGACAGCGTTGCCTCGCCGCG
>JBARXT010000115.1:0-1723 GCA_049647485.1 Xanthobacteraceae bacterium
GATCATGGGCGCGCTGTCGCCCCGCGCCATCGCCGAGATGGAGCCCGGTCTGATCGCGCTGGTGGATCGCCTGCTCGACGCAATGGAAGCCAAGGGCCACGCCGAACTGATCGAGGACTTCGCCGCGGCCATTCCGGTGCAGGTGATCGGCAACCTGCTCGACGTCCCGCACGACGAACGCGGCCCGTTGCGCGACTGGTCGCTGGCGATCCTCGGCGCGCTCGAGCCGGTCATCAGCGCTGAGGCCTTCAAACGCGGCGACGATGCGGTGCGCGACTTCCTCTCCTATCTCGAAGTGCTGGTGGAACGCCGCCGCGCGAAGCCCGGCAACCCCGAGCGCGACGTGCTGACGAAACTCATTCAGGGTGAAACTGACGGCGAGCGGCTGACCGCGAAGGAACTGCTGCATAACTGCATCTTCCTGCTCAACGCCGGCCACGAGACCACCACCAACCTGATCGGCAACGGGCTGGTCGCGCTCCTGCATTATCCCGAACAGAAAGCACGCCTGATCGCACAGCCCGACCTGATCAAAACCGCTGTCGAGGAAATCCTGCGCTATGAAAGCTCCAACCAGCTCGGCAACCGCATGACCACCGAGACCGTCGAACTCGGCGGCGTGACCTTGCCGCCGCAAACCTCGGTGACGCTGTGCATCGGCGCCGCCAACCGCGATCCGGCGCAGTTTCCCGATCCAGAGCGCTTCGACATCGCCCGGATGCCGAACCGCCACCTCGCCTTCGGCACCGGCGTGCATCAATGCGCCGGCATGGCGCTGGCGCGGCTGGAAGGCGCCATCGCTATCTCGCATTTTCTCGCGCGCTTCCCACGCTACGAACTGGCCGGCGACCCGGTGCGCGGCGGCCGTGCTCGCTTCCGCGGCTTCACCAGCGTGCCATGCAAGCTCAACACGTGATGCATTTCGAAAGCTTTCGTGCCGCCGCTCATCGTTGAACCGTTCTTCTATGCCGTCGCGATTCCCGCAGTGGTGCTACTTGGGCTGTCGAAGGGCGGATTTGCCGGCGTCGGCACCGCGGCGACACCGCTTGTCGCGCTCTATCTGCCGCCGTTAGAGGCCGCCGCGCTGATCCTGCCGGTACTGATTACGCAGGACTTGATCTCGCTCTATGTCTATCGGCGCGATTGGGACGCAACCAACCTGAAAATCATGCTGCCCGGCGCACTCGCCGGCATGGTGCTGGCGTGGCTGACGGCAGCTTACGTGTCCGACGACACCATCCGCATCATCGTGGGCCTGGTCGGCGTCGCCTTCGTCGCCAACATGTGGCTGCAACGCAAGGCCAAAGCTCCAAGAACCGGGCATGCCGCCAGCGGCGTGTTCTGGGGCGGCGTCTCCGGCTTCACCTCGTTCATGATGCAGGGCGGCGGCCCGCCGTTTCAGGTCTATGTGTTGCCGCAGCGCCTGCCGAAACTCACGCTGGTCGGCACCACCACGATCTTCTTCGCCGTGATCAACGCACTCAAGATCGGGCCCTATTTCGCGCTCGGCCAATTCACGACCGCGAACTTCACCACGTCGCTGCTGCTGCTTCCCATCGCCGCCATCGCAAACCTCGCCGGCGTCTGGCTGGTACGCAAGACGCCGACCGGCTTGTTCTACCAGATTGCCTACGTGCTGCTGTTCATCATCTCCGCCGCGTTGCTCTGGCAAGGCGTACGCGGCTTGATGCAGTAGAAAAGCCGTCACCCTGAGGTGCATTGC
>JBARXT010000116.1:0-7970 GCA_049647485.1 Xanthobacteraceae bacterium
CAAGGCCGGGTCGCAAGCCCCGGCCGTTTTTGCTTGGAGGATTGCGCGCGGCAGCATCCCGCAACACGCGAGGGCGCAGCAAGCCGGCCCGCTCCGCGCGTAGCTCGCAATTCGCCCGCCACTCAAAATTCGCGCGTGATGAAATCCATGAAGCGACGGGAGACGGGCCGAGATAGCCGTTCTTTCGTGTAATCAGCATGACGGCATTGGTCGGCTTGAAGCCATCGACCGAGATCACCGCGAAATCCGCGAGCGCGGAACGCTGAACTTCGCCCGCATCGGCATCGCTCATGCCGATCTCAACGCGCTGTTCGCAAGGGACTGGCGAAGACGCTCCCGCGCGGCCCAACGAAACTGGATCAGTCGTTCACGCCAACGTCCGTGAACAGGAATCCCGCCGGGGTTTTGGTGAAGGTGAAGATCGTTTCGGAACAGAGGACATGATTAGGTGTCGTTGTTCTCGCCATCGCGGTCGTAGATCGCCTTCTTGCGCTGGACGCATGCGCGATCTTTCGCGGGGAAGAATTCCTGATAACCCTTGGCGCTAAATTGCGCGACATCGGAATAAGTCTTGTCGCCCATGAACGGCAGTCTGGTCATGCCGGCGACGGCGGCGGCATCGTTGGCTTTCAAGGCCGCCCGGAATTTTGCGATGAAGCCATCGAACTCCGCTTGCACGGCGGGCGATGCCTTTTTCGGCGCTTGCGCCAGGGCGAGCGTCGGGCTCATGAGGGCGGAGGCAAGAACGATAATTGAAAAAATGCGCATGGCCACCGGATCCTGTTCCTGAATGATGCATCGAGCGATAGCTGCGGTTCAGCAGTCGCCTTTGCGCAATGATGTGCTCAGCCTTGAGACGATCGAGTCGAACGCCTTAACCTGATCCTTGTCGTATTCGATGCGAAAGTAGGCGGCGGCGTCCGCGCACCCGGCGATGGCGCGCTCATAGACGATGCGATTGCCCTTGACGCCGGACCACACCGCCCATGTCTTCGCCTGCTTTCGATAGGTGATGGTCCAGCCGTCGCGACGATCCTCTTCAAGACGCCAGCGCGCCTCGGCCGCGAAGTCGCGCTCCGCGAGATAACTGCCCCAGACCGCAAGCTCCGCGCGGCCATCGGACGAGCGCGATACGCCGCCGTCGCCGTTGTCCGATTCTGCGACGCTGGAGAACCCCGGCGGAATATCGATGCCATACTGGAAGCGGGCATTGCCGTAATGGCGCCAGTCCGACGCGACGGCGAGCGACGAGAATGCCGCAAGCACCAGCGCGATCCGGATTGCCGCCTGCATGATCGTCCCTCCAACCCTCGACGTCCGTGCGAAGACCTCCGCGCCGAACCGCGTGTTCGCTTAGACGGGATGACGCGCGATCCGGTTCATCGCGGCGGCGAGGCACCGCCTATTTGGCTTCGATCATTTCGACGAGCTGAATGAGGTTGCCGCAGGTATCGTCGAATACCGCCATACGCACCGGCCCCGCCTCCATCGGCTCCGCCGTGAATGCGACGCCGAGCCCGCGCAATCGCGCGAACTCGCGCGCAAGATCGTCCACCATGAAGGACGCCGCCGGAATCCCGTCCTTCACCAGCGCGGATTTGAACGGCTTCGCCGCGGGGTGCTCGCTCGGCTCCAACAGCAGTTCGGTGCCATCCGGCGCCTCCGGCGATACCACCGTCAACCAGCGATGAGCGCCAACCGGAACGTCGTGCTTGACGACGAAGCCCAGTTTCTCCGTGTAGAAGCTCAAGGCCTTGGCCTGATCGTCCACCAGAACGCTGGTGACATAAATCCGCATGATGCGCTCCGCTCCAGCTTGTCCGCAACCGACATGTCAGGCCACGCTGCGAGCATCTCATGCGCCGCGAGCAGCGGCAACATACGGACGCGATCAGCGCAGCACCCCGCCCGGACCGAACGGCGTGCCGGCGCCGGTGCGGAAATAGAGATATGAATTTCCCGCAGCGTCAACTCGCGTGCTGGTCCACGCTTCGTCGGTGGCGCGACGCGGCGCGCGAACGGCACGTTCCGCCGAACGCATCGAATGCGTGCGCGCGGAATGCCGGTCGATCCGCTCGGCCTTGCGGACGCCGTCACGATCCGCACTGGAAGCCGACGCGGCTCCCGCAACGGCGCATCCGCCGATGATCACGAACGCCACTGCAAATGCCTTGAGCATCGGTCCCTCCGTCGCGCGTCGTTCAGTCAGGGTGCCGATGAGCGTAATCCCGCCGCATGGCGACGATGTGACGTCACCGTTCTTGACGCCCTCGCCGCTCTGCTTCACCAAACCGCATGAGCAACGATCGTCATCCCGCCACCGCGCCCGACAACACCGACGCCGCGTTCGGCAGCAATCATGCCCGTGTCTATGCCGAAGGCCCGCCGCGGCAGGTTCCGGGCTTCGACGGCCTGCATTGCATGACAATCATGCTCTTGTCGGAGCGCGTGCCCCGCGATGGCCGCGTGCTGGTGCACGGCGCGGGCGGCGGCCTCGAACTGAAGGCGCTCGGCGACGCGCAGCCCGGCTGGACCTTCGATGGCGTCGACCCGTCCGCCGACATGCTGCGCACGGCGAAGGAGATCGCAGCGGCGCATCGCGACCGAATCCGCCTGCATCACGGCTTCATCGAGGCCGCGCCCGATGGCCCGTTCGATGGTGCATGCAGTCTGCTGACGTTTCACTTCATTCCGCGCGCGATGCGTCGCGGTACGCTGCGCGATATCCATCGCCGTCTCAGGCCGGGCGCGCCGTTCGTCGTCGCGCATGTCTCGTTCGACCAGACCGAGCCGGCGCGTTCGCAGTGGATCGCGCGGCATGTCGCCTTCGCCGGCACCGATCCCGCGCATGCCGAGGCCGCAAGGCACGCCATCGCCACGAAGCTCTCGGTGCTGTCGCCGGACGAGGACGAAGCGATGCTGCGCGAGGCCGGGTTCGACAATGTCAGCCTGTTCTATGCGGGGCTGAGTTTCCGCGGCTGGGTCGGCTACGCCTGATCGCCGCGCGCGGCATCACCCGCCTTCACCACGTCGAGCAGGTTGTCGCGCAGTTTCGTCACGTGTTTCTGCAGCTTGACGAAATCCTCCGGCGGAAAGCCCGACGCCTTGACGAGATTGCGCTGCGACGCGCGCTCGCGCAGGCGGCGGCCTTCCTCGGTGAGGCTGACGCGCACCACGCGCTCGTCGTCGCTGTCGCGACGCCGGCGCAGGTAGCCGAGGCTCTCCAGCTTCTTCAGGATCGGTGTCAGCGTGTTGGATTCCAGGAACATCCGCTCGCCGAGTTGGCTCACGGTCTGGCCGTCCTCCTCCCACAACGCTACCAGCGCGATGTACTGCGTGTAGGTCAGGCCGAGCGGATCGAGGATCGGCTTGTAGGCGCGGCCATAGGCGAGGTTCGCCGAATAGATCGCGAAACAGAGGAAATCCGCGAGTTTCGGCATGCTTTTGGCGGCGGCTTTCGACGGGACGGCTGGTTTCGGGGAGCTCATGGCAGGCGCTTTCGACACGGCAATGTGAGGACGGCCCCGAATATATATCGCATCCGATTAAATCGGAAGGGTTGACAGGCAGCGGCCGGCAGCCCTATGTAACGGACACGATTAAATCGTATCCGATCTAATTAACCGAAGGAGCCGACCATGACCGCCACTGCAACAGCCCCCGCCAAGGTTCTCTACACCGCCAGCACCCACACCACCGGCGGCCGCGACGGCCGCGCGCAAAGTTCCGACAACCGCCTCGACGTCGCACTCTCGGTACCGGGCGGACCGGGCGGCGGCACCAATCCCGAGCAACTGTTCGCAGCCGGCTGGTCCGCCTGCTTCATCGGCGCGATGCGCCGCGCCGCCACCGTGCAGAAGGTGACGCTGCCGGCCGATCTCGCGGTGGACGCCGAGGTCGATCTGGTGACGACCGGAGACGCCTTCGCATTGCAGGCGCGGCTCAATGTCAGCCTGCCGGGCCTGCCCCGCGACACGGCACAGGCGGTGGCGGATGCCGCGCATCAGATCTGCCCGTATTCGAAGGCGACGCGCGGCAACATCGACGTGACCATCACCATCGCCTGATCCGCAATCGGCCGCACCCGCAGACATCACCGGCGCGGCCGCCCTTCCCTGTATTTCCGGAGTCCGCTCATGACCCTCGCTCTCAATCGCCGCCACTTGCTTGGCTTCGCCGCCGCTGCCGCCGCCCAGATCGGATTTGGCCCGATCGCCACCGCGCAAGGGGCATCACAAGGGGCAACGTCATCGCCGCTTCCCGCGGTCAAGCCCGGCAGCCACACCTCGCTCGGCCCGCTGAAGACGATCGATGCCGGCCTGGTTCGCGTCGGTTACGCGGAAATGGGTCCCGCGAACGGACCGGTGGTGATCCTGCTGCACGGCTGGCCCTACGACATTCACAGCTATGCCGACGTAGCGCCGCTGCTGGCGGACGCCGGCTATCGCGTCATCGTGCCGTATCTGCGCGGCCACGGCACGACGCGGTTTCTGTCCGAAGCGACCGTGCGCAACGGCCAACCGTCGGCGGTGGCCTCCGACACCATCGCGATGATGGACGCGCTGAAGATCGAGAAGGCGGTGCTCGCCGGCTACGATTGGGGCGCACGCTCGGCCGATATCGTCGCGGCATTGTGGCCGGAGCGCTGCAAGGCGCTGGTGTCGGTGAGCGGCTACCTGATCGGCAGCCAGGCCGCCGGCGCCAAGCCGCTGCCGCCGCAGGCCGAACTGCAATGGTGGTATCAGTTCTATTTCGCCACCGAGCGCGGCCGCCTCGGCTACGCGCAGAACACCGCAGCGTTCGCAAAGCTGATCTGGCAACTCGCCTCGCCGCAATGGAAGTTCGACGACGCCACCTTCGCGCGCAGCGCACCGGCGTTCGACAATCCCGATCACGTTGCCGTGGTGATTCACAATTATCGCTGGCGGCTCGGCCTCGCCGAAGGCGAAGCGAAGTACGACGCGCTGGAGGCGAAGCTCGCGACGTTCCCGCAGATTGCGGCGCCGACCATCACCATGGAAGGCGACGCCAACGGCGCGCCGCATCCGGAGCCCGCCGCCTATGCGAAGCGGTTCTCGGGCCGCTACGAGCATCGCCTGATCACGGGCGGCATCGGCCACAACCTGCCGCAGGAAGCGCCGCGCGAGTTTGCGCAGGCGGTGGTGGATGTGGCGAAGTGGGCGTGAGAAATCCATCGGACGTCATGCGCGGGCTTGACCCGCGCATCCATCATTCTCGGATGGATTGCCGGATCAAGTCCGGCAACGACGGTCGTGACCTGACGCCAACGCCACCCTACGCCGGCGCGAGCCTTGACGTTGCGTCGCGGTTGCGGCCGATCATCAGCGACAGCACAGCCGCGACGAGGCCGGTGAGCCCGGCGATGACGAAAGCGCCCAGATAATCACCCTGCGCGGTGCGCATCGCGCCCGCGAAGAACGCCGCCGAAGCCGCGCCGAGTTGATGGCCGGCGACGATCCAGCCGAAGATCACCGGGGCCTTGCGGTCCCCGAACGCGTCGTTGGCGAGCCGCATGGTCGGCGGCACCGTGGCGATCCAGTCGAGGCCGTAGAACACCGCGAACACGGTGAGGCTCCACAGCGAGAAGCCGGAATACGGCAGGTAGATCAGCGACAGCCCGCGCAGCCCGTAATAGACGAACAGCAGCTTGCGCGGATCGAAGCGGTCGGTGAGCCAGCCGGACAGCGTGGTGCCGATCAGGTCGAAAATGCCCATCAGCGCCAACAGGCTCGCGGCCTGCACCTGCGCGATGCCGTAGTCGCCGCAGAACGCGATCAGATGGGTGCCGACCAACCCGTTGGTGGTGAAACCGCAAATGAAGAACGTCGCGAACAGATACCAGAAGGTGCGGGTCTTCGCCGCCTCGACCAGATTCGAGATCGCCGCGGCGAACGGGTTCTGTCCGGTCGCCGGCGGCGGCACGTCGTCGACGTCGCTGCCATAGGCGCGCTGGCCGATCGACGCCGGGCGCTCCGGCACCAGAAAATAGATCACCGGCACCAGCACCGCGCAGCACGCGGCGATAATCAGCACCACCGGCTGCCAGCCGCCGCGCTCGACGATGGCGGCGAAGCCCGGCATGAACACCAGCGTGCCGGTGGCGGTCGCGGCGGTGAGCAGGCCCATCATGGTGCCGCGATTCTTGACGAACCAGCGATTGACGATCACCGCGCCGAGCACGTTGGCGACCGCGCCGGAGCCGATGCCGGTGAGCAGGCCCCAGGTCAGAAACAGATGCCACGGCTTGGTCATGAAATAGCTGGCGGCGGTGGCGACCGACATCAGCACCAGCGCGCCCATCACGGTACGGCGGATGCCGATCTGATTCATCACCGCGGCGGCGAACGGACCGGCGAGGCCGTAGAGAAAGATGCCGACGGCGGCGGCGACCGAAATGGTGTCGATGCTCCAACCGAACGACTGCTGCAGCGGCAGGATCAGGACGCCCGGCGTGGCGCGCAGGCCGGCGGCGGTGAGCAGCGCGACGAAGATCACCGCGACGACGACGAAGGCGTAGTTCTGGCCGAACGGACGGCTTGAAATCGGACCACTTGAAATCGAGGGCTGGTTCATGTTACTAACCGGTACGTTTCGCGAGCGCGCAACAGAGTGTGGTGGTTCAGAAGTTCGCTCTATCTTCGCGGCGAGTCCGTCGAGCGAACTTCTGAACCTGAACCACACCCAAATTTGGAGATGGTAATGTCCCTTCAAATCCGAAGTTCGCTCAGGGACTCGCTGCGAAACGAGGCGCACCTCGGATTTTGGACATTACGTACCGGTCAGTAACATTGTCAAGCCGTTCCGCACCGCCCAAAATGCAGACCACCCCCGCGCCGACGCAGCCGCGCGCGGCGGAGCGGATCCGCGCCTCGGCGCGCGAACTGTTCTATCGCGAGGGAATCCGCGCCGTCGGCGTCGACGAGATCGTCAATCGCGCCGGTGTCACCAAGCCGAGCCTGTACCGCGCGTTCCCCTCCAAGGACGACCTCGCCGCCGCCTACCTCTCCGATTACGATCGCGAGTTCTGGCCGCGTTTCGAGAAGCCCGGCGGCAAGAACCAGCCCAATGCCCGCGCACAGGTGCTGGCCTATATCCGCGAACTGGCAAGCCGCGCGGTGCTGGACGGCTATCGCGGTTGCGGCCTCAGTAACGCCGCCGTCGAGTATCCCGGCCACACCCATCCCGCGCGGCTGGTGGCCGAGACGCACAAGAAGGCGCTGCGGCAACGGCTGCGCGAACTCGCAGCCGAGATGGGCGCGCGCGACCCGCGCATGCTGGGCGACGGCTTGATGCTGCTGATCGAGGGCGTCTACGTCACCGGCCAGCAATCGGCCTCCGGCCCCGCGCAATCGGCGCTCGCCGTGGCCACCGCGCTGATCGACGCCTGCGTGGCGAAGCCGGCGCGCAAACGATAGCGCAGCATCCGGCGCGCGAAAGCTGCGCACCTGGCCGCCTTAACCATCTGTTTACCATAACGCAGGACAATTCCGGAGGCACAGCGGTAAGCTTTTCGTGCCCAAGGTTTTCGCCCGAGGTTTGGCATCCATGACACAGCTCAGCGGCAGCGTCCGTCATCCGCTTCTCGACAGCCTCGATCGCATCATCCCGCAACCCACCACGCCGCCGGGCGTCAGCAGCGAAGCAACCACGCGCGCGGACGATGCCGGCAACATCCTGACGTTCCCCGCGCAGGCGGGGCGCGACGGCAGCGCGACCGCGCTCGACCTGATCTATCAGGCCGCCGAGATGTTCACCGGGGTCGAAAGCCGCGCGCGCGACATCGAGGCCAATGCCCGCGCGATGTGCCAGAGCGCCGTGGACAAGCTGGTCGATGCCGAACGCCGGGTAAAAGCAGCCGAGCGGGCCCGGCGCGACATCATCGCGGACGTCGACCGCCGCTTGCAGGAGGTCGCGCTGGCGTTGAGCGACGCGCAGACGCGGATCGAGGC
>JBARXT010000117.1:0-5717 GCA_049647485.1 Xanthobacteraceae bacterium
GACGGGTTGTGGTCTACGTTCGTCACACAAACGACTTTCCGCTCAGACACTCAGAGTAACAACCCTTTCGAGTCTGACGTGAGATTGCCGCAAATGTTTGGGTTTATCGCATGACCATTCGCCGCCGCGACTTTCTGGGATGGACCGCAGGCGTTGCATTGGCCGGCGCGCTGCCGCGCGGTAGCCTCGCCGCGAACGCCGCGAGCGATACCAGCGTCTACGACCTGCCGCGCTTCGGCAATGCGCGCATCCTGCACATGACTGACACCCACGCGCAGTTGCAGCCGGTGCTGTTCCGCGAGCCCAGCGTTAATCTCGGCATCGGCTCGATGCTCGGGCAGCCGCCGCATCTGGTCGGCAACGCCTTTCTCGAACGCTTTCAGTTGACGGCGGGAAGTGCCAACGCCTACGCCTTCACCTGCCTCGACTTCGAGAAGGCGGCGGCGCGGTTCGGCACGCTCGGCGGCTTCGCGCACCTCAAGACGCTGATCGATCGGTTGCGCGAGGACGCAGGCGCCGGACGGTCGCTGCTGCTCGACGGCGGCGATCTGTGGCAGGGCTCGGGCCTCGCCAACGTGATGCAGGGCGCCGACATGGTGGAGGCCGCCAACCTGCTCGGCATCGAGGCGATGACCGGCCATTGGGAATTCACCTACGGCGAGAAGGTGCTGCGCGCCAACCTCGAAAAATTCAAGGGCGAATTCATCGCGCAGAACGTGTTCCTCACCGAGGAAGCAGCGTTCAACGATGCGCCCGCATTCGATGCCGCGTCCGGCCGGGTGTTCAAGCCTTACGTCGTCAAGCAACTTGGCGGTCATCGCGTCGTGGTGATCGGCCAGGCGTTTCCCTACGTGCCGATCGCGCATCCGAAACGCTTCACGCCGGACTGGACCTTCGGCATCCGCGACGACGAATTGCAGAAGCTGGTCGAGAAGTTGCGCGCCGACGAGAAAATCGACGCCATCGTGCTGCTGTCGCACAACGGCATGGACGTCGATCTCAAACTCGCCAGCAAGGTCAGCGGGATCGACGTCATTCTCGGCGGCCACACCCACGACGCGGTGCCGCAGCCGATCCCGGTGAAGAACGCCGGCGGCGTCACGCTCGTCACCAACGCTGGCTCCAACGGTAAATTCCTTGGCGTGCTCGATCTCGATCTCGCCAAGGGCAAGGTGCGCGACGTGCGCTATCGCCTGCTGCCGGTGTTTTCCGAATTGCTGAAGCCGGACGCGGACATGCTGACGTTGATCGAGCGGCTGCGCGCGCCGCACGCAGCGGCATTCGCGGCCAAGATCGCCACCGCGCCACATCTCTTGTATCGGCGTGGCAATTTCAACGGCACCATGGACAGCCTGTTGTGCGACGCGCTGCGCCAGCAACTCGATGTCGAGATCGCGCTGTCGCCGGGCTTTCGCTGGGGCACCAGCGTGCTGGCGGGGCAGGCGATGACCATGGAAGACGTGCTGGCGGAAACCGCCACCACCTACTCCGAAGTCTACGCGCAGCCGATGAGCGGCGAGCAGATCAAGACCGTGCTGGAAGACGTTTGTGATAATTTGTTCAATGCAGACCCTTATTACCAGCAAGGCGGCGATATGGTGCGCGTCGGCGGCCTGTCCTACGCTTGCGCGCCGAATGAGAGCGTCGGCAATCGCATTTCGGATTTGAAACTCGCGGGCGGCCGCGCGCTGGAAGCCGGCAAAACCTACAAGGTGGCGGGCTGGGCGTCGGTCAACGAACAGAACGGCGAGCCGGTGTGGGATGTGTTCGCGAAGCATTTGCGCGAGGGCAAGCTGTCGGCACCAGCCGATGCGGTGAGCCTGCGCGGCGTCGAGAACAATCCCGGCATCGTAGGCCAGGGATGAAGTCATGCGGATGATGACGCGGCGTCATGTCGGGAGCGTGCTGGGCGCGATGGTTGCGGCGCTGACGCTTCATGCGGCCGCCGCGATGGCCGAGCCGAAACCGCTGCCGGACAAGCCGTTCGCCGAGCATCGCGTGGTGCTGCAACTGTCGGATTCGGATGCGAAGAAGGAAAGCCTCGTCATCAGCGTCGCCAACAACCTGATCAAGGCTTACGGCCCCGACGCCATTGCCGTCGAGGTGGTGGGGTTCGGCCCCGGTATCGATCTGTTGCGCACCAACAACGCCAACCGCACGCGGGTGGAAAGCCTGATCGCGCAGGGCGTCAAGTTCGACGTCTGCGTCAACACGCTCGATACCATCGAGCGCGAGACTGGCAAGCGGCCGGACATTATTCCCGGCGCGATCCCGGTGCAGGTCGGCGTCGGCCATATCCTGTCGTTGACCGAAAACGGCTTTACGCTGGTGCGGCCTTAGTTTCACGCGCGCGGTGGCATGGTGCCGCCTCGAACAGGAGAGTGAAGATGCGTCATCTCTTTCATGCGGCGGCGCTGGCCGTCATCGCGGTGCTGTCGCTGTCGTCGCCGGGCCATGCCGCCGAGGGCAAGACCCATCGCCTCGCGATCCATGTCGACCAGAACGATCCGGCGGTGATGAATCTGGCGCTCAACAACGCCACCAACGTCATCGAATATTATCGCGGCAAGGGCGAGACCGTTGACGTCGAACTCGTCACCTACGGTCCGGGCCTGAACATGCTGCGCGACGATACTTCGCCGGTGAAGGATCGCATCAAGCACATCAAGGACCTCGCCTTCCCCGGCAAGATCCAGTTCTCCGCCTGCGAGAACACCCGCAAGGGCATGGAGAAGAAGGAAGGCCATGCCATTCCAATCCTCGCGGAAGCGACGACAGTGCCGTCGGGTGTGGTGCGGCTGATGGAATTGCAGGAGCAGGGCTGGAGCTACCTGCGGCCCTAACTGTATGAACCAGTGAAACCATGTCGTCCCTGCGCATGCAGGGACCCATACGCCGCAGCGCTTCGGCCCCTTAACAATGCGAGGTTACGTTATGACAACCAATGTCAGGGGTTGTGGGTCCCTGCCTGCGCAGGGACGACGCATCGCTTTGTTGCTTGCGACATTCGCCTCGGCAGCGTTCCTTTTTACGTCAGCGCGCGCCGATGACGCCGCGATGGTGACCTACAAGTCGCTGACGCCGGAAGTGGCGCTTGCCGCCGCGCAGGCGGCGATGAAAACCTGCCGCGACAACGGCTATCAGATTTCAGTCGCGGTGGTGGATCGCTTCGGCCTGCCGCAGGTGCTGCTGCGCGACCGCTATGCGGGGCTCCCCGCCAACGACACCGCGACGCGCAAGGCCTACACCGCGCTGAGCTTCCGCACCTCCACCGCCGATCTTGCGAAATCGATTCGCGACGGCGGGCTCGATCCCGCGCTGGCGCGGTTGCCTAACGTCGCGATGCTTGGCGGCGGGCTCGCCATCGAATCCGGCGGCACCTTGCTCGGCGGCATCGGCGTTTCCGGTGCGCCGGGCGGCGACAAGGATGAGGTCTGCGCGAAAGCCGGCCTCGACGCGATCCGCGACAGCCTCGATTTCTAGAGCATGATCCCGAAAAGTGGGAACCGATTTTCGGAAAAGATCATGCTCAAACAAAAGCCGAGCGACGGGTCTGATTCAGCGCAGTTGGATCAGAGCCAAGGTTTCGCTGCGGCGAATGTGCGCCGCTCCATGGAATAGTATTTTCCCGTGACTATCTTCCGGGCTATATTGTTCCACGAAGGAGCGTCGAGGCGATCATGATATTCCGTCAACTGTTCGACAGCGTATCGGGAACCTACAGCTACCTGCTGGCCAGCCGCGCCGGGGGCGAGGCGCTGTTGATCGATCCGGTGCTGGAGAAGGTCGATCGCTATTGCCAGTTGCTGCGCGAACTCGACCTCAAGCTGGTCAAGGCGGTGGACACCCATCTGCACGCCGACCACGTCACCGGGCTCGGCGAACTGCGCGACCGCACCCAATGCGTCACCATCATGGGCGAACAGAGCAAGGCCGACGTGGTGGCGATGCGCGTCGGCGACGGCGACAAGATCACCATCGAGGGGCTCGCGCTCGACGTGATGTACACGCCTGGCCACACCGACGATTCCTACAGCTATCGCATGGCGGATCGCGTCTTCACCGGCGATACGCTGCTCATTCGGGGCACCGGCCGCACAGATTTCCAGAACGGCAGCGCGCGGGCGCAATACGAGTCGATCTTCAATCGCCTGTTGAAGTTGCCCGAGGAAACCATGGTGTTTCCGGCGCACGATTACAAAGGCGACACCGTTTCCACCATCGGCGAGGAGCGGCGCTACAATCCGCGCCTGCAAGTCCCCTCGGTGGAGGCTTACGTCGAATTGATGAGCAATCTCAATCTACCGAATCCGAAGCTGATGGACGTGGTGATTCCGGCCAACATGAAGATCGGCCTGCATCAGCACGCGCTGGCCGACGAAGGCTCGTCGCTGCGGCCGCGCGACGCCATCGCCCGGCTCGGTCAGCCCGATATCCTGCTGGTCGATCTGCGCGAGCAGGCCGAGCGCGCCAAGCACGGCACGCTCGCCGGCGCGCTGCATGCGCCCTATCCGTCGATCGCCGACAGTCTGAAAGCCGGTGGGATGCTGCGCGAAGTTGCCACCGCCAGCCGCCGCCGCATCGTGTTCTTCTGCGCCTTCGGCGAACGTTCGGCGATGGCGGTGAAAGCCGCGAAGGACGCGGGGCTGACGGACGCGATGCATCTCGAAGGCGGCATCGATGCCTGGAAGAAGGCGGGAGGGCTGGTGGTTGCCGGCTGACGCGGTATCGCGCTCCGCTGCGATTCACGTCGCGCCGTTGAGCGCGGTGCAGGAGGTCGCGCAAGCGCTTCCGTCCTACGATCTGTTGACGCTGCTCTCGCCCGACACCGATGCGGAGACGCTTGCCGCGCTGACGCCGCAGCGGCGCCTGCATCTGGTGTTTCACGACATCATCGAGGCGCGTGAAGGGTTGATCGCGCCGAGCGGCGAGATGATCGCGGCGATGCTGGATTTCGGTCGCGTTTGCGCGCGCGAAACGCCGCTGCTGGTTCATTGCTGGGCGGGCATCAGCCGCTCGAGTGCGGCGGCCTATATTCTCGCTTGCGATCGTCGCCCCGGACGCGAGAGTGAGGTTGCCGACGCGTTGCGCGCGCGTGCGCCGCTTGCGACGCCGAACCGGCTGATGGTGGCGCTGGCCGACGATCTGTTGGGACGCAAGGGTGCGATGGTCGATGCCATCGCGGGGATCGGTCGCGGAGCCGAGGCTTTCGAGGGGATGCCGTATCAGTTGGAACTGGATTTCTGACGGCGTCATCCTGAGGTGCGAGCGAAGCGAGCCTCGAAGGATGGCATCGTAGCCGTCGCCCTTCGAGGCTCCGCGCGTTGCGCGGCGCACCTCAGGGTGACGGCTGTTAACTTAGTACCGCCGCAATGCCGAGCAGGAACCCGATCTCGAATGTCTGCTCGATGCCACCAAGCACATCGCCGGTGTAGCCGCCGATCAGCCGCCGCGCCCACAGCGCCAGCAGCGTCGCCAGCACCGCGCCAAGAAGTGCGCCGAACGCCACCGCCGACGCCGAGATCAACGTCAGCGGCAGGATCGCCAGCAGGACGAAGATCAGGCCAAGCTGCAATTCGTCGGTGCGTGGCCGCGATTCGACATAGGCAACCTTCATCGCACTGACTTCGCCGCTGTAGGAAAGGCGCGTCATCACCCAGGCGGGTGCCGCGCGCGCCGCCGCATGCGCCGCAATCAGCGCCGCCACGCCTTGCCAC
>JBARXT010000118.1:0-18430 GCA_049647485.1 Xanthobacteraceae bacterium
GCGATGTGGATGGCCACCATCGTCGCGCCGATCCAGATTTTCGCCGGCGACCAGCACGGCCTCAACACGCTGGAGCATCAGCCCGCCAAGGTGATGGCGATGGAAGGCCACTACCAGAGCCACCCGAACGGCGCGCCGCTGCTGCTGTTCGGATTGCCGGATCAGAAGAACGCCAGGGTCGATTACGCGATCCAGATTCCAAAACTGTCGTCGCTGATTCTCAAGCACTCGCTCGATGCGCCGCTGGCCGGCCTCGACACCGTACCGCGCGAAAACTGGCCGCCGGTGCCGGTGGTGTTCTGGTCGTTCCGCATCATGGTGGGACTGGGCTTCCTGATGGTGGGCCTCGGCCTGCTCAGCCTGTGGCTGCGCTGGCGCGGCAGGATCTATGACTCCCGGCCGCTGCATATCTTCGCGATGATGATGGGGCCAGCCGGCTTCGTCGCGGTACTGGCGGGCTGGTTCACCACGGAAGTCGGCCGCCAGCCGTTCACGGTGTATGGCCTGCTGCGAACCGTCGATTCGGCTTCGCCGCTGGCGGCACCTGCGGTCGCCTCCTCGCTGATCGCGTTCGTGATCGTCTACTTTCTGGTGTTCACCGCCGGCGTCGTCTACATCCTGCGCCTGATGGCTGCGCCGCCGCACAGCGGCGAAGAAGGCCCGAGCGGCGACGCGCCGACGCACGCCGCGGGCATTACGCCCGCTTCGGGTGCCACGACCTACGCAAAGCGGTGAGCGCCATGGATCAGGTCTCGACGATTGCCACCATCTGGGCCTTCATCATCGCCTTCGCGGTGTTCGTCTACGTGGTGATGGACGGCTTCGATCTCGGCCTCGGCATTCTGTTCCCGCTGTTTCCCAAGAAAGAAGATCGCGACGTGATGATGAACAGCGTCGCGCCGGTGTGGGACGGCAACGAGACCTGGCTGGTGCTCGGCGGCGGCGGATTGTTCGCCGCGTTTCCGCTGGCCTATGCCGTCCTGATGCCGGCACTTTATACGCCCATCATCGCAATGTTGCTCGGCCTGGTGTTTCGCGGCGTCGCCTTCGAGTTTCGCTGGCGCTCGCAGCGTGAGCGCAACCGCTGGGACCTCGCTTTCGCCGGAGGATCGCTGGTCGCCGCACTGGCGCAAGGCATCGCGCTCGGTGCCATTCTGCAGGGCGTAGAGGTCGCGAACCGCGCCTATGCCGGCGGCTGGTGGGACTGGCTGACGCCGTTCAGCATCCTCACCGGGATTGCCGTGGTGATCGGCTATTGTCTGCTCGGCGCGACATGGCTGGTGATGAAGACCACCGATGACCTGCGCGAGAAAGCCTATCGCCTGAGCTGGTGGCTGCTGTTCGCGATGCTCGGCGCGATCGGCGCGGTGAGTCTGGCAACGCCGTTCCTCGACGTCGAATATGCACGGCGCTGGTTCGCCTGGCCGAACGTGCTGTTCACGGCGCCGGTGCCGATCGCGGTTGCCGCCGTCACCGCGTTGCTCTTGCAGAGTCTCGCGCGGCGGCAGGACTACAAGCCGTTCGTGCTGTCTCTCGTCCTGTTCGCGCTGTCCTATGCCGGGCTCGGCATCAGCATGTATCCCTACATCGTGCCGCGCAGCATCACGATCTGGCAGGCGGCCGCGCCGGAGAGCAGCCAGATCTTCATGCTGGTCGGCGTATCGATCCTGATCCCGATCATCCTGATCTACACCGGATGGGCCTACTGGGTATTCCGCGGCAAGGTCGATCCGCAGAGCGGCTATCACTGATGGCGACCCATGACGACAAATCGTCGCTGTGGCAACGCCTGTTGTGGTTCGTCGCGCTGTGGCTCGGTGGCGTCGGCACCGTCGCCCTGATGGCCTATGGCCTGCGGCTCTGGATCGCACCGCATTGATCCGTCACGAAATCGTATCATGCTGATTTGATCGCGTCCGGTAACGATTGATTCGGCATAGCCGTTCATGGGCTCACGGAAAGCGGTGAACGCTATGGTTTTCTTCGACGCGTTTTCCTGACGCGAACCGGCGTCCGCTTGAAAACGCTGCTGCACGCGCCGACTTGCCATCCATGCGAGGGTACGGTTTGATACCCTCACTATCGCGACATCGTCCGACGGTTCGCGCCCCCGACAACAAGGATTGCCGATGTTTCGCTTTCGACGCTTGCTGTGGATGCCATTGCTGGCCGCGATGTTGATCGCTCTTCCAACGTCGCACGGCTTCAGTCAGATCCAAAGCGAGGACATGAATATCGGCGACGAGCCGGGGCGCGTACCCGACGAATCGGTACAATTGCCGCCGCAGTTTCAACGGCAGATGGTGCTGTATCGCACCACCGAGCCGCCCGGCACCATCATCGTCCATACATCCGAACGCTTCCTCTATCTGGTGCAAGGCAACGGCCGCGCCATGCGCTATGGCGTCCGCGTCGGTCGCGAAGGGTTTCAGTGGCAGGGTCTTCTGAAGATCACCCGCAAGGCGGAGTGGCCCGACTGGACGCCGCCGCCGGAGATGATCAAGCGGCAACCGTATCTGCCGCGCTTCATGGCCGGCGGTCCCGGCAACCCGATGGGCGCGCGGGCGATGTATCTCGGCACCACCGTCTATCGCATTCACGGCACCAACCAGCCCGACACCATCGGCAAGGCCGTCTCGTCAGGGTGCTTCGGCATGGTCAATGCCGACATCATAGACCTTTACGACCGCGTTCCGGTCGGCACCAAAGTCGTCGTCAAGCAGCGGCCTTCTCTGTGACGGTCTGCCGCCGATCCTTGCCCATCACTTCTCCTTCATGAGCGAGACATCATCATGCTGAATTTCGGTTTCCCCTTGGCGCGCAGCGCTGTCGTCGTCCTCGCCGCCACGGTCGCGTTCGGATCGTTCGATAGCGCCGATGCGCAGATGCTGAAGACCGTCAAGGATCGGGGAAACCTGATCTGCGGCGTCTCGACCGGCCTGCCGGGCTTCTCCAATGCCGACGACAAGGGCGCGTGGTCCGGCCTCGATGTCGATCTCTGCCGCGCCGTCGCCGCAGCGGTCTTCAACGACGCCACCAAGGTGAAATACGTTCCGCTCAACGCCGAGCAGCGCTTCAAGGCCCTGCAATCCAGCGAAATCGATCTGCTGTCGCGCAATTCGACCTGGACGATGTCGCGCGAGGCCGAGTTCAACCTCAGCTTCGCGGCAGTGAATTACTATGACGGCCAGGGCTTCATGATTCGCAAGAGCGCCGGAAAGGATTCGGCGCTGGCGCTGGACAACAGCAAGGTCTGCGTGCAGTCAGGCACCACCACGCAACTCAATCTCGGTGACTACTTCCGCGCCAACAACATGAAGTTTCAGGAGATGGCGTTCTCGAACGTCGCCGACACGCTCAAGGCCTACGACACCGGCGCCTGCGACGTCTTCACCAGCGACATCTCGCAGCTTTACGCCGAACGGCTGCAACTCTCGGCACCGAACGATCATGTCATTCTGCCCGACGTGATTTCCAAGGAGCCGCTGGGGCCTGCGGTGAAGCAGGGCGACAGCCAATGGCTGGAAATCGTCAAGTGGTCCCACTTCGCCATGCTCAATGCCGAGGAGCTTGGCATCACCTCGAAGAATATCGACGAGGCGTTGAAGTCGCAGAAGCCGGACGTCAAGCGTCTGGTCGGCAACGAAGGCACTTACGGCGAGCAGATCGGCCTGACCAAGGACTGGGCCGTGCGCATCATCCGGCAAGTCGGCAACTATGCCGAATCCTACGACCGTAATGTCGGCACCGGATCCAAGCTCGGCATTCCGCGCGGCCTCAATCATTTGTGGAACGAAGGCGGCATTCAGTACGCCCCGCCGATCCGGTAACGCTGCAACCGTCATGCGCGGAATTCCGGACCGCCCCTATCGCAAGGAGAAGAAACGTGACGAAGGCACCGATATGGCAATGGTCCGCGGTTGAGACGGCAGCCGCCATCAAGGCGGGCGGCGTGACGTCGGAGGAAGTCACGATCGCGCATCTCGCGCGGATGAAGCAGGTGAATCCGGCTCTCAATGCCGTCGTTGTCGATCTCGGCGAAAGCGCGCTCAAAGCAGCCAAGGCTGCGGACGCGGCGCTGGCGGCCAACAAGACCGGCGAGATCGGCGCGCTGCATGGCGTTCCGGTGACCATCAAGATTAATATCGATGTCGAGGGACAGGCCAATTCCAACGGCGTCGTTGCCTTCAAGGACAACATCGCTCCCGGCGATTCGCCGGTGACCGCCAATCTCAAGAAGGCCGGCGCCATCGTCATCGGCCTCACCAACACGCCGGAGTTCTCGCTCCGCGCCTTCACTGACAACCCGCTTCACGGGCTCACGCGCAATCCCTGGAATCCGGAAGTGACGTGCGGCGGCTCCTCGGGCGGTGCCGGCGCATCGATCGCCGCCGGCATCGGCACCATCGCTCACGGCAACGATATCGGCGGCTCGCTGCGTTGGCCGGCGCATTGCAACGGCATCGCCACCATCAAGCCGACGCAGGGACGCATCCCGGCCTTCAACCCCAGTGCGACGGCGGAGCGCCCGCTGATGGCGCAGTTCATGTCCTCTCAAGGTCCATTGGCACGGGAAGTCCGCGACGTGCGGCTTGGCCTCGAAGTGATGGCGCAGCGCGACCCGCGCGATCCCTGGTGGGTGCCGGCGCCGCTCCAGGGGCCGCCGGCGGCAAAGCCGATCAAGGTGGCACTCGCCAGGATTCCGGACGACATGACAACCGATCCCGGCGTGATGGCGCTGATCAGACAGGCCGCCGACAAACTTGCCGATCAGGGCTACGCGGTCAGCGAAGTCGAAGTCCCCGACATCAACGGCGTCTGGCAGTTGTGGTGCGATCTGATCCTGACCGAAATCGGCGTTCTGCAGAAAGAGCAGATGCTCGCAACGACGAGCGCGGATTTTCACAAGGCCTTTGACGGCATCATCGGGCTCGCGACACAGCTCGATCAGGCCGGCTACATGAAGGCCATCAGCGAGCGTTCACGCCATATCCGCAACTGGATGATGTTCCTCGAGGAGTATCCGCTTGTGCTGGCACCCACCACGGTGCGGCGCACGCCGGAAGTCAACGCCGACCTCAAGGGCGAGCAGCGTGTCCGGGAAGTGTTTCACAACGACCTTCGCTTCATTTCGGCGATCAACGTCCTCGGCCTGCCGGCTGCCGTTGTCCCGGTCGGCCTGCTCGACGGGTTGCCGGTGGGAGTTCAGATCGTCGGATCGCGTTATCGCGAGGATCTGTGTCTTGACGCCGCCGCCGCCATCGAAAGCAAGACGGGCGTTCTCGCCAAAACGCTATGGGACGCGCTCCGATAGGCCTCTCGGCCAACGTCCGAGGCACCCCAACGCACCCGACGCGCGGCGATCGACGCGCGCCGGAAATATTCGCCGCGCAATCCAAGTTTCAAAGAAACGGCGATGGCGGAGAGGGAGGGATTCGAACCCCCGATAGGCTTGCACCTATGCCGCATTTCGAGTGCGGTGCATTCAACCACTCTGCCACCTCTCCAGGCGCCAAGATGATGTCGGGGATCCCCGTCAGTGGTCGGCGGTGTTCTAGGCGAGGATGGCAGGCCAGACAAGTCGCACCGGGACGAAAATGTTCGGCGGCAGCCATCGTCCCGCCGTCGGGCGCGGGGTCGACAACACCGAAGCGTTCCGCCGTCTCACGCACCCGATCGGATCCGGTCGAAGCGTAGGGCCTCCAACCGTCGGGAGAAAGCGCCTGGCCGGAAAGGGCTTGCTTTTCGCAAGAGCCTCCAAGGCTTGCTGCATCAAATTGGGGCGTGCCGCGCCAAACCCGGAAGAAGCCGGGACAAAGCCAGTTACCCCTTGTTTTTCTTCGGCTTTTCCTTTCCTCCTGCCGCCTTCTTATCCTTGCTCTTGCCGGCCTTCGCCTTGTCGTTTCCTGCCTTGTCGTCTTTCTTGCGGTTGGTGAAGCGGGCGTTGCCGAGGCCGGTGCCGATGGTCAGCACACCCCATCGAGCGACGTCCTGCATGAACGGCATTTCGCTGAGGCCCTGCGCCACGCCGTCATTATGCATCAGCACCGTGGTGTCGTGCTCGCCGATCATCGGGATTGCCTCGAACAGGCTGGCCGGCAGGTTGAACCGGCTGCTTTCCCAGTTGCCGGGCAGGTTCTGCGCGCCCTTCCGGATCGCGCCGTCCTCCTCGATCACGCCGGGACAGGAGATGCCGATGAAGGGCGCGAGCTTCAGCCCCTCGGTGTCGGCCGCCGCGATCAGGTCCTTGAGCATCTTCACCAGCCGCTTCACGGCGCCTTCACGCGTCGGCTCCTCGTCGGCGTGTCGCCACAGATCGGACTTCCACACCGCCGCCTTGGACAGGTCCTTCGCCTTCTTCCAACGCGTTTCCACCACGCCGCAGCGAATGTTGGAGCCGCCGATGTCGACCGCGAGAATGCTGTCATAAGCCTCGAAGATCCATGGCGGCGCCAGATGCAGGCAGCCGATCAGCCCGGCCTCGTCGGGATCAAAGCGGATCGGAATCAGATCGACCTTGAGCCCCTCCGCCTTGAGGATCAGGTCGGCGCGGGCGATGGCGATCTCCCCCACCCGGCTCTGGCGGAAGCCGCCGCCGACCACGATGCGCTCGGTGTCGGCCCAGGCCTTGGTCTTGAGGAAGCGGCCGGTGACATAGGCCAGTTGCTGGGCGAAATCCTCCAGCGCGCCGTGGACCAGCGCGGCCGCCAGAATGTCGTCGCCCTTGAGCGCCTCGTCCAGGGTGGTCTTGCTGAGGTCGTCGGTTGCCTTTTCGCCGAGCGGATCGTCGCCGTTCTTCTTCAGCGGCTTGCGCCAGTCATCGAGGAGTTGCTGAAATGCACCCTTGCTGGCGCGGTCGCCGAGAAAGCCGTCATCGTCCTTCAACTCGATGTTGTAGCTGTCGATATCGACCGACGGCAGCCGTGCCGCGCCGTGCTTGCCGATGCCGGAGGTGGTGATGTTGCCGTCTGCCATGTCGCCCCTTTGCCTTGGAGAAAGCGGGAACAACGACCGGGGAACCTGTTGGTTTCAAGCCTGCGGCCGATCGACCCGGCGGCGCGAGCCGAAAATGCCCGCCAAACCCTTCATTTGCAGTCCTTTTCGCCGGGTTTTGCTTGACTCTCGGCCCTCGCCCGCTATAAGTCCCGGCACGCGGCGCCAGGTTTTCCTTGCGCCGATTGTTTTTGCGTGGCCGGCAGGCATTGCCTCGGGCCTCGCGAAGTTCGCCATAAACGACTGAACAAGAAGCCGGGCCGTGCGAAAGCCGAGCGTCGGAATCGAACACGAAGGAATGAAAACGATGTTCGCAGTCATCAAAACCGGCGGCCGGCAGTACCGCGTCGTTCCGGAAGATGTACTCGAGATTGGCAAGATCGCCGGCGACGTCGGCACGATCGTGCAACTGGATAACGTGCTGGTGCTCGGCGGCGACACGCCGGTGCTCGGCACCCCGACGGTTAAGGGCGCCACGGTCGCGGCCGAAGTGCTGGACCACAAGCGCGGCCCCAAGGTCATCGCGTTCAAGAAGCGCCGCCGCAAGAATTCGAAGCGCAAGCGCGGCTATCGCGACGAGATCACCGTGCTGCGGATCACCGAGATCCTCGCCGACGGCAAGACGCCCACGGTCGGTCCGCGTCCGAAGCGCGAGAAGGCCGCCGCGAAGCCGGCGGAAGCCGCCGCCGAATAATCGCACTGTGTCGTCGCTCCGAGATCAGAGCGATTACAATTTGCGACAGAAAAAGTGAGATGATTCCGTCAAGGAATCAAACTACTGTGTTCTCAAGATTTGGAGACGAGCCATGGCTCACAAAAAAGCAGGCGGTTCATCACGTAACGGCCGCGATTCCGCGGGCAAGCGCCTCGGCATCAAGGCCTACGGCGGCCAGCGCGTGATTCCCGGCAACATCATTGCGCGTCAACGCGGCACCACCTGGCATCCCGGCCTTAATGTCGGCATGGGGACGGACCATACGTTGTTCGCCAAGATTGAAGGCCGCGTTGAGTTCCGTGCCAAAGCCAACGGCCGCACTTTCGTATCGGTCCTCCCGATGGTGGAAGCTGCGGCCGAGTAGAGACGGTGGAAATATTCGAGTCCGCCGGGTCCTGTTAAACCGGCGGAGTCGTCAAGGCTCCAAAGGGGAGGCGGGAAACCGGCCTCCCCTTTTCGTTTTGCGTAGTTCGCGATTTGCGTTTCGCAAAGGTTTGACGCCCAAGGAGCCGACCATGCTGCAGGAATTCTCGACACCCGTCTCACGACAGCCAAGTACCTTCGTCCTCGAGACGGAACGGCTGACCCTGCGCAAGCCGACGCTCGCGGACGTAAAAGCGATTGCTTGTCTCGCCAACGATCGCCGCATCGCCGAGAACACGCGCCGCCTGCCGCATCCGTATCGGCAGGACGACGCCATGCACTTCGTCCAGACCATCGCCGGCGACGGCTCCAACACCGTGTTCCTGATCGAGCATCATCACACGCCGGTCGGCGTGGTCGGCGTCGATTGGCGACAGCCCGAAACGCCCGAACTCGGCTACTGGCTCGGCGTCGACTATTGGGGCCGGGGTTTCGGCACCGAAGCGGCGCGCGCCACGATCGACTTCGCCTTCGAGGAGTTCGCCATCGAGCAGATGATTTCCGGCGCGCGCGTCGTCAATCCGGCGTCGCGCAACATTCTGGAGAAGTGCGGCTTCCAGTGGAGCGGCGTCGAACTGCACCGCTTCGAGGCGCTCGGCTCGTCGTCGCCGGTGGATTGCTTCCGGCTGACGCGCGGCGTGTGGTCGTCGCTGAAAAACTGGGGCCACGCGTCGCGGCGCGGCGGCTGACCCGCACTCGCGTCACGACACATCAAGGGCCCGATCCAGCAACCCCGGATCCGGCCCTTTGTCTTTGGCGCGGGTTTCGTTCAGATAGATTCAACAACGCGTCATGGCCGGGCTCGTCCCGGCCATCCACGTCTTTAACCTTGCGAGGACTTCAGGACGTGGATGCCCGGCACGACGGCGAGCGAAAGCGACGCCGGTCTTCGAACGGTCATGCCCGCGCATGACACTGAATATGCAGCACCCTCACGCCGGCGGATTGACCGGCGTGTCCTCGCGCCCGAGCGCCTGCTCGCGCAGGAAGATGTAGAAGCCCGCGCCGATGATGATGGCGGCGCCGATCAGGGTCGCCAGGGTCGGCACGTCGCCGAACACGGCATAGCCGAACAACACGGCCCAGACGATCATCGAATACTGATACGGCACCACGACGCTCGCCGGCGCCAGTTTCAGCGACCGGTTGATGCACAGCAACGCACCCACCGAAATCGCGCCGGCGACGGCGAACAGGCTGAGATCGGGCCATGACGGCGTCAGCCAGCCGAACGGCAGCAGCAGCGCGCCGAACACCAGCGTGCCGACGAACTGCGACGAGGCCAGCACCACGTCGGACGCGCCGCGCAGGGACCTGGTGATGAGCATCAGGAACGAAAACGACACGCTGCCGCCGAGCGCGATCAGGGCCGGCCAGCTGATGGTCTGCGCCGACGGCCGCATCGCGATTAGCACGCCGCAGAAGCCGACCGCGACCGCGCACCAGCGTCGCCAGCCGACCTGCTCGCGCAGCAACAGCGCCGACAGCGCGGTGACGAAGATCGGCGAGGCCAGATAGAAAGTGATGACGTCGGCGAGCGGCAGATATCGCACCGCGACGAAGAACGCCGCGACTTCGAGTGTCGAGAGCACGATGCGCAACAGATGCAGGCCGGGCCGCTCCAGCCGCACGAATTCGGCGCGGCTGCGCCAGATCAACGGCGACAGCAGCGCCAGCGAGGCGACGGCGCGCAGGAACAGAAGCTGCCCCACCGGATAGGTGGCGACGATGTATTTGCCGAGCGCGTCGCCGAACGAGAACGCCCACACGCCCGCCAGCATCAGGGCGATGCCGGCGAGCCGCGCCGCGCGTTCGTTCATGCCGGTGGAAATGCGAGAGATCATGCGTGGACGGGTTTCCGGAGAGAGATGAAGCCTGCGCGACCACGGCCTCCTTGGCATAATCCCGAAAAGTGGAACCGGTTTTCGGAAAAGATCATGCTCGAACAAAAAGATGGGCGACGGGTCTGATTCAACGCAGTTGGATCAGACCCTAGCATGCGGCACGGGCAGGCATGTGTCGCTGTTGTCGCACACCTGCCCTGCCGACGCGTCTTACGATCCGCGATCGGTCTGCGGCAGGTGCGCGCGACCGAGCCGCGCGATCGCGGGCATCAGGGTCAGCGACGCCGCGGCGGCCACCGCGCCGGCGACGAAAGCCGCCGTATATCCCATCGCGCCGGTGAGCAATCCGACGAGAGGACCGGTGAGACCGACGGCGACGTCGAAGAAGGCGATGAAGTTGCCCACCGCGCGGCCACGCAATTCCGCCGGCACGCGCCGCGTCGCCATCACGCCCATGGCGGGAAACACCAGCGAGAAGCCGAGCCCCGTCAACGCCGCGCCGGCCAGCGCGACGGCGGGCGACGGTGCATACCACAGCACCAGCTGGCCGATCAGTTCGATCGCGAGCGATGCGGCGACCACGCGCACCGGACCGAACCGGTCCGGCAGATGCGACCCCACCAGCCGCACGAATACATAAGCGACGCCGAAGCTCGCGATCGCCACGCCCGCGCCGGCCCAGCCCTTGACGCTGTAGGCCAGCGGCAGGAACGCAGACATGCTCGCGAACGGAACAGTGGCGAGCGCCAGCACCAGACCGGGCAGCCAGATCAGCCGCAACACCCGATGCACCGGCACATGGACACGATCGCCGCCCAGGACCGGCGCCGGCGGCAACACGAACGCAACCACGATGGCGACGAGCGGCGTCGCCATCGCCAGCACGGCAACCCCGGCGAAACCGTAGGCCGTATGCACCGCAAGGCCGAGCGGCGCGCCAAGGCCGAACGCGGCATACATCGCGATGCCCTGCCACGACATCACCTTGCCGGTGCGCGCGGCGCCGATGCGGCCGATGCCCCAGCTCATGGTTCCGGTGATGAACAGGCTTTCGGCGAAGCCCAGTAGCACGCGGCCGACGATCAGCACCGCGAGCCTGATCTCCGGCGTGGCCGGCAGCAGCGCCGAGGCGAGATAGCAACACGCGGCAAGCAAGGCGAGCGGCAGGCCGCGCAGCACGATCCAGCGCGGGCCGTGATGGTCGCTCAGCGTTCCGGCATAGTGGCGCGACAGCACCGTGACGACGGACTGGATACCGATCACCCAGCCGACGGTGAAGCTGCTGAAGCCAAGCTCCTCGTGGACATAAAGCGACAGCGCCGGCAGCGGTGCGCCGACCGCGAGGAAACCGCAAAAGACGATGGCCACCAGCGGCGCCAGGCCCGAGACGGCGCTGCGCTGCGATGCGAATTGAATAGGGGAAGGAACGTCATTCATGATAACACGCCCGAATCTTCCGCCGGACGGATTCCATCCAATACGGAATGTGGCGCGTTGGGTGACGTTAACGCTTACGGAACACGGCATCGCCGCGTTCGATGGCGGGGCAAGTAACTTGCGCGCGAAGACGTGTCAAGCGACCGCAGGGAAATGACAGGCACGCGCGTTGTTGCTGATGCGGCGCCGCTACGATACGGATAGGCGATGAAATTCCTCGACGAAGCCAAGGTCTATATCCGCTCCGGCGACGGTGGAAACGGTTGCGTGGCGTTTCGCCGCGAGAAGTTCATCGAATTCGGCGGACCGAGCGGCGGCAACGGCGGCCGCGGCGGCGACGTCATCGTCGAGGCGGTGGACGGCCTCAACACGCTGATCGACTATCGCTACCAGCAACACTTCAAGGCACCCAAAGGCACCAACGGCATGGGCAAGGACCGCCACGGCGCCAACGGCAAATCCGTCGTCCTGAAAGTCCCTGTCGGCACCCAGATCATCGACGAGGACCGCGAGACGCTGATCCACGATTTCACCCGGCTCGGCGAGAAGTTCGTGCTGGCGGAAGGCGGCAACGGCGGCTTCGGCAACGCGCATTTCAAGTCGTCGACCAACCGCGCGCCGCGCAACGCCAATCCCGGCCAGCCCGGCGAGGAACGCTGGATCTGGCTGCGGCTGAAACTGATCGCCGACGCCGGACTGGTCGGTCTGCCCAATGCCGGCAAATCGACCTTCCTCTCCGCCGTCAGCGCGGCGCGGCCGAAGATCGCCGACTATCCGTTCACGACGCTGCATCCGCAGCTCGGCGTGGTCAACGCCGGCGGCCGCGAATTCGTGCTGGCGGATATTCCCGGACTGATCGAGGGCGCGCATGAAGGCGTGGGACTCGGCGACCGCTTCCTCGGCCATGTTGAGCGCTGCCGCGTGCTGCTGCATCTGGTCGACGCCACCTGCGAACATGCCGGCAAGGCGTACAAGACCGTGCGCAACGAACTGGACGCCTATGCCGGCGAACTGGCCGACAAGATCGAGATCGTCGCGCTCAACAAGATCGACGCCGTGGCGCCCGACGACTTGAAGAAACAGCGCGACCGGCTCAAGCGCGCGGCGAAGAAAACCCCGCTGCTGTTGTCCGGCGTCACCGGCGCGGGCGTGCCGGAAACGCTGCGCGCGCTGGTCGCGGCGATCGGCGACGCGCCGGTGTCCGACAAGGCCAAGGGGTCTGACAAGGCGACAGATGCGAGCGCGGCCGATGCCGCGCCGTGGTCGCCGCGCACCACATGATCATCACACAGGCTGGGGAGACGGACCACGATGGCCGAGAAGGATTCTGATGTCGCCGCGTTCTGGGCATGGTGCAAGGAACGCGCGGCCAAGCGCGCCGCCATGTCGCTGGCGGAACCCGCGAGTCCTTCGATACCGAAATGGGTCGTATCCCGCTCGCGGACAACGTTACAGTGGAGAGCCTGAGTTTCGGCAACGTGCCCGCCGAGAAGATCACGCCGCCCAACGCCACGCCGGGCAAGGCACTGCTGTATCTGCATGGCGGCGGCCATGTCTTCGGCAGCATCAAGAGCCACCGCCATTTCGTCTCGCGGCTTGCCGTCGCGACCAAGGCCACCGCCTGGCACATCGACTATCGCCTCGCGCCGGAGCATCCCTATCCGGCGGCGATCGAGGATGCGCTCACGGCCTATCGCGCGCTGCTCGACAGCGGCATCGCGCCCGCTGACATCGTGGTCGGCGGCGAATCCGCCGGCGGCAATCTGGCCGCGGCGCTGCTGCTCAAGCTCAAGGACGAAAAGCTGCCGCAACCGGCCGGGCTCTATCTGCTCAGCCCATGGCTCGACATGACGACGACGGCCGAATCCTACGACAAGGTCGGCGCGCGCGATCCGATGATCACGCGCGAGGGCATCGTCGGGGTCGCGACGGCCTATCTCGGCAACCAGCCCGACAACCCGCTGGCCTCGCCGGTGCGCGCCGATGTGTCCGGCCTGCCGCCGATGCTGATCCAGGTCGGCAGCGAGGAAGTGCTGCTGTCGGACTCGACCACCTTCGCCAACAACGCGGCGATGACCGGCATCGACGTCAGCTTGCGGGTGTGGGCGGGCATGCCGCACGCCTGGCCGCTGTTCCATCCGTTCCTGCGCGCAGGGCTACCGGCCATCGACGAAACCGGCGCATGGATGCGCAAGCGGCTCGGGATTGGATAATCACTGCTGTCGCTTTGCCCCGTCATGGCCGGAATAAATCCGGCCATGACGACGGGAAGTTGCGTCGCCTCCTACTTCCCGTCGTACCAGATGCGATACAGCGCGCCGACCTGATCGTCCGACACCAAAAGCGAACCGTCGTGCAGTTGCGCGACATCGACCGGACGACCGAGATAGGTATTGTTGTTATTCCAGCCTTCGGCAAACGGCTCGGATGGGCCGGCGGCGCGTCCGTCTTCTTTCAGAAACGTCACCATCACCCGCGCGCCGATCGGCACGGTGCGATTCCATGAGCCGTGCTGCGTGCTGAAGATCGCGCCGCGATACTTTTGCGGGAACATCGTGCCGGTATAAAACGCCAGACCGAGATCGGCGGCGTGCGCGACCTGCTCGACCTCCGGAAAGATCAGGTTCGCCGGCGGCGTGTCGTTCTTGTACTCGTTCGTGCGAGTGTGGCCGCCGCCATACCACGGGAATCCGTAGTCGTGCCCGATCTCGGTGATGCGATTCATTTCGCCCGGCGGCTGATCGTCGCCCATGCGATCGACCTGATTGTCGTTGCTCCAGAGCGAACCGTCCTTCGGGTTGAAATCCATCCCGACCGGATTGCGCATCCCGGTGGCATAGACCTCGCGGTTGCTGCCATAGCGATCCATGCGGACGATGCCGCCGATGCCCCACTTGCGATAGACATCGAGCTTCTCCCTGGGCGATACGTTGTAGGGCTGTCCGAGCTGGATATAGAGCTTGTCGTCCGGCCCGATCCGGCACACGCGCGTGGCGTGATTGAAACTCTCCTCGGCTTTCGGAATGAGTTCGCCCTGCTTCATCACCGGAGCGGCCACCAAATCGGCGCGCGTGGCGAACGACTCCGCATCAGCGAATCCGAGCACGCGGTTTACCTCGGCGAGGTAGAGGGTCCCGTCCTTCGCGAAGCAGACGCCGTTCGGGACCTTCTTCGACACGGTCGGGGCGAATTCCTTCACCTCATGGTCGCCGCCGCTCGCACGATCGGTCACCGCCCAGACCTTCGATTGCCGCGTGCCGACGAAGGTGACGGTGCCCTGCGGCCCCACCGCGATGTGCCGCGCACCCGGCACCAGCGCGTAAAGCGCGATATGAAAACCGGCGGGCAATTTGATCCTGGCGAGCGTCTTCTTCACCTGCTCGGCCTCGGCGCCGGCTTGCGGTACTGTCGGCCAGTCCGCCGCGCTGCCGATCCTGATCGCGCCGGGTTTCGCCTCATTGGCGGCGTGCGCACCGAGCGGCCATGCCAACACAGCGAGCAACGCGGCAGATGCTGTCCGATGCAGTCTCACGGTCGCCTCCGTTCCTGATGTTGCACGAGGTCGATGTAACAAGAACCCATTCGCATAGCCCGAACCGAATTGCCTGCACCGACGCGCCACACGAAATCATCGTCCGCGCGCAGGAGATCACTTCGTCTCGCCGTTAGACACCAGCAGCACCGAGCCCTGCGACTCCCGCAGCACTTCGGCGGCCACACCGCCGAAATTGAGCGTGTCGCCCTCGATGCGATCGACGCCCATTACCACCAGATCGATGTTGCTGCCGCGCATCTCCTGAAGGATCGCCGCTTCCGGCGCGGTGTTGGTGCGCAACGTGGTGATCACCTCGACGTCGTAACGCGCCGCGAGCGCGATGGTTTCCTTGAGGATCGCTTCCTCCTCGAACAGCGACACGCTGACATTGCGGCGGCGCCGCCCCTTGTCGCGCGTCGTCGTGACGTAGATCACCTGCAGCGGATGATTGCTGCTGCGCGCCAGCGCCACGGCGACCTCGGCCCCGCGCCGCGATACCCCGCTGCCGGACACCGGCACCAGGATTTTCAATCCCTCGCTGTCGGGCTTGGTCAGGTGATGGCCCTTCGCCGCGACCACCGCCAGCGGCCCGTCGAATCCCGTCGTCACGATTTCGACATTGCGGTCGAAGCCGCCGTTGGCGCCGACCACCTTGTTCATGCCGACCACCAGCATGTCGAAACCCTTGCGCGCTTCGTCGACCACGGCATCGACCGCCTTCTTCTGCCGCGTGCGGGTGGTGACGTCGATATCGCGCACCTCTTCGCCGTCCTCCTTCTCGATCTCGGCGCTGACTTTCGCCGCGTTCTTCACCGTGGTTTCGTGGCTCTCCTCCTCGTCGCGCCGCTTTTCCTGCACCTTGGCCTGGGGCCCGAGATGCAGCACAGTGATGGGAACGCCGCGCGTCCCGGCCAGCAGACCGGCGATGCGCGAGGCAAACTTCGCATTGGGGCTTTCGTCCACCGCCAGCAGCAGGCGTTCGAGGTTGGCGACGAAGCCTTTCTCCTCGAACTCCTCGCGCTCCAGCCGTTCCTTCTCTTCCTTCTCCAGCGGCAGCCGCGACAGCGCGGCGCGCAGCATCGGCGGCATCGCCATGGTGGTGACGATCGCCATGGTGACGATCATCGTGAACAGGTTCTGGCTCAGCACACCCATCGACAGGCCGATGGTGGCGATGATCACTTCGGTCGAGCCGCGCGCATTCATGCCGCTGGCGAGCGCGAAGGATTCGCGCCGATTGAGACCGCCGAGCGCGCCGCCGACGAAGGCGCCGCCGAATTTTCCGAGGCTGGCGATCAGCACCAGCAGCGCGGTGAGCAGCAGAAGATGCGGATCCGTCAGCACGGAGAGGTCCGCGCTCAAGCCCGCCAGACCGAAGAATATCGGCATGAACAGGCTGGTGATCAGCCCGCGCAACCGCTCGTCGATCTGCTTGGTGAGGATCGGCGATTCGCCGACAAGCACGCCGGCGACGAACGCGCCGAGCACCGTGTGCACGCCGATCCAGTGCGTGATCAGCGCCATGCAACTCATCAGCAGCAGGATCACGGTGATCACCGCCGCCGAACTGACCAGCGTGTCGTTGGCCCAGCGGATCAGCTTGAACACCATACGGCGGCCGATGGTGAAGGAGACGGCAAGGAAAGCCAGCGTGCCCAGCACCGCCTGCGCCACCGACATCATGTCGAGCTGGCCGCGCGAAGCGAGGCTGAAGATCACCGCGATGATCACCCATCCGATGGTGTCGTCGATCACCGCGGTCGCGACGATGATCTGGCCGACATTGCGCCGCATGAAATGCATCTCGCGCACCACCACCGCGACGATCTTCACCGACGAGATCGACAGCGCGGTGCCGAGGAACAGCGAGGCGACCAGTCGCTGTTCCGGATGCGGCAGCAGGCTCTCGGGAAGAAACTGGCCGAGCGTGAAGCCGCAACAGAACGGCACCACGATGCCCGCGATGGAAATGGCGAATGCGGCCTTGCCGACCTTGCGCACCAGCTTGGTATCGGTCTCCATGCCGGTCAGCAGCAGCAGCAACAGCACGCCGACCTGCGCGATGCCGTTGATCAGCGCCTTCTGCTCGGGACTGTCCGGAAAGATCGCGCTCTGCGCGTCCGGCCAGAATGCGCCGAAGATCGACGGTCCGAGCACGATCCCGGCCAGCAGTTCGCCCATCACCGACGGCTGACCGAGACGCTGCATGATTTCGCCGAGCCCGCGGCCGACGGCGATCAGCAGAATGATCTGCAGGATGAAGATCGTTTCGGAGGGATGCCCTGCGCCGTTGCCGGCGGCGCCCGCGAGCGTGGGGAATGCAAGCTGCGCCGCCAATCCGCCCAACAGGACGCTTCCCCAGAAGCGGACACCGGGCGACTTGACCTGCATCCTCGAATTCCTCCCCAACCGCAGCCGGCAGGCGATCGAGGGAACCCTCACGCCGTCCGCCGGCGCGCGCAACGCCATCCATTTCTATGTTTAAGGCGATCGGGATCGAAAAGCGACGGCCGATCCTCCTCGCGGCGAAACGGATTCGCATCGGTTGCATTCCGACCGCGGCGAACTTTCACTAAAATGCAATGCAAATGCCCAAATCGCGCCGCCGGCACGTGGGTTCCCTTGACGAAATCGCCGCGACGGAACATTGAACTGCTCCGTCCCACGCATCTCCGTCTCCGATGACCGCCATGGCTCGCCCCGACCTGAAAAATTTCCGCCGCATCGTCGTCAAGGTCGGCTCGTCCTTGCTGATCGACGCGGCCGCCGGCGTCGTGAAGGAAGCGTGGCTGGAAGCGCTCGCCGCTGATCTCGCAAGGCTGCACGCCGAGGGCCGCGACATTCTGGTGGTGTCGTCCGGCTCGATCGCGCTTGGCCGTTCCAAGTTGAAGCTGCCGCGCGGCCCGCTGAAGCTGGAAGAAAGCCAGGGCGCGGCCGCCGTCGGTCAGATCGCGCTGGCGCGGCTGTGGTCGAAGGTGCTTGCCGCTCACGGCATCGATGCGGGCCAGATCCTCGTGACCTTGCAGGACACCGAGGAGCGCCGCCGCTATCTCAACGCCCGCTCGACCATGGCGAAGCTGCTGGAGTGGCGCGCCATTCCCGTCATCAACGAGAACGACACCGTCGCCACCAACGAAATCCGCTACGGCGACAACGATCGCCTCGCCGCCCGCGTCGCCACCATGGCCAGCGCCGACCTCCTGATCCTGCTGTCGGATATCGACGGCCTGTACGACGCGCCGCCCGGCGCCAACCCAAACGCGAAGCTGATCCCGGTGGTGGACTCGGTGTCGGCCGAGATCGAGGCGATGGCGGGCGCGGCGGAATCCGAACTGTCGCGCGGCGGCATGACCACCAAGATCGAGGCGGCCAAGATCGCCACCACCGCCGGCACCCATATGCTGATCGCCTCGGGCAAGATCGCGCATCCGTTGCAGGCGATCGCCGATGGCGGCCGCTGCACCTGGTTCCTGACGCCGGCCA
>JBARXT010000119.1:0-31153 GCA_049647485.1 Xanthobacteraceae bacterium
ATCGCGCGCGGATGCAGGACCCGATGATCGTGCGCGCCGGGGAATTGTTCGCGGCCGCGTCCAACACCGCTTTCGCAGGGCTCGTCGTCGACTATGGCGACGACGATCAACCCGAGTTGAAGGCGCGCCGGGCGAACGACGAGCGGGTCGCCATCGCGGGACTAAGCGAAGGTACGCGCGACCAGCTTTTCCTCTCGTTGCGTCTGGCGCTACTGGAACAGCGCGCTGCCGAGCCAATGCCGTTCATCGGCGACGATCTGCTGACGAGTTTCGACGAGGCTCGCACGCTGGCGACGCTGCGGCTGCTCGCGGCGGGCGGCGCGCACCGCCAGATCATCCTGTTCACGCACCATCGTCATGTGATCGATCTGGCGCAAACGGTGAAAGATCACAAGATCGATTACGTGGCGTTGTAGGAAATACGCCTGCGAATTTCACGATAGCTCCCGTCATGGCCGGATTTATTCCGGCCATGACGGGAACAGCAGACATGCTTCTTATCACTTAATCGCATGCTCACATCAACCTCAGCCCTTTCAGGCTGGCGTGGCCGTTCTTACCGACGATAATGTGATCGTGCACCGAAATGCCAAGCGGATTGGCGATGCCGACGATCGATTTGGTCATCTGGATATCGGCGGTCGACGGCGTCGGATCACCGGAGGGATGGTTGTGGACCATGATGATGGCGGTTGCCGACAATTCCAGCGCCCGCTTGACCACCTCGCGCGGATAGACCGGCGTATGGTCGATAGTGCCAACCTGCTGCAACTCATCCGCGATCAACTGATTACGCTTGTCGAGAAACAGGATGCGAAACTGCTCCTTGTCGGCGAACGCCATCGCGGCGCGGCAATACTCGATCACGGCGGACCACGACGACAACACCGTGCGCTGCTTGAGTTGTCCCTTGGCGACACGGCTCGCCGCGGCGGCGATCAGCTTGATCTCGGTGATGGCCGCCTCGCCCAGCCCCTCGACTTCACCCAGCCGCGCGGGCGGCGCATGCACGACCTCGGCGAACGAGCCGAACTTGCCGATCAGGGTCTTCGCCAGCGGCTTCACGTCGCGACGCGGCAGCGCGCGAAACAGCACCAGTTCCAGCAGTTCGTAGTCGCTCAACGCGTCGGCGCCGACACCCCTGAAATGGTCACGCAGCCGTTCGCGATGGCCGTGATAATGCGGCGCCGCTTCGGCAAAGCCGGACGACTTGATGCCGGAGGATTTACGGGACTCTTTTCCATCAACAGCCATCGATGCCGACACGCTTGCGATTCCTGAGATATCGCAACCATGCCGTGCCGTGCATCGGTCGGCAACCGGCTATAGCAAAAATGATGAGAGGACGGAGGCCCGCTTCAGATAGCAGGCGGCTGCTCGTTATGTCGTGCCGAGAGCGTGAAAATCTCGAAGCCGGTTTTGGTCACGCCGACGGAATGCTCGAACTGCGCCGACAGCGAGCGGTCGCGCGTCACCGCGGTCCAACCGTCCGAGAGGATTTTGACGTGCGGCTTGCCGAGGTTGATCATCGGCTCGATTGTGAAGAACATGCCGGGGCGCAGCACCACGCCCTCGCCCGGCCGGCCGACGTGAATGATGTTGGGCTCGTCGTGGAAGACGCGGCCGAGGCCATGGCCGCAGAAATCGCGCACCACGCTCATATGCTGTGGCTCGACAAAGCTCTGGATGGCATGGCCGATGTCGCCGGTGGTGGCGCCGGGCTTCACCGCCGCGATGCCGCGCATCATCGATTCATAGGTCACCTCGATCAGCCGCTCCGCCTTGCGGGCAATGGCGCCAACCGCATACATCCGGCTGGAATCGCCATACCAGCCATCGACGATGAAAGTGACATCGACGTTGACGATATCGCCGTCCTTGAGTGGACGATCGCCCGGCATGCCGTGGCAGACGACGTGATTGATCGATGTGCAGGTCGAATAGCGATAGCCGCGATACATCAGCGTCGCGGGGAACGCGTTGTGGCGGAACGCGAAGTCGCGCACGAAATCGTCGATCTCCGAGGTCGGCAGACCCACTTTGACCAGATCGGTCAGATCGTCGAGGCAGCGGGACACCAGCGCGCCGGCCTTGCGCATGCCCGCGAAGGCGGCGGGGCCGTGCAGTTTGATCTGCCCGGTCTTGCGGAGGGAGGCTTCGGAGGCGTCAACGTAACTCATGCGCGTTCTGATTTCGATCAAGCTGGAAGGATTGAGCCCTAATTTAATGGATATGGCTGTCGAAGCAAGGACATGTGGCGAAAGGACATGGCGGGCATTCGGGATTTAGTCCGCAACCGGAATGGGTTGCACGAGATCGATCCCCTCGGGCGTCAGCCGGCAACGCCACGCCAGCGCCTCGACGCCTGCCGCCCGTGCACGGTCGAAGGCGCGGCCATAGGCCGGATCGATGTCCCGCGCCAGGCTGAAGGCCTCGGCCGATCCGATCTGCACCACGTACAGCATCACGGCACGGGCGCCTCCCACCGCCATCGCCGCCAGTTCGTCGAGATGCCGGGCGCCGCGGGCGGTCACCGAGTCCGGAAATTCGGCAAGACCCGGCCGGCGCATCAGATGCACGTTCTTGATTTCGAGATAGCAGGGTGGACGGCCCACGCCTTCCAACAGGAAGTCGATCCGCGACGCGCCACCGAACGCGCCCGCGCCATAGCCGACCTCGCGGCGAATGCTATCGTAACCGGCGAGTTCGGGAACGATGCCGGCGGCGAGCGCCTCGGCCACCAGCGTATTGGGGTGCGCGGTGTTGACGCCGACCAGTTCGGTACCGCCGCCGAAATCCACCTCCACAAGTTCCCACGAATACGGCAATTTCCGCTTGGCGTTGGGCGAACGGGACAACCACACCCGGCTGCCGGGCGCTTGTAAACCGATCATACCGCCGGGGTTGGCGACGTGCACCGTCGTCATGTTGCCGTCGGCCAATTCGACGTCGGCGAGAAACCGCTTGTAGCGGCGCAGCAGCGTGGCCGGGACCAGTTCGGACGGAAACCGCATCGGCTATCGCGATCCGTCGGCGGGAACGTCAGCCGAGGGCGGCGCGGCCATACGAATGTCGCGCACCGGATACGGCATCCTGATATCCTCACGCCTGAATGCCTCCCACAGCGCCACCAGCACCTCGCTGCGCGCCGCGTCCATGCCGCCCGGATCAGTGACCCAGAACGTGAGCCCGAACTGCATTCCGGATTCGCCGAATTCCGCCAGCAGGCACCCCGGCGGCTTGGCCTTGCTGACGCGTTCGGACGCGGCCGCGACATCGACCGCCAGTTGGCGGACCCGGCGCGGATCGGCGTCGTAAGCGGTGCCGAATTTCACCTTCACCAGCGCGTTGGTGTCGCTATAGGTCCAGTTCACGACCTTCTGCGTCACCAGATCCTCGTTGGGGATCAGGATGTCACGCCCGTCGCCGGCCGCGATTGAAATGTAGCGCGTGTTCATCGCGCTGATCCGTCCGGTGCTGTCACCGACCGACACCAGATCGCCCGGCTTCACCGACTTGTCGACCAGCAGGATGATGCCGCTGATGAAGTTCGAGACGATCTTCTGCAAGCCGAGACCGATGCCGACGCCCACCGCACCGGAAAAGATCGCCAGCGCCGACAGGTTGATGCCGACGGCGCCGAGCACCAGCACCACAGCGAGCACCATCAGCACCACATGGGTGAGCTTGATCAGCAACACCTGCATCGAGGGCGTCAGGTCGTCGGATCGGGTGATGCGGCTTTCAAGGAACTGGCTGACGAGCTTCGACAGCCACAGCGCCAGCGCCAGCAGCACAACAAGTTTGATCAGAAGCAGCGGCGTCAGCCGCAGGTCGCCCAGCACGATCGCGACTGAATCTAGCGCGGCGCCCGCCGCCTGCAACTGCCCGACAATGCTCAATAGCGCGATGCTCCACGCCAGCACCGACACCAATACGACCGTCACCGGACTGCGGAGCGCATTCATCGCCAGCCGCATCACCAGCCAAGCCAGCGCCAGCCGTGCTACAACGACCGGCAGGTCCACGGCTCCGGTCGGCCCCATCGCATGCCATATGGCCGACAACGCCAGCAGCAACGCGGCGAACACCGCGATCGGCGCGCTGTGGATCAAGGCCCGCACCACGCGCCGCAGCGGCCCCGGCCATCCCATCGCCATGCTGCCCACATCGAAGCGCGCGCGGAACAGGGCGCGGCTGGCCCATGCGGCCAGGCCGCACACTACGATCAAGCCCAGTTGCCAGTAGAAATCCGGCGCAGCCACTGCCGCACTGACCGCATCGCGCGCCGACAGCAGCCCCTGGCGGATATGATCGAGCGGCATTGACGGATTCCGGTGTTCAAGGCGCGCCGAGCGCGTCCACAAATCGATTCGAAACGCGCACAGAATCCCACAAGCCGGGCATGGGCGCCATCGCTCGATGGCACAGCGGCGAGGTCTTCCACGTCATCGACGGCATCGCATGCAAGTGATTGCAGCCCGCAGAGCGTTTTCGAGCGAAGTGGATACCGGTTCGCGCGAGGAAAATGCGTCAAAACAAGAAACTGGAGCCCCGTTCCGATTCTATCGGAACGGAAATGGCTCCAGGCAGAAATCGGTTGGCGATCCGGAGCGGCGACGATATTGATGCAGATGCAAGTAGTTTTGGACACGCCCCGCTCATGACGTCGCTGGACTCCGTCAGCCTGGCCATTCTCCTTGGCGCGGTGCTGGTCATGGCCGGCATCCTGTCGAGTCTGTTGGCGTTGCGCTTCGGCGCGCCGTTGCTGCTGGTGTTTCTGCTGATCGGCGTGCTGGCGGGCGATAGCGGCCCGGGCGGCCTGAACTTCAGCGACGTTCATGTCACCTATCTGGTCGGCTCGGTGGCGCTGGCGCTGATCCTGTTCGACGGCGGGCTGAAAACACGCTTCCAAAGCATCCGTACGGTGCTGGCGCCCTCGGTGTCATTGGCCACACTCGGCGTGCTGCTGACCGCGCTGATCACCGCGCCGGTGGCGAAATTCGCGCTCGATCTGAACTGGAGTGAGGCGCTGCTGGCGAGCGCCGTGGTGGCCTCCACCGACGCCGCTGCGGTGTTCCTGCTGATCCACTCGCAGGGATTGCGGTTGCGCCCGCGCATCGGCGCGATGCTGGAAGTCGAATCCGGCACCAACGATCCGTTCGCGGTGTTCCTCACCCTGATGCTGGTCGAACTGATCTCACTCGGCGACAGCTCGGTCACCCATGTGCTGGCGGAATTCTTCCAGGAGGCGGTGCTCGGCTCCATTCTTGGGCTGGTCGGCGGCTGGCTGGTGGTGATCGCGCTCAACCGGGTCGACCTGCCGCAAGGACTGCACGCGCCGTTCGTCACCACCGCCGCGCTGATGATCTTCGGCCTGGCGCAGATTTCCCACGCCTCGGGATTTCTCGCGGTCTATCTCGCCGGCATCCTGATCGGCAACCGCCCGACGCGGGCGCAGAATTCGGTGGCGACCTTTCTTGACGCCGCCACCTGGCTGGCGCAGATCGTGATGTTCGTGCTGCTCGGCCTCTTGGTGTCGCCGCAGCGGCTGCTGGACAGCCTGTGGCCCGCTATCGCGGTGGCGCTGGCGCTGATGCTGGTCGCCCGCCCCGTCGCGGTGTTTCTCTGCCTCGCGCCATTCAAGTTCACCTGGCGGGAGAAGGCATTCGTCTCGTGGGTCGGCCTGCGCGGCGCGGTGGCGATCTTTCTCGCCTCGATCCCGCTGCTGGTGGGACAGAACAAGGCCTATCTCTATTTCGACGTCGCTTTCGTCGTCGTCGTCATCTCGCTGTTGATGCAGGGCTGGACGCTCGGCTTCGCCGCGCGGAAACTCAACATCGCGCTGCCGCGCACCGACCGCGCGCCGCGCCGCGTCGAACTCGACCTGCCCGGCCAGTTGGAGCAGCAACTGGTCGGCTACGCCGTGCGGCCGAAGAGCCTCTACCTGAAACGCGGACTGCTGCCGTCCTGGTCGAAGCCAACACTGGTGATCCGCGACGAGAAGATCCTGACGCCGATGGAAGCCGCACCGGTCGCGGCCGGCGACTATATCTATCTGCTGGCGCCGCCGGAAAAAGCCGACGCGCTCGACCGCTTTTTCGTCGACCTGCCGCCGGCCGCCGCGCCCGACCCGAGCGCGCTGGGTGACTTCGTGGTGCTGGGCGATACGCCGCTCAGCACGCTCGCCGAACTCTACGACGTCAAGGTCGGCGACAAGCAGGCGAAACTGACGCTCGCGGACTACTTCGACATCCACCTCGACCGCGCGCCGAAAATCGGCGCGACCTTGCCGCTGGATACGCTGACCTTGGTGGCGCGCAGCATCAGCGGCGGCCGGGTCAGCGTCGTCGGTCTCCGGCTCCCCGATGACGACAATGCACCGCAAGTCCCACCGACCCGCATGGATTGGCTGAAACGACGACTATCGAACGTCTGGGCGTCGGTCGCCGGATTCTGATCGAAGCATTCAGTCGGCAAACTGCGGCGTGACATTTGCGAGCACGGTATCGGCATCGCCGAACGCCGCAACGTGTCCACGCCTGATCACCACCACCTGCGCGGCGAGCCGACGCAGTTCGTTCGAATCGTGGCTGACATAGACCATCGGCACGCCGGACTTGTCGCGGAGCCGGATCAGGTAAGGCAGGATTTCCGCCTTGCGCGCGCTGTCGAGCGATCCCAGCGGCTCGTCGAGCAGCAACAGCCGTGGCTGCATCAACAGCGCACGCCCGAGCGCCACGCGCTGGCGTTCGCCTCCGGAAAGTTGTCCGGTGCGACGCGTCAGCAGTTTGCCGATATCGAGGAGATCGACCACACGATCCTGATGAGCACGATCGTAGGCAACGCCATTCATGCGTCGTCCATAGTGAAGATTTTGCGAGACACTGAGGTGTGGAAACAACCGCGCGTCCTGGAACACATAGCCGATGCGGCGCCGATGCGGCGGAATATGGATGCCGGCGAGCGTATCGTCGAGCACCTCATTGCCAACCGCGATGAAGCCGCGATCCGGCTTGAGCAGCCCGGCGATCATGTTGACCAGCGAGGTCTTGCCCGCGCCGGACGAGCCGAACAGTCCGGTGACCCGGCCCTCGCCTGTGAACGCCACCTCGACGGTGAAATCGCCCAGTTTCTTGAAGATATCGACGCGCAGCATGATCACGTTCCGTGCATACGCTGCGTCGCGCGGCGCGCGAACCATTCCGATGTCACCAGCGCGACCATCGAGATGACGATGGAAACGCCGACCAGCCGCAGCGCGGCGGCATCACCGTCCGGTACCTGCGTCAGCGTGTAGATCGCCGCCGAAATGGTCTGGGTCTCGCCGGGAATGTTCGAGACGAAGGTGATGGTGGCGCCGAACTCGCCAATCGCCTTGGCGAAGCCGAGTACCATGCCGGCCAGCACACCCGGCAGCGCCAGCGGCAACGTCACCGTAAGGAACACCTTCCATGGCGCGGCGCCGAGCGTGCTCGCGGCCTGCTCAAGCCGCCGGTCCACCGCCTCGATCGACAACCGGATCGGCCGCACTAGCAGCGGGAACGACATGATCCCGCAGGCCAGCGCCGCGCCGGTCCAGCGAAACGCGAAGACGATGCCGAGCTGGTCTGCGAGCCAGCCGCCGACCAGCCCCTTCCGCCCGAACGTCAACAGCAGCAGGTAACCGGTGACGACGGGCGGCAATACCAGCGGCAGATAGATCACCGCATCGATCACGGACTTTCCCCAGAAATGATAGCGCGCCAGCAGCCACGCAATCGCAATGCCGAACGGGGTGGCAACAAGCGTTGCCACCAGTCCGACCTTCAGCGACAGCAGAACCGCCGTCCATTCGGCGGGGGAAATGTCGAGCACGGTTTTAAGATGTCGGCTTGATCAGATAGGAGAAGCCGTACTTTTCGAAGATCGTCTTGGCCTGTGCGCTCTTCAGAAACGCCAGATAGTCGGCCGCGTCGGCCTTGGCGTTCGCGGTGGCCGCCACCGGATAGATGATCGGCGGATGCGAGTCCGCCGGGAAAGTGCCAACGATCTTCACGCCCGACTCGACCTTGGCGTCGGTCGAATAGACGATGCCGAGCACCGCCTCGCCGCGCGCTACCAGCGCCAGCGCGGCGCGCACGTTTTCCGCCATCGCGAATTTCGGCTCGGCCGCCTGCCACGAACCGAGCTTTTCCAGCGCGGCCTTGGCGTATTTGCCGACCGGCACCGCCTTGACGTCGCCGGTGGTGATGCGGCCATCGCCTGCAAGCTTGGCGAGATCGAAGCCCGGCCCGATGCTCACGTTCTCGATCTTGGAGTCCTTCGGTGCGATCAGCACGATGGCGTTGCCCAGCAGGTCAACACGGGTGGCCTCGTTGATCGACTTGTTCTTGATGGAATAATCCATCCACGCGGTGTCGGCCGAGACGAAGATGTCCGCCGGCGCGCCCTGCTCGATCTGCTTGGCGAGCGCCGAACTGGCGGCATAGCTGGCGCTGATCTTCACCTTGGACTTCGCCGTGTAGGCGGCATCGGCCTCGTCCAGCGCGTTCTTCATTGAGGCCGCGGCGAACACGGTGAGGCTTTTGTCCTGAGCCAGCGCCGGTTGATGGAATGATCCGCAAAGGATCGCGATAGCAAGCAGAAAGCCAGCTAGACGACGCATGATGGCGCTCCAAATCCAACGCCCCGACGCAACGCGCCCGGCGGCGAACCAAATTTATGAAGGGTGATGTGGCGACAAGCGGAAGCGCCGTTCCGGCAGGTCGAAGGGCTTACGGCCCCTCGGATATCGCCCGTCGAACAATAACAGGGTGACAACGTTCGTAAAGTCCCCCCGTAAAGTCCCCCTGCCTCTATTCGGCGGGCAGGATCGCCAGACTGATCGTGTTTTCCTTCATACCGCTGACTTGAACGGCAAACGGACTTGCCGCCAGGTCGAATTTCATGGTCTTGCGAAGACCGGCGCAATCCGTCGCCCCGCTAAAGGCTTTTGGCTTCAGATAACGGCCATCCTGCATCACATCGATCCATGCGCCAGCGGAGACGCTGATCGAATAGACCCCGGCCTGCAGCGGGGTTTTGACGCTGAGATATCCGGCGAACGTCCCCTCCGCGGCCGCTCGCTCCGGAGGGGACGGCAATCCGGCGTCGGCAATCGGCCTCAGCGTCAGGGTCGCCGCGACAGGCAGTGGAGTCGCCACCGAGGCTCCCGACACCAATGCCGTCCGCTCGGGCGCAGTCAGTGCCGCGCGCTCCCGTTCGATCGGCCATTTGAACTTGTCGCAACCGCTGGGCTCGGCCGCGAAGGCCGGAGCGGTCACCGCGACCATCAGGACGACGGCAACAAGGCTTCTCATTGTCAATCCACCGCGATCATCACATCGGACGCCTTGATGACGACCGTGACACGTCCCTTGGCCTTGATGCCGAGTTCATCGACAGCTTCATTGGTGATCGAAGAGGTCACCGTCTGGCCGTTGCCGATATCGACCCGGACATGCGAGGTGGTGGCGCCTTTCGTGACGTCGACGACGGTGCCTTTGATCTGATTGCGAGCGCTGATACGCACGGCGGTCTCCCGTTGTGTTTCGAGACACTCGGTGTTTCGAGACGCTCGAATGGGATTTGAACCGGGACCGCCGTCCCTGCGAGGTCGCGCGCGTGACGGCATCGCGACACGGCACCTTAGCGCATTTCGAAACGACCAGATAGTGGCCGCCGTGCCGTGCGCGCCTCAAGGCGCCTTCAGCACCAGCCGGCAGGCCGGAGGCAATTCCGACAGCGTGATCTGATGCGGCGGTTTCGGAGGCTTCGGTCGCGGCTTTGGATGCAATACCGCATCGCTGAACCAGTAAGCGAGATCGGAGGCCGCGCAACCCTCGCTATCCGCCGGCGGCGTCTGCGGGGTGCACTCGCTGTTGCCTACCGGGCAGGTGATGCGGATGTGAAAGTGATAGTTGTGGCCGTACATCGGCCGCACCTTCGACAGCCAGTTCCGGCTGCCCCGCGCCTCGCGGCACAACGCCTTCTTGATCGCCGCGTTGACAAAGATGCGTTCGACCCGCGGCTCCAGCGCCGCGGCGCGGATGACATCGAGATGGTGCGGTGTCCATACGTGGGGATCGATGTCGAGCTTGTCGGCGCGGACCATGTTCACGGCCGACATGTTCTCGCGCTCGTTGCGCGACAGCATCCGGTTCGGCATCGGCGTCAGCCAGATATCGGCATCGAGCCCGATCTGATGGCTGGCATGGCCGGTGATCATCGGGCCGCCGCGCGGCTGCGCCATGTCGCCGATCAAAAGACCCGGCCAGCCGGCGGCGCGATGCACCTTCGCCGACAACCGCTCGACCAGCGCCACCAGTTCGGGATGCCCCCAGTTGCGATTGCGCGACAGCCGCATCACCTGCCAGGTCGGCCCGTTCACTGGCAGTTCCGCGCCGCCGGCAAGACATCCCTTGGCATAAAAGCCGATCGCCTGTGCCGGTTGGGTGCTGGGGTTGATCTTGCGGCCGAACAACTGCTTGGCCGGCAAGTTCGGATCGTCGGGATGGGCCAGCGGCGGCAGTGGTTTCGGATGCAGCGTACCCTTCGTCTGGGCTCGCGCAGCTATCGTCGTGGCCGGCAGAATACCGGCAACGACGCCCGTCAGCAGCAGGCCTGCAAGAATCAGACGACGGTGAATCATCGTCATGAGTATAGCTTAGATTCGGACTCGGATCAGTGCGCCGCACAATATTCAACACATACGATGCCAAGCGCATCGGCGTCCTGCATCGCGCCATGATGTTGCACAGCGGCAGGGAATCCATCGCCAACAACGACAGACGATCAATTGACAGCCTCGTCCGATCCCCGTTCTAATGCCGCCCAATCAAACAAGACAAATGGGAGGGCATCGATGAGGAAACTGATAACTGTTTTAGCGGGGGTGGCCACTGTTGCTGCTTTCACGGTGGCGGCTCAGGCGGAGACGGTGCTCAAGGCATCCCATCAATTCCCTGGCGGCAAGGGCGATCCGCGCGACGAAATGGTCCAGATCATCGCCCGCGAGGTCAAGGCCGCCAATGTCGGCCTCGAAATTCAGGTTTATCCGGGCGCTTCGCTGTTCAAGCCGAGCGAGCAATGGAACGCGATGACGCGTGGCCAGCTCGACATTTCCTCCTTCCCGCTCGATTACGCCAGCGGCAAGGTCCGCGCCTTCGGCGCTACGCTAATGCCGGGGCTGGTACGCAACCATGAGCGTGCGGCCCGCCTCAACGATTCGCAATTCATGAAGGATATCAAGGCGCAGATCGAGAAGGCTGGCGTCCTGGTGCTGGCGGACGCCTGGCTCGCAGGCGCCGTGGCCTCGAAAGACAAGTGCATCCGCAAGCCCGACGACATCAAGGGACTGAAGATTCGCTCGGCGGGCCCGACCTTCGCGGCGATGTGGCAGGAGGCCGGAGCCTCCATCGTCTCGATTCCCAGCAACGAGGTCTACAACGCGCTGCAAACCGGCGTCGCCGACGGCACCGACACCAGCGCCGGCAGCTTCATGTCGTTCCGGCTCTACGAGCAGGTCAAATGCATCACCGCACCCGGCGACAACGCCCTGTGGTTCATGTACGAGCCGGTGCTGATCTCGAAGAAGACCTACGACAAGCTGACCAAGCCGCAACAGGACGCCCTGCGCGCCGCCGCCAAGAAGTCGCAGGAGTATTTCGTGAAGGAGAGCAAGGGTCTCGACGACAAACTGGTCAAGACCTTCAAGGACCATAACGTCGAGGTGGTGACGCTGACGCCGGAGGAATACGACGCCTGGATCAAGGTAGCGCAGAAAAGCTCCTACGCCACCTTCGCCAAGGAAGTCCCGGACGGCAAGAAGCTGATCGACGAGGCGCTGTCCGTCAAATAAGCCACCGATGTCGCGCGACATGTCCTCATCGCCCGGCGACGCCTGAACGGTTCGCAAGAACCGTGCAGGTGCGCCGGGCATCTCTCTCCTTGTCGGAACCTCTTCGATGGACCTTTATATCCGCGCCATCACGCTGATCTCCAAGCTGTGTGGCGTCATCGCAGCGTTGCTGATCGCCGCAGCGGTCGTTGTCGTCTGCCACATGGTGTTCGTCCGCAGCGTGCTCAATCACAACACCATCTGGCAGACCGACTTCACCACCTATAGCCTGATCGCGGCAACCTTCATCGGCAGCCCGTTCCTGCTGCTGAACCGCGGTCACGTCAATGTCGACGTCCTCCCGCTCTACCTTGGGCAGACCGCGCGGTTCTGGCTGGCGCTGGCGGCCGGGCTGATGTCCCTCGCCTTCTGCGCCACCATGACGGTGCTCGGCGCCGAGTTCTGGTACGAAGCCTGGAGCAACAACTGGGCCTCCGACACCATGTGGCGCGTGCGGCTGTGGATTCCCTATGCCGCGATGCCGATCGGCCTCGGCATCCTGTCGCTGCAATACATTGCCAGCATCTACAACCTCGTCACGGGACGTGAGCCTCCCTTTGGCCTGACACCGAAGGAGGCCGCATGAGCCCGGCGATCCAAGGCACCATCGTACTGGTCGTCACCCTTGTCATCCTGCTGTCCGGGGCACCGGTGGCCTTCGCACTTGGCGCGATCGCCCTCAGCTTTCTGGTCATCTTCCAGGGCGTCGATGCGCTTCAGGTCGCTGCCGAAACCTTTTATGGGAGCCTGCACGACTTCACACTGGTCTCGATCCCGATGTTCGTGATGATGGGCGCGGCCATCGGCTCTTCGCCCGCCGGAAAGGACCTGTACGAGGCGCTCGACCGCTGGCTCTATCGCGTGCCCGGCGGCCTGGTCATCTCCAACATCGGCGCCTGCTCGATCTTCGCCGCACTGACGGGTTCTTCTCCGGCCTGCTGCGCCGCTATCGGCAAGATGGGCATTCCGGAAATGCGCCGCCGCGGCTATCCGGACGATGTCGCCACCGGGGCGATCTGCGCCGGCGGCACGCTCGGCATCCTGATTCCGCCGTCGATCACCTTCATTCTGTACGGCATTGCGACAGAAACCTCGATCGGCCGACTGTTTCTCGCCGGCGTTTTCCCCGGCCTCCTGCTGACCACACTGTTCATCCTGTGGACGATGTTCATCCTCTGGAAGCGCGGCTTCCGCTCCCACGCGCTCGATTTCCGCTATTCGTGGCGCGAGAAATTCCAGTCGATCCCCAAGATTCTGCCGTTCGTGCTGGTGATCGTCGGCGTCATGTATACGCTCTATGGCGGCGTCGCGACGCCGTCGGAAGCGGCCGGCGTCGGCGCGGCGCTGTGCGTGGTGCTAGCCATCATCATCTACCGGATGTGGTCGCCGGACAAATGGTGGCTGATCCTCTACGACACCACGCGGGAATCCGTGATGATCCTGGTGATCATCGCCGCCGCCGTGCTGTTCGGCTACATGCTGACCTCGCTGTATCTCACCCAGACGCTGGCGCAGGCGATTGCCGACATGCACGTCAACCGCTGGGTGCTGATGTTCCTCATCAACATCTTCCTGCTGGTGTGCGGCTTCTTCATTCCGCCGGCGGCGATCATCCTGATGACCGCGCCGATCCTACTGCCGATCATCACGGCCGCCGGTTTCGACCCGATCTGGTTCGGCGTCATCATCACCATCAACATGGAGATCGGACTGATCCACCCGCCGGTCGGGCTTAACCTCTACATCGTCAATTCGATCGCGCCCGACGTTCCGGTGACCAAGATCATGTACGGCACCATCCCCTATGTGCTGTGCATGATGTTGGCCATCGTGATCCTCTGCATCTTCCCCGAGATCGCGACCTGGCTGCCGGATGCCCTGATGGGGCCGGTGCGGCCCGGATAATCCGGTGGCTCCAGCGCAAGCCTCGCCGGATGCGCTGTTGACGAAGCGTCATCAGCTCTGGAAACGGGTCGCTGCGGCCGTTAGGGTCCGGCGATCCCTCCGACCTGAAAGTCCTTGCCGTGTCCAATTCCGCCTCGCGCGCCCGCCTTGCCGACATCATCTTCACCCGCTCCTTCGGGCGCGGCGAAATCACCCTGGCATCTGGACGAAAGAGCGATTTCTATTTCAACCTGAAGCCGACCATGCTCGATCCCGAAGGCGCGGCGCTATTAGCGGAACTGACCTTCGAGGCGCTGAAAGACGACAATCTCGATTACGTCGGCGGCCTCGAGATGGGTGCGGTGCCGCTCGCCGGTGCCATCGCACAATTGTCCTGGCTCAAGAAAGCGCCGATCGCCGCGTTCTTTGTCCGCAAGAAGCCGAAGGAACATGGTGCGCGACTGGCGATCGAAGGGCTGGCCAAGGGCGAGAGCCTGCGCAGCAAGCGCGTGGTGATCGTCGAGGACGTCACCACCACCGGCGGCTCGGCGATCAAGGCGGTGGAAGCAGTCCGCGACGCCGGCGCGGAAATCGCGCTGGTGTTTACCATGGTCGATCGCGACGAAGGCGCGGCGGCGACCTTTGCCGAAGCCGGCCTCACCTTTCGTTCACTGTTCAAGGCCTCCGAATTCCTCAATAGATGAGCGCAGCCCGCCGTTCGGCGGGGCGACCTCCGATCCCAGGATAGTATCCACCCGTGTCCACGACATTCCGCTCGATTTTCACCGCCGTTCTCCCCGCTTTCGCTGTGATGGCTCTCGCGGCGTGGCCGGATACGGCCTACGCGGCGGATGGACTCGACGGCACGAAGCTGAGCTGGCTGTGGGCGCTGCCGTTCGTCGGCATCCTGCTCTGCATCGCAACCGGGCCGGTGTTCTATCCGCACGTCTGGGAGCATCACCTCGGCAAATTCACCGCCTTCTGGTCAGCGCTTGTCATCGTGCCGCTGCTGCTCACCACCGATCCGCACACCGTAACGACGACGCTGGCTCACACGGCGTTACTCGAATACATGCCGTTCATCCTGCTGCTGCTGGCATTGTTCACGGTCGCGGGCGGCATCTACCTCGAAGGTAACCTGCACGACAGCGTCCTCACCAATGCCGCGCTGCTGGCGATCGGCACCGCGGCGGCCAGTCTGGTCGGCACGACCGGCGCAGCGATGATCCTGATCCGGCCGCTGATCCGCGCCAACGACGACCGCAAATACAACGCCCACGTCTTCGTGTTCTTCATCTTCCTGGTCTGCAACATCGGCGGCTCGCTGACACCGCTCGGCGATCCGCCGCTGTTCATCGGCTTCCTCAAGGGCGTCGGCTTCTTCTGGACCACGCAACACCTCTGGCCGGAAACGCTGGCGGTGAGCGCCGTGGTGCTCGCCGTATTCGTCGCCATCGATATCTTCATCCGCCGCCGCGAGGGGCGCCCCCGCCCGGTTGATCCGACGCCCGACCGGCCGCTCAAACTGCATGGCGGCATCAATTTCGCATTGATCGCCGTCATCATCGGCGCCATCCTGATGAGCGCACAATGGCGGCCGGGCGTGAGCTTCACCGTCGCCGGCGTGCATCTCGAATTGCAAGACCTTGCACGCGACGCCATCTTCGTGCTGGTCGCCATCGCCTCCATCGCATTGACCCGCAAGGAAGATCGCGCCGCCAACGGCTTCACCTGGGGACCGATCAAGGAAGTCGCGATCCTGTTCGCCGGTATCTTCATCTGCATCGTCCCGGTGATGGCGATGCTGCAGGCGGGATCGCAGGGCGCCTTCAGTTCGGTGCTGAGCATGGTGACCCGCGCCGACGGCACCCCGAATCCGATGGCCTATTTCTGGCTGACTGGAACGCTTTCCTCGTTCCTCGACAACGCGCCGACCTATCTGGTGTTCTTCCAAATGGCCGGAGGCGACGCTACGCACCTGATGACCGATCTGGCCCCGGTGCTGGCCGCGATCTCGCTTGGCGCGGTGTTCATGGGTGCGATGACCTATATCGGCAATGCGCCCAACTTCATGGTCTATGCCATCGCCACCGAACGCGGCATCAAGATGCCGAGCTTCTTCGGCTACATGCTGTGGTCGCTCGCGGTGCTGCTGCCGATCTTCATTGTGCTGTCGCTGGTCGGCATCTGACCGGCCACTCATATCTCGTTTACCATCCCGCGATAAAGTCCAGCCCGCCGAGACGGCGCAACGTGTGCTGCGCTGACGGATGTGGCTGGAGTTTGCGTTGCGTACAAATTTGCGTTCAAGGACCCATCACGGTCGCGCGATCGTCGCTGCCGCGTTGCTGGCGGCAGCCTCTCTCACCCCGCAGACTGTTTCAGCACAGGGTCTGTTCGACTTTCTGTTCGGCGGTGCCGCCAAACCGCAGCAATCCGCGCGGTCCAGTTCAGCGAATTTCTTCGCCGATCCATTCGGGCTCAACCAGCAGTCGAATGACGCGCCACCACGTCCCGTCGCCGCCGCGTCGGGCGGACGCGGCGCCACGTTTTGCGTGCGGACCTGCGACGGCAAGTATTTTCCGCTCTCGATCAAGAGCGGCGCGACGCCGGCACGGATGTGCCAGGCGTTCTGCCCGGCCGCGCAAACCAAGGTCTATTCCGGCAGCATCATCGACGGCGCGGTCGCCAGCAACGGCGAGCGTTATGCCGACAGTGCGAGTGCCTTCGCCTATCGCAAGGCGCTGAAAGCCGACTGCACCTGCAACGGCCGCGATCCCGCTGGCCTCGCGCCGGTCGATCTGTCGCAGGATCCGTCGCTGCGGTCGGGCGATGTGGTGGCAACTGCCGATGGACTTGTTGCTTATACAGGTGTCCGGCTTGGTGCCGATCAGGCCCCTGATTTCGCACCGGTCGCCAACTATCCGGGACTCACCGCGAGCGTGCGCGCCAAGCTCGGCGAGATGAAGGTCGCGCCCACCCGCGCCGACCTGCCAAGCGAGGGCGCCGCGCCGTCAATGACACTGCCGGACAACGCCGTGCAGGCGGCCACGACACCGAAAGCGAAAGCGAAACGCACCGTCGTCAATTAAAGCTTGTTATCAGCGACCGACAATGACGCCGATGACATTCGGCGCCGCGAGATATTTTTCCTCGATCGCGGCGCGCGCGGCTGCTCTGTTCTCCGGCGTCAGCAGCCCGCGCTTTTCAGCGAGAATCATCCAGCAGTATCCCCACCAGTCTGCCAGCATCCCGCTATCGTCGACCAGATCGTAACCATGCTCCGCTGCAAAAATTCGCGCATGGGCCTCATCGAGCGTATCGAGCCAGGCGTGATCTTCGATCGACAAGAGATCGTCGCTGAAGTCGTCGGGGGTGTAACCCCATATCGACATGCAGACGGCATTGAACGCGCGATCGATCTGATCGTCGTCGACCGGACGCCGATGCGACATCCGATGCAGCCGCGACAGCGAGCGCGCGAAATCCGCAATGCGGGTGAGCGCGAACTGATGACTGGCAATCGTGGACATATAGCCCTCAAACGGTATGACAGACCCTAGATGTTGTGCTTCTCACACAACGAATCACGATGATATATCAATAGCTTACTATTTTGTTCTTAATTCGTTCCAAAATTAAGGGAGCGGCCTCACACCGATCGAGCGGATACGTCAGGCATCAAGCAATCTTTCCCCGATTAGATGCGTGTACGGATTGGCGGCGGACGAGTAGCTGGCTCGATTTGAACTCCGCGAATTGTCACGACAGCCGACACAGCCTTCTCACTCGACAACATAAGTGTCATGCGGCGTGAGAAAGTTCGTAGTTCCCCGATCCCAATTTCTCCTTATGCGCGCCATACTTTTGATCGCCGAGTCAGAACAATGAACTCGTTCAATGAGTTCCGCTGAAGAGAGAGGTCGATCATGGCAACCATGCCCTCACCCCAGCGCGCAAACGAGATCAAGCGCTCCAAGATTTCACGTCACGAGAGCGTCGATATCGACGCCGTGCTGGAGGAAAACGAAAGGCTTCGCGGACTTGTCGTGCAACTCTCACGGTTGGTGATCAAAAACGTGGCCGATCACCAATAAGTTCAAATTGTTCGCATTGGTTACAAATATTTCAACGGGTTTCCGGCCTCGCCTGATCGGGGGTATGATACCGTTCGTAGGCTTTTCAGGATCGATCATTTGCCGCAGGATTCCATCGCCGATTATGTTCCGCAATCGCGTCATCCGGTTGATGAACTGGCGCTTGCGGATATCAAGAGCGCTATCCTCGGCAAGCTGACGCTTGCGATTGGTAAGGATGCCGGCATTGCGACACCCCACGATTGGTATAGGGCTGCCGCGCTGGCGTTGCGCGACCGCATCGTTCATCGCTGGCTGTTGACCGACAAGGACAATTACGACGCCGGGCGCAAGCGGGTTTATTATTTGTCGCTTGAGTTTCTGATCGGCCGTCTCTTCACCGATGCGCTCAACAACATGGGATTGCTGCCGCTGTTCACCGCAGCGCTGGGCGATCTCGGCGTCGATCTCGACGAACTGCGCAAATGCGAGCCGGATGCCGCGCTCGGCAATGGCGGCCTCGGCCGGCTTGCGGCCTGCTTCATGGAGAGCATGGCGACGCTCGGTGTGCCCGCCATCGGCTACGGCATTCGTTACGACTTCGGCCTGTTCCGCCAGATCATCGCCGACGGCCGCCAGCAGGAATATCCGGATGAGTGGTTATCCTTCGGCAATCCGTGGGAGTTCCCGCGACGCGAGGTGGTCTATGACGTTCATTTCGGCGGCCACGTCGAACCGTTCACTGACGCCAGGGGACGCGAGCAGTTTAACTGGCACCCCGCCGAAACCGTGCAGGCGGTCGCCTTCGACACCCCGATCGTCGGCTGGCGCGGCGCGCATGTGAATGCGTTGCGGCTATGGTCGGCGCGTGCGCCCGATCCGCTGCGGCTCGATGTGTTCAACACCGGCGATCATCTCGGCGCGATGTCGATGCAGGCGCGCGCCGGGGCGATCTGCAAATTCCTGTACCCCAACGATGAAACCGCAGCCGGGCGGGAGTTGCGGCTGCGGCAGGAATACTTCTTCGTCTCGGCCTCGTTGCAGGATCTGGTCAAACGCCATCTCCGCGCCGACGGTTCGTTGAGCGCACTGCCGACCAAGGCCGCTGTCCAGCTCAACGACACGCATCCGAGCCTCGCTGTCGCCGAACTGATGCGCATCCTGATCGATTGTCACGCCATGGGATGGGACGCCGCGTGGCAGATCACGACGAAGACCTTGTCCTACACCAACCACACCCTGCTGCCCGAAGCGCTCGAGGTTTGGCCGGTCGACCTGTTCGAGCGGATGCTGCCGCGCCATCTCGAAATCATCTATCGCATCAATATCGCGCATCTCGACCGCGCGACGGCGGTTCAGCCGCATGACGATGCCTTCCGAGCATCGATTTCGATCATCGACGAGAAGGCCGGCCGCCGGGTCCGCATGGGTTATCTCGCTTTCGTCGGTTCGCATCGCATCAACGGCGTCTCGGCGATGCACTCGGAACTGATGAAGGAGACGGTGTTTCGCGACCTGCATCGGCTTTATCCGGACCGCATCACCAACAAGACCAACGGCATCACCTTCCGCCGCTGGCTGATGCTGGCCAATCCCGGATTGACCGATCTGTTGCGCGACGTCTGCGGCGATGCGTTGCTCGACGACCCGACCCGATTGACGCTGCTTGAACCTCATGCCGGAGATGCCGCGTTCCAGCATCAATTCAGCCGCATCAAGCGTCACAACAAGGCGGCGCTGGCGCGACTGATCTACGAACGCCTTGGCATCGAAGCCGACCACGAGGCGCTGTTCGATGTCCAGATCAAACGGATTCACGAATACAAGCGCCAGCTTCTCAATATCGTAGAGGCCATCGCGATGTATCAGGCCATCCGCGACGAGCCGCAAAGCGACTGGGTGCCCCGCGTCAAGATTTTCGCCGGCAAGGCCGCCGCGAGCTATCGCTACGCCAAGCTGATCATCAAACTGATCAACGACGTGGCCCGCGTCGTCAACAACGATCCCGCGATCGGCAATCGCCTCAAGATCGCATTTCTGCCGGACTACAATGTCAGCCTCGCCGAGGTGATCATTCCCGCCGCCGATCTCTCCGAGCAGATTTCAACGGCCGGTATGGAAGCATCTGGCACCGGCAACATGAAGCTTGCGCTGAACGGCGCATTGACCATCGGCACGCTGGACGGCGCCAACATCGAAATTCGCGATCACGTCGGCGTCGAGAACATCGCAATCTTCGGCATGAATGCGGAAGAGGTGATGGCACGGCGCACAAGCGGGCTCGATGCCAGCGACGTCATCATGCGGTCGCCGCGTCTGGCGCGTGCGATCCATGCTATCGAGCAAGGAGCATTCTCGCCGGACGATCCGGCCCGTTTCCATGCCATCGGCCATGCCCTGCGTCACCTCGATCACTATATGGTCAGCGCCGATTTCGATTCATATTTCGACACTCAACGCGCGATCGATAGCCGCTGGCGTGCAGGCTCAGCGTGGACCCGTGCCAGCATTCTCAACACGGCGCGCATGGCATGGTTCTCCTCGGATCGTACCATCCGCGAGTATGCCGAAGATATCTGGAACGTTCCGGTCATCGCGGCCCCGCCTCAGCCGGCACGCACCCAGCGCGGACACGGATAACACGCACTGGTCCCGGCCCCTCGATCCGGGATACGATATCCTCAATCCGTTCCGTCCATGCCATGTTGAGGCGCCGGAGTTGTCCGCGTCGCGTCATCATGGCTGATCGCAGGTTCGCGCTCCGTTTCAGAGGTCCATCGATGCAAGTGCTCAAGACTCAAGGCATAAACCTCCCCGCCCTCGGTTTCGGCACCTTTGCCATGCAGGACGCCGAATGCCAAAGCGCGGTCGAGAGCGCACTGGCCATCGGATATCGCCATATCGATACCGCCGAAATGTACGGCAACGAGCAGGCCGTCGGCGCGGCCATCTCCGCCTCCGGCATCCGCCGCGACGACATCCACCTCACGACAAAGGTCTGGCACGATCATTTGACTCGCGACGGCATCCGGCGAGCGTTCGACGACAGCCTCGCGCGGTTGGGCCTCGATCATGTCGATCTCTATCTCGTGCATTGGCCAGCGCCCGCAATGAACCTGGCCGAGATTTTCGAAACGCTGATGCGGTTGCGCGAGGACGGCCGGACCCGCGCCATCGGCGTCGCCAACTTCACCCTTCCGTTGCTGCGTCGGACGGTGGAAGAAATCCGCGCGCCGATCGCCTGCAATCAGGTCGAGTATCATGCGCTGCTCGATCAGAAGCCGGTGCTGGACTATCTGCAATCAAAATCAATTCCGCTGGTGGCCTATTGTCCACTGGCCAAGGGGCAACTCGCGGATCGGCCGGAATTGGCCGCCATCGCGCGCAAGCACCAGGCAACGCCGGCGCAAGTCGCGCTGAAATGGCTGCTGGATCAGCCGGGCGTCGCCGCCATTCCGAAAGCCCGACACCCGGAACGACAGGCCGCCAATCTGGCAGCCCTGCAACTCTCCCTCGATGCGGATGACCGTCGCGCCATCGCTGCCCTGCCGAAAAATCTTCGTTTCGTGAACCCGGCCTTCGCGCCGGCCTGGGATTGATCTGGCGGCGCGACAAATGTGCATTGGCCATGACCTGTAACGTCATTGAATTTCGCTGACGGTTGCGCCATCCCTGTTGCGTGGAGTCCGATCGATCCAGCTCCGCTCGTCCCATCCCACTCGGAGCGCTCCATGCCGATCCGCCAGTCCGAAGCCGCAGAACATTTGTTCGACAAGGCCACCCGCGTCACCGCTGGCGACAGTCAGTGGAGCGGACACACCAGCGAGGACTACTGGGCTTTCATCGGCCCCTTTGGCGGGATTACCGCCGCGACCATGCTGCGCGCCGTCGTCGAGCACTCGCAGCGCGAGGGCGATCCGTTGGCGTTGACGGTGAACTACTGCGCGCCGATCGCGGCGGGGCCGTTCGATCTCGATGTGCGGCTGATCAAGGCCAACCGCTCCACCCAGCACTGGTCGGTCGAACTCACACAACAGGGCGGCGAAACGGCCGCGTTCGCCACGGCAGTGTTCGCAGTACGGCGGCCGTCATGGTCGCATTGCCCGGTTGCGCGGCCCGAGGCGACGTCGTTCGAGGAAACCAAACGCTATCCCAAGAGCGGCCTCAAGATGACGTGGGTTCACCAGTACGATTTTCGCTTCGTCGAAGGGCAGCCGCTGTTTGGCGTCGCCGCGCAGGGCGAGTTTGCGAGCCCGTTTTCCAAGCTGTGGATCGGCGATACGGCACCGCGCCGCCTCGATGCGTTGTCACTGGTGTCGATGTCGGATGCCTTCTTCGCCCGCATCTTTCATGTTCGCAACGAACTGGTGCCGTTCGGTACGGTATCGCTGACCACCTATTTCCACGCCGACGCCGAAGATCTCATCGCCGAGGATGCAAGCCATGTGCTCGCGGTCGCGGATGCCAGCGTCTTTCACAAAAGCTATGGTGACCAGACCGGCGCGTTGTGGTCACCAAGCGGCAAGCTGCTGGCGACAACACAGCAGATCGCGTACTTCAAGGCGTGACTGGGTGCGTCGGTAGACGCATTGCTGACCACACAAAGACAAAGCAAAAGCCCGGCGCTGTTTTCCCAACGCCGGGCTTTCGTAACTCGATGAATTGTCGCGCGATTACTCCGCCGCGAGTTTGACCTCGGGGGCCGCCGCCAGCACGTCGGCGTCGACGTGGCTTTCGAACTCGGCGAAGTTCTTCTGGAACATCGCAACGAGATTGCGCGCGGTCTTGTCGAACTCGGCCTTGTCCTTCCAGGTGTTGACCGGATCGAGAATTTCGCTCGGTACGCCCGGCAGCGCGGTCGGCACCGCAAAGCCGAAATACTTGTCGGTGCGGAATTCGACATTGCGCAGCGAGCCATCGAGTGCCGCGGTGAGCAGCGCGCGCGTCACCTTGATCGGCATACGGCTGCCGACGCCGTACTTGCCGCCGGTCCAGCCGGTGTTGACCAGCCAGCAATCGACGTTGTGCTTGGCGATCAGGTCGCGCAGCAGGTTGCCGTATTCGGCCGGATGGCGCGGCAGGAACGGCGAGCCGAAGCAGGCCGAGAATTCCGGCTTCGGCTCGTTACCGAGACCACGCTCGGTGCCCGCCACTTTCGCGGTGTAGCCGGAGAGGAAGTGATACATCGCCTGCGCCGGGGTCAGCTTGGCAATCGGCGGCAGCACGCCGAAGGCGTCGGCGGCGAGCATCACCAGGTTCTTCGGCTGCGGCGCGCGGCCGGTCGGCGATGCGTTCGGAATGAAATCGAGCGGATAGGCCGAACGGGTGTTCTCCGTCTTCGAGCCGTCATCGAAATCCGCTACACGGGTCGCAGGATCGAGAACGACGTTTTCGAGGATGGTACCGAAGCGGGTGCTGGCGGCGAAGATTTCAGGCTCGGCCTCGGCGGAGAGCTTGATGCACTTGGCGTAGCAGCCGCCTTCGAAATTGAAGACGCCGTCCTTGCCCCAGCCGTGCTCGTCGTCGCCGATCAGCGTGCGCTTCGGATCGGCCGAGAGCGTGGTCTTGCCGGTGCCGGACAGACCGAAGAAGATCGCGGTGTCGCCGTTCGGGCCGACATTGGCCGAGCAGTGCATCGGCATCACGCCCTTCTCGGGCAGATAGTAGTTGAGCGTGGTGAAGACCGACTTCTTCATCTCGCCGGCATAATAAGACCCGCCGATCAGGACGATCTTGCGGGCGAAATCGATGGCCACGACGTTCTCGGAGCGGACGCCATGGCGTTTAGGATCGGCCTTGAAGCTCGGCAGATCGATCATCGTCAATTCGGGAACGAACGAGGCAAGCTCCGAGGCTTCGGGACGACGCAGCAGGGTGCGGATGAACAGCGAGTGCCATGCCAGTTCGGTAAAAACGCGGGTCTTGATCTGGAACGCGGGATCGGCGCCGCCGTAGAGATCTTGCGCGAACAGCGTTTTGCCTTCGGCATGTTTGAGGAAGTCTTCGTAAAGGGCCTGGAATTGATCGGAGGTGATCGACTGGTTGCCTTCCCACCACATCGTCTTGTCGGTGGTGGCGTCGCGAACGGTGAACTTGTCCTTCGGACTGCGTCCGGTGAAAATTCCGGTTTCGGCACACAACGCGCCATCGGCGGTGACTTCGGCCTCGCCTGCTTGCAGCGAGTATTCATAGAGCTGCGGCGCTCCGAGATTCCACCGCACCTCCTTGAGATTTTTTAAGCCGAATTTATCGGCACCGCAGGCGCCGTTACGTACACCCAGTTCTTTCACAAAAATTCCTCCTCGAATCCGTCACCGAACCCGCGCGGTCATCCAGACGCGTCATCGACGCGGAAACCGTCCCGTCCAGGCCAAGGTCTGCGATTTAATACTCACGAACGCCGACCTTGCCAAGCCGATCCCCGGTCGCGGGGGGAAACTTGATTGCGTCTATAAAGGATAGGCTCTCTTAATAGTCGTGTCCTCGGGCCTGGACTGCGAGTCGACGCAGGGTTGCACGTAAAGCCATTGGATCGCGCACCCGCTCCGGGAAGGTAATCCGCACCACCTCCGTGCCGTTCACGAGGTCAATCCCATCGGGATCGCAACCGGTGCAACGCCACTCCCCGCCGCTTGCGGCCGCTCCCGCGAGCTTCGTTGCATATAATTTCATCGCGTCTAAATGTTCGGCATTCATGTGCGCGATGACGTCCGACTCCGCTTCAAGCAGTGTCTCGCAACCTGCCAGATCGGTCAGAACCTGCTCCGGCGTAAGATCGACAATGCGCCCGAACCCCGCGACCAGATGGACACCGTCGATCCGGACACGGAAAAAACCGAAATCCGGAAAATCCGCGAAGGCTTCGGCGTCGGGGTGGGCATTCAGGTAGCGCCGTCGCAGGTTGGGAAGCTCCGCTTCCGTCGCCTCTCGCGCCTTGCCCGCCACCATGATCCGGGCGCCTTCCAGCGGATCGCCCGCAGCCCGCTCATCCAGCATCAGCGATACCCGCGCATCCGCCAGGATATTGCGGGTATGGACGGCGAGCCTGGAAATCAGGAGAATCGGCGCGCCATCGACATCGCTCGCGACGTTTACCAGCGAACAATAGGGTGCCCCACCCTCCGCCAACAACGTCGCAAGCGCGCCCTGCCGACGGCGGCGAAGCAGACTCCGCGTCAGGGTATGAGGGTCGAATTCAGGATCCGGGCGCATTGTTAAATCTCGCGAATTTCTGTTCGGGGCCTTTTTTCCGCGATTTCGGCCGTTATATAGCCTCTTTGGCGGCAACGGCGGAACCCGCTGTCGTTTCGAACGTTTGGAACTCGGCCACACTTCAGCCCAGCTTGCATTGCTCGTTGGCCGGGTTCTCATGACCGTCTGATACGACACGGTATCGAACGGGTCGACGTACAGGCACTCCGCTCCGGAAAGCAGGCTCATGCCCACAATTGCTCTGGTCGATGATGACCGCAACATTCTCACCTCTGTATCCATTGCGTTGGAGGCCGAGGGCTATCGCATCATGACCTACACCGACGGCGCATCTGCGCTGGACGGCTTCCGCACCAGCCCGCCCGACCTTGCGGTGCTGGACATCAAGATGCCGCGGATGGACGGCATGGAGACGCTGCGTCGTCTGCGCCAGAAGTCGGACCTGCCGGTGATCTTCCTCACCTCGAAAGACGAGGAGATCGACGAATTGTTCGGGCTCAAGATGGGCGCCGACGACTTCATCCGGAAGCCGTTCTCGCAACGACTGCTGGTGGAGCGTGTCAAGGCGGTGCTGCGCCGCTCGGCCCCGAAGGACCCGGCGGCCGCGCCGAAGGAGACCGACGCCAAGGCGTTGGATCGCGGCCTGCTGCGGATGGATCCCGAACGCCACACTTGCACATGGAAGAATGAGCCGGTGACTTTGACCGTCACCGAGTTCCTGATTCTGCAAGCGCTGGCGACGCGGCCGGGCGTGGTGAAAAGCCGCAACGCGCTGATGGACGCGGCCTACGACGACCAAGTGTATGTCGACGACCGCACCATCGACAGCCACATCAAGCGGCTGCGCAAGAAATTCAAGGTGGTCGACGACGATTTCGAGATGATCGAAACCCTGTACGGCGTCGGCTATCGTTTCAAGGAGACCTGAGCAAAGCGCCTGAAACGAGCCGTGCGCGCGCCCGGTGGACGACGTGCACGGCTTTGCGCTTTGTGACCTGACGAGCCCGCAGCCATCGTCTATGGTAGATGCCGCGGGCGCAGAACTGAAACAATCGGGCGGGTTTAGCCATTGCTGGATCGCACACAGCCTGATCGAGACACCATTGACGACGTCGTCTCGGCGGCCGGAGCTTCTTCTATCACAGCGTCGGACGCGGTCCCGGCGTGGCGGCGACCGTTGGGCTGGCTGCAGCGCGCCGGGCAGTTCTTTTTCACTGTCAGCTTTTCAAGCCTGACGCGGCGGATCGTCTCGCTCAATCTGGCCGGCCTGATCGCACTTGTCGCCAGCATTCTCTACCTGTCGCAATTCCGCGCCGGCCTGATCGACGCTCGTGCACAAAGCCTCCTCGTGCAGGGCGAGATCATCGCCGGCGCCATCGCCGCCTCGGCGACGGTGGAAACCAACACCATCACCATCGATCCGGACCGCCTGCTCGATCTCAAGCCCGGCGAAACCTATGCCGCGCCTGATGAGCTTGCCACGCTCGATTTTCCGATCAATCCGGAGCGGGTCGCGCCGGTGCTGCGTCGATTGATCTCGCCGACGAAAACACGTGCACGCATCTACGATCGCGACGGCGTTCTGATCCTCGACAGCCGCAGTCTGTATGGCCGCGGCGACGTCATGCGTTTCGAACTGTCGCCCCCCGCCAACGAGAAACCCGGCCTGATGGAGCGCGCGATGATCGCGGTCCGCACCTGGCTCAATCGCGGTGACCTTCCGCTCTATCGCGAATTGGGACCGGAGAACGGCAATGGCTACCAGGAAGTCGCGCAATCGCTCAAGGGCGAAAAGTCCAGCATGGTGCGCATCAACGATCGCGGCGAGATCATCGTCTCGGTCGCGGTGCCGGTGCAGCGCTTCCGCGCCATCCATGGCGCCCTGATGCTGTCGACGCAAGGCGACGATATCGATCAGATGGTGACCGCGGAGCGGTTGGCGATTCTGAAAGTGTTCGGCGTCGCCATGGTCGTAATGATCGTGCTGTCGCTGCTGCTCGCCAGCACCATTGCAGGCCCGGTGCGCCGGCTCGCAGCGGGCGCGGAGCGCGTTCGCCATCGCATCAAGACCCGCGTAGAGATTCCCGATTTCACCCGTCGCCGCGACGAGATCGGCCATCTGTCCGGCGCACTGCGCGACATGACCGAAGCGCTCTACAACCGCATCGAGGCGATCGAGATGTTCGCCGCCGATGTCGCGCACGAACTGAAGAATCCGCTGACCTCACTGCGTTCGGCGGTGGAAACGTTGCCGCTCGCCAAGACCGACACCAGCCGCGCCCGTTTGCTCGAAGTGATCGAACACGACGTCCGCCGGCTCGATCGCCTGATCTCGGACATATCCGACGCGAGCCGGCTCGACGCCGAATTGCAGCGGCAGGACGTAGCGCCAGTCGAATTGCGGCGGCTGCTCACTACCCTCACCTCGGTCGCCAATGAGACGCAGCTCGGCCACGACGTCGCCGTCGAAACTCGTTTCGAGGGAGGACCCGCGGACGCCTTCTCCGTACCCGGGCACGATTCCCGGCTCGGCCAGGTCATCTCCAATCTGGTGGTGAACGCGCAGTCGTTCTCGCAACCCGGCGGCAAGATTCGTGTCACCTGCCGTCGCGTCAAATCGGAAGTCGAAATCGTGATCGACGACGATGGCCCCGGCATTCGCGACGACGCCCTCGAACGCATCTTCGAGCGTTTTTATACCGACCGGCCGCATCAGAGGTTCGGTCAGAATTCAGGACTCGGTCTGTCCATCTCGAAGCAGATCATTGAAGCCCATCGCGGCCGCATCTGGGCCGAGAACCGCAAGGGTTCAACCGACGACGACGGCCAGCCGACGGTTGCCGGCGCACGATTCGTGGTGCGGTTGCCGATATGACCGCGCCACCGGCCGATCCTCGCCAGAGCCCGCCCGACGCACCGAGCGTCCATGCCTCCGCCGTTCTCGTCGGTGAGCAGGCTGTCCTGATCCGCGGTCCTTCGGGTTCCGGCAAAAGCCGGCTGGCCTTCGATCTGATCCTAGCCGGACGCAGCGGACAGATTCCCGCAACGGTTCTGGTCGGCGACGACCGGATTTATCTGGAAGCACAACAGGGCCGGCTTTGGGCACGGCCAGCGCCCCAGCTGGTGGGGCTGATTGAAATTCGCGGGCTCGGCATCCGGCGCTGCGACTACATGTCCGAGGCTCCGGTTGGGTGGGTGGTCGATCTCGATGCCGCCGACGGCGCCCGGCTTCCGGCCCCGGAAAATCTGATAACAGCCCAGTCGGGGATCGAATTGCCGCGGATTCCGGTCCAAACCGGCTTTTCAGCGCTTCCGTTGATCATCGCCGCGTTGACCACGCGTCCTATCTCCTCGTCACCCGTTACAGCAAAGGAAGATTGTCCGGACGAAATTCATAACCATATAGGTCCCGTTGCCACAGATTAGACCCGCCCCGGTTCCCGCCTTGTGGCGAAATTTAGGGAAAATCGTGATGCTCCCCCTTGCGCGGGAGCGTCGGATGGTCAAAGTGGCCCGTTCGTGCGGTGCACCAAAGCGCCCGCGAGGAGTTTTCGATGATTGGTCTGGTTCTTGTGACCCATGGGCGCCTTGCCGACGAATTCAGGGCAGCGCTCGAACATGTGATGGGTCCGCAAAAGCAAATCGAGGCGATTACGATCGGCGCCGAGGACGATGCCGATTTGTGTCGAAGCGATATCATTGAAGCCGTCAACCGCGTTGATAGCGGCAATGGCGTCGCTATCCTCACCGACATGTTCGGCGGCACGCCGTCGAACCTTGCGATCTCGTGCATGAGCAGACCAAAGGTCGAGGTTCTCGCCGGCATCAACTTGCCCATGCTGGTGAAACTCGCCAAGGTACGCAACGATCTGCCGCTGCCGGAAGCGATTGCCGCCGCGCAGGAAGCCGGTCGCAAATACGTCACCATCGCCAGTCGTGTCCTCGCTGGAAAATGAACCCGCCCGACGATCTCCCTCTCTCCAGCGACGGCAACGCAGCCGCTGCCGCATCGTCATCCGGACCGGTGGTTCGTGAACTGCCCATCACCAACAAGCGCGGCCTCCACGCGCGCGCGTCGGCAAAATTCGTACAACTGGTCGAACGCTTCAATGCCGACGTCACCGTCACGCGCAACGGCGAGACAGTGGGCGGCTCTTCGATCATGGGACTAATGATGCTCTCGGCGGGTCCGGGCACCACCATCACGGTGTCGGCAACGGGCGCGGAGGCGGCCGAAGCGATCATCGCCATCGCCAACCTCGTCGGCAGCAAGTTCGGCGAAGGCGAATAGAACGCCTTACATCACGTTCGGACGCCAAAGCCTCGCGCCGCAAGCAGCGTCAACACATCGTCGCGATGCGACCTGTCGCGGGTTTCGATCACCAGTTGAAGAAGGGTCGCTTTCGCCGGCAAATCGGAGAACGTCCGCTGGTGCGAGACTTCGATGATGTTGGCGCCGGCTTCCGCAAGCAGATTGCAGACCAGCGCGAGTTGACCGGGACGATCGACGATATCGATCTCAAGCTGCGTCAGCCGGCCCTCGCGCGCGAGGTCGCGGGTCAGGACCGACGCAATCAAGCGCGTATCGATGTTGCCGCCGGTGAGGATCAGTCCGACATTCGCGCCGCGAAAGCGTTCCGGCTCCGCCAGCACCGCAGCGAGCCCGGCGGCGCCCGCGCCTTCCGCCACCGTCTTCTCGACCGAGATCAACATCGCAACGGCGCGCTCGATGTGATCGTCTGAAACAAGAATGATGTCGTCAACCAGACGACCGATGATCTCCCGAGTCATCCGTCCGGGGGCTTTGACCGCGATGCCTTCGGCAAGCGTATCGCCGCGACTGGGTAAATCCGTGCCTTTGATGACATTGTACATCGACGGATAGAGCTTAGCCTGAACGCCGATGATGCGGATGTTCGGGTTGATCGCCTTGGCCGCGATCGCGATGCCGGAGATGAGGCCGCCGCCGCCGATCGGAACAACCAGCATCTCGAGTTGAGGGACGGCTTGCAGCATTTCGGACGCGATCGTGCCCTGCCCCGCGATGATCAGCGGATCGTCGTAGGGATGGATCAGCGTCAGGCCATGCACTTCGCCATGCTCCTGGGCGAACATGCCGGCTTCCTCGAGAGTCTGTCCCGTGATGATCACTTCGGCGCCGAGCCGGCGCGTGTTCTCGACCTTCACCATCGGTGTGCCGATCGGCATCACGATGGTCGCCGGAATTCCCAGACGCCTGGCGTGATAGGCAACCCCCTGCGCATGGTTACCGGCCGACATCGCGATGACACCGCGCCGCCGCTCCTCAACCGACAGCGCGGACAACCGATTGAGGGCACCGCGCTCCTTGAAGGTCGACGTGAACTGAAGGTTCTCGAACTTGAGCCAAAGACTGCAGCCACAAATTTCGCTCAGCGTTCGGCTCTGACTACACTCCGTCAGGATGATCGAACCACGCAACGTTGCCGCTGCGGCATCGACGGCATCGGGCGAGATCGTCGTCACGCCGACATCGAACGAAAGGTTCGTCGAAGTTGGGAAACGGCCTACGGAAGGTAACGACATGATCTTTCCCCGGAGTTCCAAGGCGCGGCCGAACCGCTGCGCATGGTCATCGACAACATCATATCATGCAGCGGGCATGTTCTGCGCCGAACCGTCGAACCAGCCGCCCGGCAAAAAGAAAAAGCCCGCCAGAGGCGGGCCAATTCTTTGATATTTCTCTCAGAATTTGGTTGCGGGGATAGGATTTGAACCTATGACCTTCAGGTTATGAGTACAATAGAGCTCGTTTCCTAGCGTTGCCCAAGGAGTCCTCACGTTTCCTAAGTTATTGTTTTTACATTATTTATTTGACTTTCTGATTTCGAAGGTGTCCTCTGATTTCCGTCACGGTGGCGACACGGTGGCGACACGCAGAACAAACCGACATCGATTTATAGATCTGGCATGCCAATCAAGCTCTCGAAACGCGTTATCGATGCCATCGCAGCAGGTCCCTTGCCTGCGCTTCAATACGACACCGAACTAAAGGGCTTTGGTATCCGTATTGGTGCAAGCG
>JBARXT010000120.1:0-29225 GCA_049647485.1 Xanthobacteraceae bacterium
GCGCGGAGATGGCGCCGCCGGAAAAGGTCGTGACCGGGCGGGGCGCGGCATGAGCGGGTGGCGGCGCGGAAACCGTGCCGCCATAGGCCAGCCGGTCGAGGCCACCCGGCGGATGTCCGGTCGCCACCGGCCCTGGCCGGTGCATGCAGCCCGACAGCGCAACCGCGCTGAGCGCGGCGGCAACGACACTTCCAAACGCACGTACTGTCCGCACCGACCTATCCCTCGTCGCGAGATAAGCCTTGTTATGCCTGTGTTAGGGTTAATAAAGCGTTTGGATGCGCCCGCCGGACACGGCTCCGCGGATGTCGTTCAGCGAAAGGTCAGGCGCTGACACCGACACCGATCGGGCATGACACCCCGGTGCCCGCCAGCCCGCAATAGCCGCCGGGATTCTTCGCCAGATATTGCTGGTGATAGTCTTCCGCGAAGAAGAAGGGTGGCGCGGCCTTGATCTCGGTGGTGATTACGCCCAGACCCTTGGTCACGAGCGCCTTGCCGAAGGCCGCGCGCGATTCCACCGCCGCCTGCGCTTGCGCATCGCCAAAGGTATAGATCGCCGACCTGTATTGCGTGCCGATATCGTTGCCTTGCCGCATCCCCTGCGTCGGGTCGTGGTTTTCCCAGAATGTCTTCAGCAGTTGCGCGTAGGAAATCCGCTTCGGATCGAACACCACCAGCACGGCTTCGGCATGACCGGTGCGGCCCGAGCACGCTTCCTCATAGGTCGGGTTTGACGTGTAGCCGCCGGCGTAGCCGACCGCTGTCACATAGACGGCGTCGCCGAGTTCCCAGAACAGGCGTTCCGCACCCCAGAAACAGCCAAGCGCGAACACAGCCTGCTCCAGCCCTTCCGGATAAGGCCCCTGCAACGGATGCCCGTTGACGAAATGATATTTGGCGGTGGGGATCGGCTCGGCGCGGCCCGGCAATGCATCGGCGGCACTTGGCATTTCGGCGGTCTTGCGCATGAACAGCATGAATACCTCCCAACGAACATCGGCCCGCACCGCTCACGCGGCATCCGCATCAATATAAGCCGATGCAGCGGATTTTGGAGAGGCCCGCGCGGCAACCGTCTGCGCCGCGGCAAAATTCAGTTCCGGGCGTAGCCAATCAAAGGTTTGCGCGGGCGGAAAATCAAAAGCAGCAACAGCCCCAACACACCCATTACCGCCCAGGCCGGCTGGTTGAGGACCACTTTGGCGACATCCGACCAAAGCCATGGCGCCACGCCCTCGACCATGATCCGGAAAGCCTGCTGGCTGCTTTGGTGAATGTCGTTCCAGAATTCGCCGAGCGGGGTCAGCCGCAAGGCCTGATCGGCGATCGACCGCGCCCCGTCATAGACCAGGAAGACAAAGGCCCCCGCCAGCAACAAGAGGCCGACAAGACGGAAAAAGCCTTTGATCATGCGTCACCTGTTACTGTCATGGCGTGGTCCTGACATCCGGGTAGATTCGGGCAATAACGGGGGCGACAGGGGAATTCAACCGGTTAGGCCACTGAACCCCGCGTCGGGCGGCGTAATTCGGGTTCCGTGCTGGCTGGATACCGTTGACGCTGCAATCGGGGTCCTCTATAAGGACCGCCAATGGCGGCGGGCGCAATCCTGCCGCCGCTGTTCTTTGAGCGCGGCCGCCGTGGGTCACAATGACCTTGAGCGTGGCAATGCTTGAGCAACCCGGAAACACTTTCGCGTCGAGCGCATTTTCGACCGACGTCAATCAGCCCGGCCCGCCGATCGCGGCGGCCGCTGAAGGATCAGTAGAGCATGGCCAATACGTCCTCCGCCCAGAAGGCGACGCGCAAGATTGCCCGCCGCACCCTCATCAATAAGTCGCGACGCACCCAGATGCGCGGCGCGGTGCGCGTAGTCGAAGAGGCGCTCGCCAAGGGCGACCGCGACACCGCCATCAAGGCGATGGCTGCCGCCGAGCCCGAGCTGATGCAGGCCGCGCAGCGCAACATCATTCACAAGAACGCAGCCAGCCGTAAGGTCTCACGACTCACGCAACGGATTGCCAAGCTGGCGAAGTAAAACGCACGCGCAACAGCTTGTGACATTGCTTTTCATCAAGCCCGGCTCTGCCGGGCTTTTTGTTTACGGTATCGCTCGGGACATAGAACCGTTGAATTCGTTGCGACGACCGACTGCATCGCAATGAAGAATTTCGACGCGGGACTGACCGCGTCATATTTCGTAAAAGATAGCGGAATACATGCGCATCCCTCGCAACGCGAGCCGCGCCATTCAAACCGGCTGTCGTACGCGTTCGCCGCATGCAACACGCCTGAACATGTGCGCCCAATCCAGCTATCGACCGTTGCGCACGGCGGATGCCGAAACGTCACACAATGACAGTGTCGTTCCAAACTTGAGTCATTGTGCTTGACTTCCGCGACGTATCTCATGGCTCGCATCAGCGCTCGGTTCAACGCAAACCGGCGGCGAGGGTTACCCGACCAAACGGCGCAGAAAAATACGCGAGTCGATAATCACTTATCCACATAGCAGGGTGAAGCATTTCAAAAACCGTGCTGGCGGCGGTCAAACGTAAACGAATTATGAAAATCTTTTTTGCCATGACAGAAATTCAACACACCGTTCGCACGCTTCGAATCCGCGCGCAGATTCAAAACCTTGTCGACAAGTTTCGAAATTGCCAAAATTTTCCTCGACCGCCAAGTGGTCATCCGCTTCACGCAGGCGTCATCAAGGACGTTGCGAGAAACTGGGGCTCGTGTATTTCTTAAGCGTCCGCGGCGCTCGCAGTTCTTCAGATCAGCGCGATTTGAGAATTGAGACGCACATACAGATCGGATGCGATGTGTACGTTAGCGGCGCTTTCCAAGCGATCGGCAGACTGATGCTCATGGTCTTGTGAGAGAGAATCTTTGTGTCTGAATTTATCGACCAGAACTCATTCAACGGGTCTCGGGCGATAAAGGAAAAGGACCAGGATCTTTTACAAATTCCGGGCTGAAGTCTCGACCGATCGCCTTGAAGAAAGCAGGGACGACGAACAGATTTGCTGGACCACGTTTGGGGCCAGACAAGCTGATCGAAAGAAGCGATTGTCAATTGCCATGAATGCATGTGGCAAAATGGGGGGTGTTTCCATGCGCGTCGGTATTGCTGGCCCAACGCATCAAATGATCTCTCTGGCTTTTGCTTTACCGAGTTCGGCATCGGCTCGGCCCCGCGCCCGGGCCCCGAACAGTCCTGCATCCTAAGCCCGATCCATTAGCCATCACACATCGCAATCTGCGCCGGTATTCGATTCGCCGAACGCTTGGCTTGTGACCGCTACGTGATGCATTTGCGACCAGGGCCGCAGCGCTATGTGCGCAGCCAACGGGCATCTCTTCACCACCTCGAAACTCACTCAATAAGCAAAGTCAAAAAGTACAATGTCGAATATGGAACAGGATCGCTGGTCGCGGGTGAAAAGCCGTCTTCGGTCGAGCGTGGGCGAGGATATCTATTCGAGCTGGTTCGCCCGCATGGACCTTGAAAGCGTGCAGGCCGAGAGCGTGCACCTGACGGTGCCGACCAAGTTCCTGCGCAGCTGGATTCAGACCCACTACGCCGATCGCGTGCTGCTGTGCTGGCAGGCCGAGGTGCCGGAGATTCATCGCGTCGACGTCACCGTCCGCACCGCCGCGATGCGAAACTCCGCCCCCGTCAAGGAAGCCGCGGTCGCAGTGGATGCACGTCCCGCCGAGCGCGGCAACGGCCGCGCGGCGTCGGATCTGCGCGCGGTTGCAACCGCGCCGGTCTCCGCCAGTCACGATGCGCTGGGCGGTTCGCCGCTCGATCCGCGCCTGACATTCGCGAGCTTCGTCGTTGGCCGCTCCAACGCACTGGCGCAAGCCGCCGCCCGGCAGGTCGCCGAAGGCCGCCGCGGCGACAACGTGATGTTCAACCCGCTCTACATTCACTCCGGCGTCGGCCTCGGCAAAACCCATCTGCTGCAAGCCGTGACCTGGGCCGGGAACTCCGGCAACGAACGCAAGGTGCTGTATCTCACCGCCGAGAAGTTCATGTACGGCTTCGTTGCCGCGCTGAAATCGCATACCGCGCTCGCCTTCAAGGAAGCGCTGCGCGGCATCGACGTGCTGGTGATCGACGACCTGCAATTCCTTCAGGGCAAATCTACGCAGGCCGAATTCTGCCACACCCTCAACGCGCTGATCGACGCCGGACGTCAGGTGGTGATCGCCGCCGATCGTCCGCCGGCCGATCTCGAGAGCCTCGACGAACGCGTGCGGTCGCGGCTCGCGGGTGGACTCGTGGTCGAGATGGGAGCGCTCGGCGAAGAATTGCGGCTCGGCATCCTCAAGTCGCGGGTCAACGCCGCGCGCGTCCATCACGCGGGCTTCGAAGTCCCGGCGCCGGTGCTGGACTATCTGGCGAAGGCTATCACCCACAACGGGCGCGACCTTGAAGGCGCGGTCAATCGTTTGCTGGCGCACAGCAAACTGAATGCTCAGCCGGTGACGCTGGAAATGGCGGAACGCGAAGTGCGCGATCTCATCCGCCCGCAAGAACCTAAGCGCATCAAGATCGAGGACATCCAGCGCGTCGTCGCGCGCCAGTACAACGTCAGCCGGTCCGACCTCTTGTCGTCGCGGCGCACCGCCAACGTGGTGCGTCCGCGCCAGGTGGCGATGTATCTGGCCAAGACGCTGACCCTGCGCTCGCTGCCGGAAATCGGACGGCGCTTTGGCGGCCGTGATCACACCACGGTGCTGCACGCGGTGCGCAAGATCGAGGCTCTGGTTTCGAAGGACGTGGCCTTGTCGGACGAGGTCGAACTGCTGAAGCGCCAGTTGCAGGAGTAACGGCCGGGCGGTTTGGCTTCGTGACAATGCGCCCGGAAAAGCCGTGAAAAATCGGCTTTCCCGGCGCTTCAACTCTTGCACCGAAACCATATCCAAGTCACCCTGCGACCCCTCCCGCGGGGTTGATCGAAGCCCGGCCTTGATCGACCTTGCGGGACCGCTTGCCGCGGCGCCATTTCCGGCCGCTCGGCGCTTCCACCACATGGTTCGAAATCCGGATCGGGCAGGTTTGCGATGAAGGTTACCGTTGAACGCGCACAGTTGCTGAAGTCGCTGGGCCACGTCCACCGCGTGGTCGAGCGCCGCAACACCATTCCGATTCTTGGCAACGTCCTGATCCGCGCCGAAGGCGCCCGGCTGTCGCTGAAGGCCACCGACCTCGATCTCGAAGTCACCGAAACGCTGGCGGCCGAAACTGCCACCGCCGGCTCGACCACCGTGCCCGCGCATATGTTCTATGACATCGTCCGCAAGCTGCCGGATGGCTCGCAGATCGTACTGGAAAGCGACGGCGACCGCGCGGTGCTGGCGATCCGCGCCGGGCGCTCGCGCTTCACCTTGCAGACGCTGCCGGAAAGCGATTTTCCCGATCTCGCCGCCGGCGACATGTCGCATGCGTTTTCACTGTCGGCGGCCGACGTCAAGCGGTTGATCGACCGCACGCAGTTCGCGATCTCCACCGAGGAAACCCGCTACTACCTCAACGGCATCTATCTGCATGCCGCGGGCTCCGCCAAATCAGAGACGCTGCGCGCCGTCGCGACCGACGGCCATCGCCTGGCACAGATCGATCTGGCATTGCCGAAGGGCGCCGGCGGCATGCCCGGCGTCATCGTGCCGCGCAAGACGGTCGGCGAAGTGCAGCGGCTGATCGAGGATGCCGAGGCGGAAGTCACCATCGAACTGTCGCAGGGCAAGATCCGCTTCACGCTCGGCAACGTGGTGCTGACCTCGAAGCTGATCGACGGCACCTTCCCGGACTATGGCCGTGTCATTCCGCAGAACAACGACAAGGAGCTGCGCGTCGACAAGAAAGACTTCGAGGCCGCGGTAGATCGCGTTTCGACCATTTCCAGCGAGCGCGGCCGCGCTGTCAAGCTGGCGCTGTCCGGCGGCAAGCTGGTGCTGTCGGTCACCAATCCGGATTCCGGCAGCGCCACCGAGGAACTGGAAGTTGATTACGCCGCCGACGCACTCGATATCGGCTTCAACTCGCGCTACCTGCTCGACATCGCGGCGCAGATCGAAGGCGAAGTCGCCGTGCTGAAACTCGCCGACCCCGGTTCGCCGACGCTGGTGCACGACCGCGACGCCAAGGGCGCGCTCTACGTGCTGATGCCGATGCGGGTGTGAGGTTCTTGCGGGAAGGCCGTCTTGATGCACGGCATACTCGTTTATTCGACCGGTAATTGCCGGGCTTGAGCCGGCAGTCGATCGTCTGAAAGTTGCTTTCTGCAATGTCCGTTCAAGCGGCTGATGGATACACGGGTCAAGCCCGCGTATGACACTGTGCTGATGATCCCGTCCCGCATCCATCGCCTGTCGCTGAGCCAGTTCCGCAACTATCGCGCGGCGAGCCTCAACGCGCATAGCGATCTCGTCGTGCTGGTGGGGCCGAACGGCGCCGGCAAGACCAATTGCCTGGAAGCGATTTCCTTTCTCTCGCCCGGGCGGGGCCTGCGCCGTGCCCGTCTCGAGGATGCTGCCAACCAAAGCGGCGATGGCGCATGGGCGGTAGCAGCCGAGGTCGAAGGTGCATTGGGCCTTGCGACGCTGGGAACCGGCATCGACGCGCCATCGGGCGACGCCACCATGAGTCGCCGCTGCCGCATCGATCGCGAACCGGTCGCCTCCGCAACCGCATTCGGCGACCATCTTCGCATGGTCTGGCTGACGCCGGCGATGGACGGCCTGTTCACCGGTCCCGCCTCCGAGCGACGGCGCTTTTTCGACCGCCTGGTGCTGGCGTTGGACAGCGAGCATTCCAGCCGCGTCTCCGCGCTCGACCGCAGCCTGCGCTCGCGCAACCGCCTGCTGGAGGATCGACAGCCCAACACCCACTGGCTCGATGCCGTCGAACGCGAGACCGCCGAACTGGCCATCGCGGTCGCGGCCCAACGCGGCCAGACGCTGCAACGGCTTGCAACAACGCTTGCCGCGCGCGGTCACACCTCGGCTTTCCCCTCCGCGGCTATCGCGCTCGACGGCTGGATTGAGAACGCGCTCGTCTCCGAACCCGCCACCGCCGTGGAAGATCGCTACCGCGCGATGCTGCGCGACAACCGCACGCGCGATGCCGCCGCTGGCCGCACCCTCGATGGGCCGCACCTCACCGACCTGCAAGTGGTCTACGCGCCCAAGAGTATGCCGGCGAAGGATGCCTCCACCGGCGAGCAAAAGGCGCTCTTGATCGGCCTGGTGCTCGCGCACGCCAATCTGGTCGCCGAAATGACCGGCATCACGCCGCTGCTGCTGCTCGACGAGGTGGTGGCGCATCTGGACCCCGGTCGCCGCGCCGCCTTGTTCACGGAACTGACCATGCTTGGCGCGCAGGTCTGGATGACCGGCGCCGATCCGGCGGCCTTCGCCGAGATCGGGTCACGGGGCGAAATCCTGACCGTCGAGGCCGGGCAAATTCGCCCCGCGCCGTGAGCCGAAAGAGGGGCCCGCCGAGGCTTGTTTCGGACGCCCGCAGACGGCATTTCGCGGCCCCTCGGAACGAGCTGAAAACCGCCTTGAAAAACCATTAAAAATACCCATTTCTTCAATGCCTTGCGGGGCGTGACTTTGCGCTAGGCGCATGGCCCGTTTCATGGCACAAATAAGCGGTTCAGCAGCGCTTTTCCTTGCTGATTCGAGACATCCTCATAGGCCCTGACGAATGACCGAACCCGCCCGGCAACCCGTTGCCGAAACCGAGCTTCCTGTTGCCATGGAATACGGCGCCGAATCGATCCGAGTCCTCAAGGGTCTCGACGCCGTGCGCAAGCGACCGGGCATGTACATTGGCGACACCGATGACGGCTCCGGTCTGCATCACATGGTCTACGAAGTCGTCGACAATGCCATCGACGAAGCGCTCGCCGGCCACGCCACCCGCGTCGAAGTGATCCTCAACGCCGATGGTTCGGTGACGGTGCGCGATGACGGCCGCGGCATTCCGGTCGACATCCACAAGGGCGAAGGCATCTCGGCGGCCGAAGTCATCATGACGCAACTGCACGCCGGCGGAAAATTCGACCAGAACTCCTACAAGGTGTCGGGCGGTCTGCACGGCGTCGGCGTCTCCGTCGTCAACGCGCTGTCGAGCAAGCTGATCCTGCGCGTCTGGCGCAACGACAAGGAGCACCTGATCGAATTCGCTCACGGCGAATCCGTCGCGCCGCTGCGCGTGGTCGGCGATGCCAACGGCCAGCGCGGCACCGAGGTGACGTTCTATGCCAGCGGCGAAACCTTCACCATGGTGGAATACGATTTCGCCACGCTGGAGCATCGGCTGCGCGAACTCGCCTTCCTCAATTCCGGCGTCAACATCCTGCTGGCGGACATGCGCGGCCCGGTCGAGAAGCGCGAGGAGATGCGCTACGAGGGCGGCGTCGAGGAATTCGTCAAATTCCTCGATCGCAACAAGAAGGCCGTAGTGCCGGCGCCGATCATGGTGCGCGCCGACATGAACGGCATCGGCGTCGAGGCCGCGCTGTGGTGGAACGACAGCTATCATGAGAACGTGCTGTGCTTCACCAACAACATTCCACAGCGCGACGGCGGCACGCACCTCGCGGGCTTTCGCGGCGCGCTGACGCGGCAGGTCAACGGCTATGCCGACGCCATGGCCAAAAAGGAAAAGATCGCACTGACCGGCGACGATTGCCGCGAGGGTTTGACCGCAGTGCTGTCGGTGAAAGTGCCGGACCCGAAGTTCTCGTCGCAAACCAAAGACAAGCTGGTCTCCTCCGAGGTCCGTCCGGTGGTCGAAAACGTCATCAACGAGGCACTGGCCGCGTGGTTCGAGGAACACCCCGCCGAGGCCAAGACCATCGTCGGCAAAGTGGTGGAGGCGGCCACGGCTCGCGAAGCCGCGCGAAAGGCGCGCGAACTGACGCGACGCAAGGGCGCACTCGATATCGCATCCCTGCCCGGCAAGCTGGCCGACTGCCAGGAACGCGATCCGGCGAAGTCCGAACTGTTCATCGTCGAGGGTGACTCGGCCGGCGGCAGCGCCAAGCAGGGCCGCAACCGCGAGTTCCAGGCGGTGCTGCCGTTGCGCGGCAAGATCCTCAACGTCGAACGCGCGCGCTTCGACAAGATGTTGTCGTCCGAGCAGATCGGCACGCTGATCACCGCGCTCGGCACCGGAATCGGCCGCGACGACTTCGACCTGTCGAAGCTGCGCTATCACAAGATCATCGTGATGACCGACGCCGACGTCGACGGCGCACACATCCGCACGCTGCTGCTGACGTTCTTCTTCCGGCAGATGCCGCAGATGATCGAAGCGGGTCACCTCTATATCGCGCAACCGCCGCTCTATAAAGTGACGCGCGGCAAGTCCGAACAATACCTCAAGGACGAGCGGGCGCTCGAGGATTACCTGATCTCCACCGGCCTCGATGATTGCAGCTTCCAGACCGCGTCCGGCGACGTGCGTGGCGGTCGCGACCTGCAAGCCCTGGTCGAGGATGCCCGCATCATCCGCAACGTGCTCAACAATCTGCACGGCCGCTACAATCGCAGCGTCGTCGAGCAGGCAGCCATCGCCGGCGTGCTCAATCCGCGCGTCACCAGCGATCTGGCAACGGCCAACGCCGCAGCCGATTACATCGCCCGCCGGCTCGACGTGCTGGCGGACGAGGTCGAGCGCGGCTGGGTGGGGCGTTTCGTCGAGGGCGAAGGCTTTTTCTTCGAGCGCACCATTCGCGGCGTCAAGGATGTCGCGATCATCGACGCCGCACTGCTGTCGTCCACCGATGCGCGCAAGCTCGACGAATATGCCGAACGCTTGCAGGATACCTATCCGCGCCCCGGCGTGCTACGCCGCAAGGATGTCGAGACACCGATCCACGGCCCGGTCGGGCTATTCGAGGCGGTCACCGATGCCGGCCGCAAGGGCGTCGCGTTGCAGCGCTACAAAGGCCTCGGCGAAATGAACCCGGAGCAGCTCTGGGAAACCACGCTGGACACCAACGTGCGCTCGCTGTTGCAGGTGAAGATCAAGGAAGTCGACGAAGCCGACGACATCTTCACCAAACTGATGGGCGATGTGGTCGAGCCGCGCCGCGAATTCATCCAGGACAATTCGCACAGCGCCAACGTCGACGTCTGACCGGTTCCCCGGGTCGCGCGAAGCAGACAGGCCCTGTCCAGCTTCTACAGAAACGGGACCCGTTAGTTGTCTTTGCTTTTGTCGTCGTTCTCCAATGCGACCTCCTGTTTCAGCGGCGTGAGCAGCCACAGCGTCAGAAACGTGAACAGTGAGACGACGACGGCGACATCGTAGGCACCGAGTCCGACCGCGACGCCGACGGCGCCGGTTGCCCACAGGCTGGCGGCGGTCGCGGTGCCGTGAACCGACAGTTTGGTTTTGAGAATGGCTCCGCCACCGATGAAGCCCATACCAGCCATCAGGCCTTCGATGATCCGCGCCTTGCCTTCGGGATGGCCTTCCAGCATGTGCTCGGTCGCCTGAATCACGCCGCAGGTCGCGAGCGCCACCAACGGGAAGGTGCGCAACCCGGCGCTGCGTTCGGCCTTCTCGCGATTCCATCCGATCGGCAAGGCGAGCAGATACGCGATCGTCATCACCACGACGTGCGGGCCGAGACGAAAGCTCGATGTCATTTCAAGCAGGCTTTGCACGTTGCACTCCCAGCATGACGGCGCTCAATCGGCATGGCCGCGCGTCAGATCGTCGGCCTCATCGTCCGAGGGCTCCGCGCGATCGAACGCCGCAAGCCACGCCGTCAGCACCGGCGATGCATCCCCAGCGGCCTTCATCTGGCGTAGCGCGATGCGAACATTGGCGCGCGCGCCCCGGCCCGCAATGCGCGCTTCGGTCCATGGCGGTTCGCCGCGCCCGACTGCCGCGACCACATCGCGTTTGAACGCCGCGCTTTCAGGCGCACCCAGTTCCGCCAGCAACCGCTGGAATGCCTCGTGCAGCGACCGCTCGAAGGCGCGCGCCTGTCCCAGCGCATCCTTGGCCGGATGCGCCGGATAGAAATGCGCGCAAGGCACAAAACCCTCCGGGATCGGCTCGGTAGCCGGGTGCGTGCGGCCGCTCTTCAGAAGTTTCGGCAGCACATGCGTATGCGGCCCTTCCGGGCTTTTGCCGTCATGCGGCGGAATCGGCTGATAGACCTCCGCGCGTCCGATACGACTGATGAAGACCCGGTGCGGGTTGGCGGCCAGGATCACGCCCATCGCCGGATTGCCCGGCTCGAACACCGCGCGACCGACATGATTGCGCAATTCGCCCGCAACATGCGGATCGGCGACGCGGATGCAGAGGTCGGCCTGCGGCGCGCCGAGGCCGAGATCGAACAGCACGCCGTCACGATCCTGTTCGCGCAACGCTTCCGTATCAGCGCCAAGTTCGGTCAATACGCCGCGGCGGCTCATGGCGCAGGCATCTTCCGGCAGACAGATCGCCACGCGATGATTCCAGTGCTGCTTCGCAAGGCTCTCCGAGGCGAACGGACGCATATCCTCATGCACACGAATCGCGATGCCGCCGCGCGCGGTAACTGCCGCGACGTCATCGCCCGTTGCCGTGAGCGCCACCGGCTCGTCGCGATCACGGGCGAATTCGGCGATGGCACCGAAGGTGCCGAGACTCCATTGCGTGTCGGGATCGACGATCTGATCCGTCAGCAGTTTCGCAACGGTCGATTGCGATGTCATTGCGCTATCCTCCCCGGCCGATCCGCATAGAGGCGAAAGTCGCGCCCCTCTTTCAACCACGTCAGCCGTTCCTCGCGCAGCAGCGTGCGCCGCGCCTTACCGGAATCGTCACGCAGGGTCACCAGCGAGACCTCATAGCTTTCGGGATGCTTGTTGCGGCTGATCCGATCGGCCAGCACCGCATTCATGCCGTTGATGACAGCACGGGAATCGGCTCCGTCATTGATCTCGATGATCGCGTGAATACGGTTGCCGAGTTCCGGATCGGGGAGTCCCACCACGATACTCGAATGCACGTCGGGATGCGCCAGCACCGCGGCCTCGATCTCGGCCGGATAAAGATTGGCGCCGCCGCGCAGGATCATGTCGGTGAGGCGGTCGCCGAGATAGAGGTAGCCGTCTTCATCGAGCCGCCCGACGTCGCCGATGGACTCCCAGCCGTCGCTACGCCGTTTCGGATCGGCGCCGATGTAATGATAGGTGGAGCCGACGCCGTCGACCGGCATGAAATAGACCTCGCCGGTCTCGCCCTGCGGCACGTCGTTGCCATCCTCGCCGATGATGCGAATGGCGCACGCGGTGGGATCGACCTTGCCGACCGAGCCGCGATGCTCCAGCCATTCAGTCCCGGAAATCACCGTGCGGCCCTGTCGTTCGGTGCCGCCATAAAGTTCGTAGACCTTCTCCGGGCCGAGCCATTCGATCCATTTTTCCTTCAGCCACAACGGCATCGGCGCCGCCATGTGGAATACGGTCTTGAGACTCGACACGTCGTAGCGATTGCGCACCTCTTCCGGCAGCGACCAGATGCGATGCATCATGGTCGGCACGAAGTTGATCCATTCGAGCTTGTGACGGTCGATCAGGCGCAACGCCTCCTCGGCGTCGAACTTCACCATGCCGGTGACGCTGCCGCCGCCGAACAGCGCAAAATGCGACACGATGAACGGCGCGTTGTGATAGAGCGGCCCTGGATTGAGCAGCGCCGCGCCCGACTCCATCAGCAATGGCGGCGCGACCGCGGTGTCGGTCACCGCCGGCTGATGATCGAGAATCACTTTCGGGCGGCCGGTCGAACCGCCGCTGGTCATCGCTTTCCAGTAGCGCGCCACCGGCCGATCAAGCGGCTCGTCGGACACGCCTTCGGGGACGAAATCGCGCGGCACGGAATTCGGCGCGTTCCAGTCCGGCTCGCCGCCAACCACCAGCGACGGCTTCAGTATATCGAGGATCGCGGCCGCCTCGCCGCGCGGCAGCCGATGCGACAGCGACGTCGGCGTTGCGCCGAGTTTCCACACCGCGAAACTGGTTTCATAAAACGCATTGCTGTTGGGCAGACCGATGGCGACGAAATCGCCGGCTTTGACGCCGCGCTCCGCGAAGGCCCGCGCACGGCGATTCGCATTGCGTTCCAGCATTTCCCACGTCAGTTCTTCGGTGCCATGCCGGACCGCAACGGTGTCCTTCGGCTTGCGATCGGCATACCAGCGCGGCACGTCGGCCAACGGAATCAGCATCTGTTTCTCCGTTTCTTGTTATTCGACCTGTGCGGTTGTGGAGCGACAAGCTCAATCCGCGCACACGATCTTATCGCGTTTTTCCAGAATGAAGATACCGAAGTCATAACCGGGGCAGCAAGAGGTCGCGCCATGCCGCATGCGCCGTCGCCAGCAATTGCTTCTTCAGCTTTGCATAGCCGGGCGGCTTTCGCGACGACGCGCCGATGCGGCGAAGGTGTTGCAAATCGCGCAAATCGCCGAGCGCTCGCTGCAACCCTTTCGCCGGCTTGCGCCGATGGCGCAGCTCCGTGCGGGCAGCGGGCGGACAAATATCGCCCAACGCTTCTAATGCGTAACGATAACGCTTGACCTTGATGCGCAGACGGTGGCGGCGCTTGCCGCCCATCGTCGCAAGGTCGCGTCCTTTGCGGATCAAGCGTATGCGCCAGTGCTCCAGTTTGCATTGGCGATATTGCCCCAGCGATTCGGTCCGTCGGCGCTGTGCGTCATCCCGCCGCGTCAGCCATGGCCCGTGCTCCACCCACCGGAATAACGCATCCATCAATCGCTGGAAGCGCTTCGACCGCAGGCCGGCGACGACGCGGCGATAAAGCCTGTCGTGTTCCTTGTCGTCATGCGCAACGATGCCCGCCGCCCATTTCCGATATCGCTTGTGGTGTGCGAGCGCCTCCATGACGTCGGCATCGCGCGCGTCTCCCAACAGGGCATAGAGCCACGCCAGCTCCGTGTTCAGCCTCGGCCATGCCGCATCGGAACTCATCGGCGCGAAGAATGCGACCACGGCGCGCAATCGCGAGATGGCGACCCGCATCTGGTGAAGGGCCTCGGCATCGCCCGCAATGGTTTCGGGATGCTGGGCTTGCATGCGCGTGAGGCAATCCCGCGCCATCGCCTGAAATGCCGTGGCGCAATCCATTTCGGCAGCCGCGCGTTTCGGCTTGTCCGCCCGCCGGACGTGCTTCGCCATGCGATCGGTCTGCATCCCTGTACTCGCCTGTTGGCAATCTGGGAAATATAGGCAGGTCGTGGCGACGGGGCGAGGTGCGGCGCCCTCACGCCGCCGAGCGGCCAAACGACGCGCGTTGCGCGCCGCTCCAACTGGTGACGCAACGCCGCAGATCGATGAAATTTTGATGCAATTGCTCGAGCGCGAACCCGACCATGAAGAAGCGCTCGATCACATCGACTGGCAGTTCACGGGTGCGGCCCTCGCGACGCAAGGTCGTAACGGCTTCGGTATAGCCGCGCAGCGCCTGCTCGAACTCGTTCAGCGATGGCGGCGCCGCCCTTTGCACCAGCGCGGCCTTGCTCCCCCGAAGATACGCCACCGCCGTGACGCGCACTTCGGTCTGCGCCGCAGCCAGCCGAGATTGCAGATCGGGCGGCAGCCGCACCACCGTGGCGCGGCCGATCATCACCAGATCGTGGCGCAGCCGCAGCAATGTACGAAGCAATGGTCCGGTATCCGGCCCCACCGCGAGCCATGCCACCCGCTCGCGCTCCGCTTCCACCGCGACGCTATTGAGGCCGACCAGCGCTTCGCCGATGCTATCCTGCAAACGATGCAACGTTTCGCTGTCGAGACCATGCGCCAGCCCTTTCAACAACTCGTCCAGCGCCACCGCGATCTGATCCAGCATTCGCGCCGCAGCCGAGATGGCGAGGTTGTGCGCGCGCGACGGCAACACCGCGAACGACACCACGAGCCCAACGAAGGCGCCAACCGCCACCTCGATCACCCGGTCGATGGCCGATTCCAGCGGACTGCTATGGGTCATCGACGGCAACAGCAGCACGATGATCGCGGTGACCGGCGCAACGTTGAAGCTGGGATTGATCGCCGCCACCACGGCGAGCGGCGCTACCGCCAGCGCCAGCACCGCGAGCAATGCCAGTTCGCTCGCATGCGGAAACAGCACCGCGATAACGCCGCCATAGATCGCGCCGCCGATGGTGCCGATCAGATAGTCGGTCGTCACCTTGATAGAACGGCCGACGCTCATCTGCGTCACGATCACGGCCGTCAGCACCGCCCAGAGCGGCAGCGGCAACCGCAACGCCAGCGCCACCGTAAGCGCCGCCAGTGCCGCGGTCATCACCCGCAGGCCCAGCGCGAACTGCGCCCGGCGCGCGGTCAGCCAATCGACCACATCGCGCCATGCGCGGCTCATGCGCCTGCCTCGCGCGGGGCGGCGCATGGACGCAGCCGTCCGGCTGGGGCTATGGTCGCGTCACCCTTCACTCAGGCTTACCGGCAGCGTATCCATGGCATTCACCGTCGATCTGTTCTGGTCGTTCCGCAGCCCCTACAGCTACCTTGCAATTCCAAAAACGCAAAAGCTGGTGGCCGCATACGACGTTACCGTGAACCTGCGTCCGGTCTATCCGCTGGCAGTGCGCGTCCCCGGCTTTTTCAAGCGGGCCGATCCGCGCTTCGCCTTCTACGTCGTGCTCGACAGCCGCCGCGTCGCGGAGCGTGAGGGCATTCCCTTTCGCTTTCCGCAGCCCGACCCTATCGTTCAGAACATGACGACGCTGGAGGTGGCGGCGGAGCAACCCTATATCCATCGCCTCACCCGACTGGTTGCGGCGGCGCAGCAGAACGGCCGCGCACTCGCCTTCGTCGGCGCGGTCGCGCCGGTGCTGTGGAACGGCAATATCAAGAACTGGCACGAGGGCGACCATCTGGCCAAGGCAGCGTCCGCCGCCGGCTTCGACCTCGCAGCGATGGATGCCGCGATTGCCGCCGATCCCGACCGCTACGAGCAGATCATCGCCGGCAATGAAGAGGATCACGCCGCATCGGGCCGTTGGGGCGTGCCGACTTTCGTGTTCGAAAAAGAGCCGTTCTTCGGACAGGATCGCATCGACCTGTTGCTATGGCGCATGGAACAGAAAGGGTTGCGCCGCCGCGCAACATCCGCCTGACAATTGCGCCCGGGAACCGGGCATTGCGCCGATGGTTGATGAAGGATGACCGCCATTTCCCCTGAAGCAGACGATCAAACCAAGCTGGCTCTGGCGCGCGCATTCGACAGCGCCTGGGCCCAGTTTCTCGAACGTGAGGGACCCGATGCGGACACCGAGGCCAATCGCGGGCGACTGGCCCGGCGTATCGTCGCACTGGCGAAGGCCGGCGAAACCGACGAAGCGCAGCTTTCCGACACCGCACTGATCTACCTTTCGGTGCTGACCGAAGCCGCGCGCCTCGGCAGCGCCCCGTCGCGCGATGAATCCGACCCGACGCCGGAGCCGATCCCCGATGCGCCGCGCGCGCAGGCGTTCGGTCCGGAGGCCCTCGCCGCCATGGCCGATGCGCTGGAGTTATGCCTCGACGCGCTGCCGCTGCGTTTGCCGTCGGACGTGGCGGGATTTCTCACCAACGCCATCATGAACCGGGCAGCAACCGGCGACCGCGACGCAGCCAGCCTGTCACGGCATGCCCTTGAGGCGTTAAAGGCACGTTGAGCAGCGCAGCGTTGCATCGCCACGGCTTGAACGGCGAATGTCCTGAGATTAACGTGCCGCGCATCGCAAGGACACTGCCATGACCGACGAAACCGCCAAGCTCGCCGCCTACGTGGCCGACCTCACCTATGACGCCATTCCGCGCGAGGTGCTGGAGCGGGCCAAACACCTGACGCTGGATTTTCTCGGCAGCGCGGTGCGGGCGCGGCGCGAGGCGGAGTCGACACCTTCGCTGTTGGGCATGCTGAAAGCGCTCGGTCTCGATCACGACGGCGACGCCACCGTCGTCGGCGACAGCAAGACCTGGACGCCGGCGGTGGCGGCACTGCTCAACGGCGCGCTCGGCCATTCGCTCGACTTCGACGACACCCATGCCGATTCCTCGCTGCACCCGAGTGCACCGGTGGTGCCCGCCGCCTTCGCCGCCGGCGAGATGGTGAACGCTTCGGGACGTGACGTACTCACTGCCATCGTCGCCGGCTATGAAGTGTGCTGCCGGCTCGGCAACGCACTCGACCCGACCTCGCACTACGCGCGCGGCTTCCATCCGACCGCGACCGCAGGTACCTATGGCGCGGCGGCGGCGGCGGCGAAACTGTTCGGCTTGACCAAAGAGCAGATCGTGTCCGCCTTCGGCGTTTCCGGCAGCCAGGCTGCGGGCTCGCTGCAATTCCTCGTCAGCGGCTCGTGGAACAAGCGCTATCAGGTCGGTGCGGCGGCCATGAACGGCGTGATCGCCGCGACGCTCGCGCGCGACGGCTTCATCGGCTCATCGGAATCGGTGGAAGGCAAGCACGGCCTTCTTGTCGGCTACACCGACGACGCCCATCCGGACAAGGCGGTGGCTGATCTCGGCAAGGTCTACGAGACCATGAAGATCGGCGTGAAGCCCTATCCGAGCTGCCGCTACACCCACGCCGCCATTGATGCGCTGCTGGCGATGCGCCGCGCCCACAATCTCACACCGGACCAGATCAAGCGCGTCGAGATCGGCCTGCATCGCAACGGCATCACGCTGACCGGCGATGCGCCGACCAAGCGGCATCCGACCTCGATCGTCGGCGGTCAGTTCTCGATGTTCTTCACCGGCGCGCTGGCGCTCGACCAGGGCCGCTTCGGCTGGGACGACTATGCGCGGCTCGGCGACAGGGCGATCAACGCGCTGGCCGACAAGATCGATGTCGTGCAGGACGACCGCCTCGAAGTCGGCCGTACCCATCCGTTCGGCGCGCGGGTCACCGTGACCACCGACGACGGCGTTCACGAAGAACTCTATCCCGATCCGTCGGGCGAGCCGGCTTCGTTTCCGGACTCGGCGGCGATGCGCCAGAAATTTCTGACGCTGGCGCGGCCAGTGCTTGATGGCCAGGCGGAAAAATTCGCCGACGCTATCCTATCGCTGGAAACTTACGACCGCGCCGCTAGCGCGATCCAGCTCGGCCGCGCCTGACGGCGCTTTCTGCCGAGTAGTCTATGGCAGATGTCTCGATAGAACGTCATTGCCGGGCTTGACCCGGCAATCCATCATTTTGAAGAAGATGGATGCGCGGATCAAGTCCGCGCATGACGACGGATGGTTCTATCTAACTGACAGCCTCTAAACCCTACGACACGCCGTCGACGATGACGACATCGCCGTCGGCGATCTGCTGACGGATACGGATCGCCGCCTGATATTCGGAGCTGTTGTAACAGGCCAATGCGGTCTCGCGATCGGGGAATTCGATCACGACGTTGCGATTGCGGTTATCGCCTTCCAGCGCCTCGAACGCGCCGCCGCGCACCAGGAATTTTGCACCAAACTTTTCGAAGGCCGGTCGCGCCGTCGCGACATACTCCGGATAACGGTCAGGCTCGCGAACCGAGACGCGAGCGATCCAATAAGCTTTCGGCATGGTGTCCTCCCTGTGACCGAATGCTTGTAGCATGGTGTCGCCTCGGAAACATTCGACTTTCGCGCAACAACTTCTCATGCAAGCAACCAACGGAAGGCGCGGCGCAACTCGTTCGTGCCATCGCTCGGATACCAGCGGCCGTGCGCGAGAATCACGCGCTCCGGATTCCAGCCGATCATGGTTTCGACCGCCGCTTTCAACGTGGCGCGATCGCTGTACGTTGCGCGCATATCGCGCGGCATCGACCCATCGGGATCGCGCACGCCGCCGAGCCGCGTCAGCACCCGCATCCACCACGACGACAGCTTGTCCGCTTCGAAATTCTCGATGAAGTCCGTCAGAATCAGCGTTCGGCTCAAGCGATGGAAGAAGACAACTTCCGTCATGTAACGTCCGGCAACCGGCAGCGTAGCGATCGCTTCATCCCATGGGTAGCCGTCGGTCTGATCGAGCGTTAAACAATGGAAATCGATCCGCGCCCCAGCCTGCTCGCGCACCCGCGGCGCAAGATAAACCGCGGCATCTGGAAACGCTTTATGCCAGTCCGGAATCCACCAGTAGTGAATGCGGTTGGGGCCGACGATCCAGCGTGGCACGCCGACCGCGGCGATTTCCACTCTCAATGCATCGGTTAGCGCCGTCGGTGAGTGCACGAACAATCTGCCGTCGCATCGGATGATCGTCATTCGCGTCGGAAACGGCATTCTCAATAATGGAGGACCGAAGCGGATCAACGGCCCGTCAACGATCCAGACGTCATTTGCGACCGGCTTCAGGGTGTCGAGCGGCGGATAGGTCCCATCGGTCATCTCACGCTCCTCTCGCAGCCGCGCGGACACGCCTCCGTGAAATGCACGGCCCTTTGCCTTGAAACACGGCCCGTAGGGCAGGATAATGACGGCCCGTTTCCGGGAACAACGAGGTGCCTCATGAGCTGGATGCCGTCCAACGATCCGATCCTTGGCGACCCACAGACCTGCGACGCACTCGATCTCGTCATCGTACCGCGCACCCGCGATCTCGGCGACGGTTTTGAGGTGCGTCGCGCGTTGCCGCACGGCAAGCGGCAGATGGTCGGTCCCTTCATCTTCTTCGACCACTTCGGGCCGGTGCAATTCGTCTCCGGGCAAGGCATGGACGTGCGGCCGCATCCGCATATCGGCCTCGCCACCGTCACCTACCTGTTCGACGGCTCGATCATGCATCGCGACAGCGAGGGCAACGTGCAGGAGATCCAGCCCGGCGCCATGAACCTGATGACCGCCGGACGCGGCATCGCGCATTCCGAGCGCACGCCGGACGTGCAACGCGCCAACGGTCAGAAAATGCTCGGCCTGCAAAGCTGGATCGCGCTACCGAAGGATCGCGAGGAAATCGCACCCAGCTTCCAACACTACGGCGCGGAAAGCCTGCCAAGCGTGCAGGACACCGGCTTCACCGCGCGCGTCATCGCCGGCAGTTCGTTCGGCGTGGCCTCGAAGGTCGACATGGTGTCGCCGTGGTTCTACGCCGAGGTCTCGCTCGACGAAGGCAAGAGCGTACCGCTCGACGCCGATCATGAGGAGCGCGCGATCTATGTCGTCGATGGCGAGGTCGAGATCGCAGGGGACCGTTACGAGAGCCCGCGCATGCTGATCTTCCGCCCCGGCGACCGCATCACCGTGCGCGCAACGCGGCCGACCCGCATGATGTTCCTCGGCGGCACTGCGCTGGAAGGCCCGCGCTACGTCTGGTGGAATTTCGTGTCCTCCAGCAAGGAGCGCATCGAGCAGGCCAAGGATGACTGGAAAAGCGGGCGCTTCGAAGTGGTGCCGGACGAGACCGAATTCATCCCGCTGCCGGAGCGATAGGACTTTTCAGGCGGCCCGGCCCGGCGTATCACCGGGCTTTCCGTCCTGCCTGGAAGTGACCCACCATGACCACGATGCTCGCCAGCGACCTGCCCCTGCCACGGCTCGGGCGCGGCAAGGTGCGCGATATCTATGACGCCGGCGACGACCGCGTGCTACTGGTGACCACCGACCGCATCAGCGCCTTCGACGTGGTGATGAACGAGACCATTCCGATGAAGGGCGCGGTGCTGACCCAGACCAGCGCGTTCTGGTTCCGCCAGCTTGGCGACACCGTGCCGCATCACATGATCAGCGCCAACGCCGACGAAATCATCGCGCAGGTGCCGGCGCTGCGCGACCATCGCGCGTCACTTGCAGGCCGTGCGATGCTGTGCAAGCGCACCACCGTATTCCCCATCGAATGCGTGATCCGCGGCTATCTCTCCGGCTCGGCCTGGAAGGAATATGCGCAATCCGGAACGCTGGCGGGCGAGACACTGCCGGCGGGACTGATCGAGAGCATCAAGCTGGAGCCCGCGATTTTCAGCCCGGCGACCAAGGCCGAAACCGGCCACGACGAGAACATCACCGTGGCGCGAATGCGCGAGATCATCGGCGCGGACGCGACCGCCGCGCTGGAGACGATGACCCGCGCGGTCTATGCCAAGGGCGAGACCATCGCCCGCGGACGCGGCATCATCATCGCCGACACCAAGTTCGAATTCGGCCGTGACAAGGCCGGCAACGTCATCCTGATCGACGAGGTGATGACGCCGGACAGTTCACGCTTCTGGGCGGTGGATGCCTACGAGCCGGGTCGGGCGCAAGCGAGCTTCGACAAGCAACCGCTGCGCGACTATCTCGACACCGAGCGCCGCGCCGGCCGCTGGAACGGCGAAGCCCCGGCGCCGCCGTTGCCGGCTTCCGTGGTGGACGCCACCAGCAAGCGCTATCTCGATGCCTATCGGCGGCTGACGGGGAACGAGTTGAAGGTGGGATAAGCGAGCAACCCGCGCCTCTCGCTCATTTACTCGCGATCCTCTCCGCTACTCGCAATCCTCTCCGCACGTCATGGCCGGGCTTGACCCGGCCATCCACGTCTTCCTTACTGGAGACGCATCAAGACGTGGATGCCCGTGACATAGGCGTGCGTAGCGACGCCGTTCTTCGAACGGCTGCACGGGCATGACGGAAGTGAATTGGAGAACGCCCCATGACCGATGACAATGCCGTTCTCGTCGAGCGCGACGGCCCCGTCACCATCATCTCGATCAATCGCCCGGAGCGACGCAACGCCGTCAACGGCCGCACCGCGCGCATCCTCTACGACACGTTCCTTGCATTCGATGCCGACGACAGCGCATCGGTTGCGGTGTTCACCGGCGTCGGCGGCCATTTCTGCGCCGGTGCGGACCTGAAAGCCGTCGCGGCCGGCGACATCGAGAAGCGCCGCGAGATCGGCGGCCACGACTCTATTGCCCCGATGGGGCCGAGCCGGCTGCGGCTGTCGAAGCCGGTGATCGGCGCGATCGAAGGCTTCGCCGTCGCCGGCGGCCTCGAACTCTCGCTGCTGTGCGACATGCGCGTGGTCGGCGAAGGCGCGACATTCGGGGTGTTCTGCCGCCGCTTCGGCGTGCCGCTGATCGATCTCGGTACCATTCGCCTACCGCGCCTGATCGGCCATTCCCGCGCCATGGACCTGATCCTGACCGGCCGTCCGGTCGCGGCCGCCGAAGCACTGAGCATGGGGCTCGCCAACCGCGTGGTGCCGAACGGCACGGCGCGCGCCGAGGCGGTCGCCATTGCCAAAGAGATCGCGCAATTCCCGCAGACCTGCATGCGCGCGGACCGGATGTCGGCGCTCAAGCAATGGGACATCGCCGACGAGGAAGAAGCCATCGCCAACGAAATGCGCGGCGGGCTCGAGGTGATCAATTCCGGCGAGACGCTGGCGGGCGCAACGCGCTTTGCCTCCGGCATCGGCCGTCACGGCCAGTTCGGCGGCGAGTAGAGCGTTTTCGAGCGAAGTGGAACCCGGTTCGCGTGAGGAAAACCTGTCAATATAAGAAGCCAGAGCCTTTCCCTGTTTCCTGAACGGTGAAGGCTCTCACGCTGCTATTCGCTGACATCCTCGCGATCGCGAATCGCCATCATCGTTGCAACCAGCAGCGCCACCAGTTTCTCCGTGCTGCCCGTCACGGCGACAACACGGGTTTGCGCGATGGTGAGAGTCCTGCCGGCTTTCACCACCTCGCCACGCGCGACAATGCGATCGCCTGTAGCCGGCGCGATCAAGTTGATCTTGAATTCGGTCGTCAGCACCGACGTATCGAGCGGCAGCAGGCTCATGGTGGCATAGCCCGCGGCGGAATCGGCGATCGCGCTCACCGCGCCGGCATGGACGAATCCATGCTGTTGCGTAATCGCAGGTGCCGGCGTCAGCGCGACCTCGACACGGCCGGGCTCGACCTTCTCGAGGGTCGCGCCCAGCGTTGCCATCAAGCCTTGCCTGGCAAAGCTCGATCGGACGCGATCCTCGCGTTCGGCGGTCCAGGAATTATCGGTCACGATTGATCCTCCCGCCGCGAAATTGACCGGAGGGGAATGAATTCGCAAGAGTGCCTAACGGCAAAGCCTGCCGTTAGGATTCGTAGCGCTTTCCGCGTCAGCGCAGCACGCGGTACCGCTTGTGCGTCAGGCAGGTGTTGACCACCAGTGCGTAATCCGCAGTCGCCTGATCGGCGCTGATAGCACCGGCTTCAGCGGTCGCCGCGCCGACGTCCTGCGCCGCGCTGGTGGCATGGTACAGCGTCCGCGCCTGCCGGAAGCCCGACACCGGAATGAAACTCGCCACCGCGGCGCCGACCGCAACCGCCTTTCCCGCCGCCTGCTGCTGACGCGCTGCGCGCGCCGCCGCTTCCTGCGGCGCGGCCTGTTGCCGGCACTCGGCGAGATCGCGGGCATATTTCGTCGGATTGACGCGGTGCATGTCGATCAGCGGTTCGTAGATCGGCGGCAAGGCTTCCGCCGTCGCGGCCGCGGGCGTCGCAGCCGGCGCGGTGGACGCGGTCGGCGATCCGGTCTGTGTCGTGTTGCAGCCGGCCAAAGTCAGGCCGAGCGCGGCCAGCACCCAAATTCTCATGACGTTACCCCCAAAGCGACGCGCAACCCCTTGCGCGAGCGCCGGTTTAAATCCGAGTTCGATCGCTTGCGCAAGGCGCGGGGCCGCGACGACAAGCCTCACCATCAGCATTTCACGGCTTGGCCGCGCTTAACTCCCCCGAAACAGGGGGAAGTTTGGTGTCCAGGTGCAATGCAGCACAGACCTATCACTTTGGCCTTACTTGCCGGATGCGCGGCCTCGGGGGAAACTCAGTCGCGATCAAAAAAGACCAGGGAGGTACATATGCAAAGCAAGGCTCAGATCGACCAGGCGTTGCAACAGGCAAGCAATACCAAGGAAATTCCCGGCGTCGTCGCCATCGCCGCCACCGGCAAGGACATCCTTTATGAGGGCGCGTTCGGCAAACGCGATCTCGGCACCGGCGTCGACATGACGCAGGACAGCGTGTTCTGGATCGCGTCCATGACCAAGGCAATCACTTCGGCCGGCGCCATGCAGCTTGTCGAGCAGGGCAAGCTGTCGCTCGACGATCCGATCGGCGAGGTGCTGCCCGATCTCGCCGCGCCGCAAGTGCTGGAAGGTTTTGATGCGAGCGGCAATCCGAAACTGCGCGCGGCGACCAAGCCGATCACGCTACGTCACCTCATGACCCACACCGCCGGCTTCTGCTACGATATGTGGAACGGCGACATGGTCAAGTATCTCGAGAAAACCGGCACACCCGGCATCACCTCGTGCCAGAACGCCGCATTGAAGACGCCTATCATGACCGACCCCGGCACGCGCTGGGAATACGGCACCAATATCGACTTCATCGGCAAGGCGATCGAAGCGATCAGCGGCAAGCGGCTCGGCGAGTATCTGCGCGAGAACATGTTCAAGCCGCTCGGCATGGACGACACCGGTTTCAAGATCACCGATGCGATGCGTCAACGGCTGGTGGGGATGCATGCGCGCGGCGAGGACGGTTCACTGCAAGCGATTCCGTTCGAACTGGAGCAGAATCCGGAGTTCGAGATGGGCGGCGGCGGTCTCTACGGCACGGCCGCCGACTACATCAAGTTCACCCAGATGATCCTCAACAAGGGGCGCGGCAACGGCGCTCAGGTGTTGAAGCCGGAAACCGTCGCGACGATGGGACAGAACCACATCGGCGACATCAACATGGGCAAGATGACATCGGCTGTCGCCTTTGCCACCAACGACGTCGATCTCTATCCCGGCATGGCGAAGAAATGGGGCCTCAGCTTCATGATCAACACCGCGCAAACGCCGGAAGGCCGCAGCCCCGGCAGCCTCGCCTGGGCCGGTCTGGCCAACACCTACTATTGGATCGATCCGGCACGCGACATCACCGGCGTGATCCTGATGCAGGTGCTGCCGTTCGCGGACCCGCTGTGCCTGTCGTCGTTCGCCGCGTTTGAATCCGGCGTCTATGCCGGACTCGGCAGCCAGCGCGCAGCCTGACCATGACGAGATTCCCGGCGGGCGGCGCCGCCCGCCGGTCTTTGCATCACGCCATCAGGATCAAGGACGTTTCGCCATGACAAAGCCCCTCGACAGTTATGTCTGCGGCACCTCGGATGCGCCGCTGCTGGGCGAAACCATCGGCACGGCGCTTGAGCGTGCCGTCTCGCGCTGGGGCGACCGCGAAGCGCTGGTGTCGCCGAGTCACAACGTGCGCTGGACCTGGCGCGAATTCGCCGCACGGGTCGACGATCTTGCCGCCGGCTTTCTCGCGCTCGGACTCGAGCGCGGCGCGCGCATCGGCATCTGGTCGCTCAACCGGCCGGAATGGACGCTGACGCAATTCGCCGCCGCCCGTGCCGGCCTGATCCTCGTCACCATCAATCCGGCCTATCGCCTCAGCGAGCTGGAATTCGCGCTCGGCAAGGTCGGCTGTGCGGCGCTGGTCACCGCCACCGAATTCAAGACCAGCAAATACATGGAGATGCTCAACACGCTGCTGCCGGAACTGGCACGCGCCGAGCCGGGCAACCTGCAATCGAAGCGGCTGCCGGACTTGCGCGCGGTGATCCAGGTCGGCGGGCCCAAAGCAGCCGGCACCCTCGCCTTCGAGGACGTGACGAAGATGGGCGGGCCGCGCCATCGCGAGCAGATCGCGGCGCTGAGCCAGACCTTGCAGTTCGACGATCCCGTGAACATCCAGTTCACCAGCGGCACCACCGGCTCGCCGAAGGGCGTGACGCTGACGCATCACAACATCCTCAACAACGGCTACTTCACCGGCCGCGCCATGCGCCTCACCGAACAGGATCGCATCTGCATTCCGGTGCCGCTCTATCACTGTTTCGGTATGGTGATGGGCAACCTCGCCTCGGTGACGTTGGGCGCCACCATGGTTTATCCCGGCGAGGGTTTCGATCCGCTCGCGACGCTGCAAACCGTCGCCGCCGAAAAATGCACGACGCTGTACGGTGTGCCGACCATGTTCATCGCCGAACTCGATCATCCCGACTTCAAGACGTTCGACCTCTCGTCGCTGCGCACCGGCATCATGGCCGGCGCGCCGTGCCCGATCGAAGTGATGAAACGCGTCAACGACGAAATGAACATGCGCGAGGTGACCATCGCCTACGGCATGACCGAGACCAGTCCGGTGAGTTTCCAAAGCTCCACCGACGATCCGCTGGAACGCCGCGTCTCCACCGTCGGCCGCATCCATCCGCACGTCGAGGTCAAGGTGATCGATCTCGAAGGCCGCGTGGTGCCGCGCGGCGAGCGCGGCGAACTATGCACACGCGGCTACAGCGTGATGCTCGGCTATTGGGACGACGCGGAGAAGACCGCGGATGTGCTCGACCAAGGCGGCTGGATGCACACCGGCGACCTCGCCGTGATCGACGACGAGGGCTATTGCAACATCGTCGGCCGCATCAAGGATATGGTGATCCGCGGCGGCGAAAATCTTTATCCGCGCGAGATCGAGGAATTTCTCTATCGCCATCCGAAGATTCAGGACGTGCAAATTTTCGGCGTCGCCGACCAGCGCTACGGCGAGGAATTGTGCGCGTGGGTTCGCATTCGCGCCGACGAGACGCTCACCGAAGCCGAGGTGCGCACCTTCTGCGAGGGCCAGATCGCGCACAACAAGATCCCGCGCTATGTCGAATTCGTCGAGGAATTCCCGATGACGGTAACGGGGAAGATTCAGAAGTTCGTCATGCGCGACGACGTCGAGAAGCGACTGGGCCTGAAGGCGGCGAAGACGGCGTGATCGATCAACGGCCTACCGTCACCCTGATGTGCGAGCTCTTGCGAGCCTCGAAGGGCGACGGAGCACAAAGCTCATCCTTCGAGGCGCGCAAGAGCGCGCACCTCAGGATGACGACAGCACCTCGTCACGGCCGGGCATGACGGCGGTTTACACCGGCAACCCGTTCTGCTGCGCGAGATCCTTCAACGACACTTGCGGCCGCGCGCCGATGTGCTGAATCACTTCCGCCGCGGCAAGCCCGCCGAGACGCGCGGCATCGGCGCGGCTCGCGCCGCGCACCAGCCCGAACAGGAATCCCGCAGCGAACAGATCGCCCGCGCCGGTGGTGTCCACCAGTTCCTTGATCGGATGCGCCGGCACCGGCGTCGTGTCGCCGTTCTCGATCACGACGCAACCCTTCTCGCTGCGCGTCACCACCGCAAGCCCGACATCCTTGCGCAGCGCGCCGAGGCCGGTATCGAAATCAGCGGTCTGATACAGCGAGTGCAATTCGCTCTCGTTGGCGAACACGATATCCACCACCTTGCGGCGCATCAGGTCGAGGAACTCGTCGCGATAGCGATCGACGCAGAACGAATCCGACAAGGTCAGCGCCACCTTGCGGCCCGCACCGTGCGCGATCTCCGACGCCTTGAGAAAGGCTTCCTTCGCGCTCTGCGGATCCCACAGGTAGCCTTCGAGATAGATGATGCTGGAGGCCGCGATCTGCGCCGGATCGATATCCTTCGCCGTCAGGTTCTGCGCCGCGCCGAGATAGGTATTCATGGTGCGCTCGCCGTCCGGCGTCACCAGAATGTAGGAGCAGCCGGTGGCGGGACCGTCGGCCGCCGCCGGCGTGTCGAACGCGATTTTGGCGGCGCGAATGTCATGCGCGTAGGCGCGGCCCACCTCGTCGTTCTTCACCTTGCCGACATAGGCGGCGCGTGCGCCGAACCCCGCAACGCCGACAATCGTGTTTGCGGCCGAACCGCCGGACATCGTGGTCGCCGGCCCCATCGCCTCGTAGATCGCTTTGGCGCGGGCCTCGTCGATCAGCGCCATCGACCCCTTGGTCATCTGCTGCGCGGCGAGGAACGTCTCGTCGGTGCGCACCAGCACGTCGAAGATGGCATTGCCGATTCCGAGAACGTCGTAAGTCGCTGAGGTCATCGTCAAAAAATCCGGTTGCGGCGATTGCGGTTGCCGGGAAAATCCGATCAAAGTCGGGACAGAAGCGATTGCGGCCTAACACGTTCGGCCATGCGCCAGCAAGCATCCACCTCTTTTGAATCGATCGCGCGGCCCGCCTGATGATCCGCCACATCTTCACCGTTTCCACCGGTACGCTGGCCTCGCGGCTGATGGGTTTTGCGCGCGATGCCTTGATGGCGGCGCTGCTCGGTGCGGGGCCGGTGGCGGACGCCTTTCTGGCGGCGTTCCAACTGGTCCACGTCGTGCGGCGGCTGCTCACCGAAGGCGCGCTGAACGCGGCGCTGGTGCCCGCCTACTGGCGCGTGCATGACCGCGACGGCGTTGTCGCTGCAGCCGCGTTCGCCGGCCGCGTGCTCGGCACCGTCAGCCTCGCGGTGTTCGTCGTCGCCGCGCTGGTCGGTTTGCTGATGCCGCTGGTGATCGCCGCGCTGGCGCCCGGCTTCGTCGGTCAGCCCACGTTCCTGCTGGCCATCGGCGATGCCCGTCTGATGCTGCCCTATCTCGCCTTCGCCGGCCCGGTGACGGTGATGATGGCGCTGCTCAACGCTCACCACCGTTTCACGCTGACCGCGTTTTCGCCTTTGCTGTTCAACATTGCGCTGATCGCCGCCATCGTCGCCTTGCTGATGTTTCCACGCGAGCCCGCCGTTGCCGCGCTGCTGATGTCCGCCACCGTCGGCCTCGCCGGCCTGCTGCAACTCGCGGCGCTGGCGGCGCGCGGCAGCGGCATCGCGAAACCGCTTCGCATCAAATTCGACCGCGAGATGCGCGGTTTCTTCGGCCGCGCCATTCCCGGCATGCTCGCGAGCGCATCGCCGCAACTGATGATCGTCGGCGCCGCCGCCATCGCCTCTGGCTCGCCCGCCGCGATCTCCTGGCTCTACTTCGCCAATCGCCTGATCGAACTGCCGCTCGGCATTGTCGGCGTCGCGATGGGCACCGTGCTGGTTCCGGAACTGACCCGCGCCGCGCGTGACAATAATGCAGCCTTCGCGCAGGCCGCGTCGCGCGGGCTCGAACTCGCCATCGGTCTCGCGTTACCGGCGACCCTTGGATTGATGCTGTTGAGCGAACCCATCGTGCGACTGCTGTTCGAGCACGGCGCGTTCACCGCCGCCGACAGCCGCGCCACCGCACTGACATTGACATGGCTGGCACTCGGCCTGCCGGCGCACGTGCTGACCAAAACGCTGGCCCCTGCGTTCTTCG
>JBARXT010000121.1:0-30854 GCA_049647485.1 Xanthobacteraceae bacterium
GGCTGGAACGGTTTCGAGATCAGGAACGCTGGCTCGGGCCGCTCGCCGGTGAGGAATCGCTCCGGATAGGCGGTGATGAAGACCACCGGCACTTCGAAGGTTTTCAGGAGATCGTTCACGGCATCCAGTCCGGAACTGCCGTCCGCAAGCTGAATATCGGCGAGGATCAATCCCGGCTTCTTGGTTTTAGCCAGAGCCAACGCGTCGGTATGAGTTCGCGCGACACCGATGACATTGTGGCCGAGCTTCTTCACCAGGCTTTCGATATCCATGGCTATGAAGGTTTCGTCCTCGATGATCAGAACGTCGGTAGCAATCTCCGCCGCCAACTCCTGACCTGCTTCATCCGTCAGCTTGCGCACATCCGCAACGTCGATCTGCAGAATAAAAGCGACCTCTTCTTCCGAGAAGCCTTCCAGCGACAGCAGTAGAAAAGCCTGACGCGGTAGCGGCGTGATATTGGCCAGCCGGTGTTCGGACGAACTGACCGTCGACGCGGCATCGCCGTTAACCGAAACGGAATTCCAGATCTGGGTGAAAAGCCGGAACAAGCCTGCTCTGGCGCCCCGCTCCTCGTTGAGCAGCGACTGGTCTTCCAGCAATGCTTCCAGCATGGCGCCGACATAGGCATCCCCAGATGCTTGGCTCCCTGTCAAAGCACGAGAGTAGCGCCGCAGCAGCGGCAAATTCTCAGCAACGAGCTGTGATCGGGACATCCCCATTCATCCTTATCCGGGTTGTGTGCGTGAAATCTGGCGTTCCGGTTCTAACATTCGCATCGTTTCGCAGCCGTCTTTTCGCGAATGTCAGGACCATGAAGCGCTAGAAAATAAAATACAGAGTTCTGTGGTTCTGGATGTGACATCCGCTCCGATGAGAAGCCGCAGCGAAACTGGAGCAATTGTCATCCTCCGCGCCAGCCAGCGCCTTCGCGCCACCGGCCCGCTATCTACGTATCAGCTCGATAAAAGTTCCACCACAGTCGGAACTTTCCAACATGTTCGGCATTACCCCGCCGTGAACAGTCGCGATCGGCGGCCTGCAGCCGGCGAAATTCCTTCGCAATTCAAAAGACTTAGACGTTCGGGACATTCGGAACAAACCCATGAATGATGCAAAGAAGCCGGGCAAGCAGGGTGGCCTAAATGCGGAGATTCAATCCCGCATCGGACATCAGCTTCGCGCGATGTATGACGAGGTCGTGCGCCAGGGTGTGCCTGATCGGTTTGCCGACCTGATTCGGAAACTCGATTCTCCGGATGCGAATCTCGCCGCCAACAAAGACGGGAGGGACTAATGCCTCTCACCAATGAGCTTCGCGACGACATCTTGGCGTCGGTTCCGAGTTTGCGCGCCTTCGCGATTTCTTTGAGCGGAAACGGTGATCGGGCAGATGACCTGGTTCAGGAGACGCTGTTGCGTGCGCTTGCCAACATCGACTCGTTTCAGCCGGGCTCCAATCTGCCAGCATGGTTGTTCACCATTCTGCGCAACCTGTTTCGTTCGGATTATCGCAAACGGCGGCGCGAGGTCGAGGATGCCGAAGGAAACTACGCCAAGACGCTGAAATCGCAGCCGGGCCAGAACGCGCATCTCGAATTCGAGGAGTTTCGCGCCGCGCTCGACAAGCTGCCGCAGGACCAGCGCGAAGCGCTCATCCTGGTCGGGGCCTCGGGCTTCTCCTATGAAGACGCCGCTGCCATCTGCGGCTGCGCCGTCGGCACCATCAAGAGCCGTGTCAATCGCGCACGGACCAAGCTGAGTGCATTGCTGTACGTCGATGGCGCCGAGGATTTCGGCCCGGACGACACCGTGCGCGCCGTTATCGGCGGCGGCAGCGGCGGCAACGGCTAACCAACCTTCAACGTCATAGCGTCTTTGCCCGAAAACGCTGCATGGCGCTTTCGGGCAATGCGCGTTTCAGATGCGCCACAGGCGCGTCTACGATTCGGCCGCAGCGACGCGAAGACTGAGGCCCGTGGCCGCCTCGAGATCCGTAATGGCCTGATCGCCTGAAAGCACTTTGATGGTGGTCATGCCCATCGCACGCGCCGGCTTCAGATTGACGCCGAGATCGTCAAGATAGACGCAATTTTTCGGATCGACGCCGAGCGCCTCGATCATCATCTGGTAGATGCGCGGATCTGGCTTGCGAAATCCGATCTTCGCCGACTCGATGACGTGATCGAACAGCGTCATCACCTCCGCCACGTAGAGCGTGCGGCCGCTGGCGCTGCCGATGGCGTTGTTCGGCAGATTGTTGGTGATGCAGCCAGTCTTGAATTTTGCCTTGATGCGCCGCAATGCCTCGACCATCTCAGGCCGCAGGTCGCCGGACAACAGCGGCAAGACATCGCGGCCACGCACCTCGGCGCCGAGCGCCAGTGATTCCGCCGCGAACAGTGCGTCGAAGGCATCGAGATCGACCTCGGCGCGCTCGAATTTGGCCCAGGCGTTCTCCAGGTGGTTGGCCGCGTTGGTGCGACGAATGATATCGGCCGGAAGTCCGCGCTCCGTCTCGAACCGCGCGAACGCATCGAACGGCGATGACGTGATAACGCCGCCGAAATCAAAAATCACTGCCTCGATCATCTGGACCTCTGTTTTCATCCCAAATTCAGCATCTCCCTTCCGTCATGCCCGGCCCTGTGCCGGGCATCCACGTCACTACAGCATGGCGGCAAATAAGCCGTGGATGGCCGGGACACGCCCGGCCATGACGAAAGAATAACTAATTACATCGCATCATCACTGATAGCTCGCGACAATGTCGGACACCGCGCGTTCAAGTTGCTGCGCGGTGGCGCATTGGCGCACCACCGTGCAGAAAGTCGAGTAGCGCGTCATCTCGGAATCGCCGAATCCCCACGCCATGCGGTTTTCCGGGTTGAGCCAGACCAGCCGCTTGGCGCGCTCGCCGATGGTGCGCAGGATATCGGCGCGCGGATCGAGGTTGTTGGTGCGGGCGTCGCCGAGCACGATCACCGTGGTCTGCGGCGTGATCGTCGACAGCCACCCTTTTTCGAAATTCTCCAGCGACGTGCCGTAGTCCGACGAGCCGAAACCGACCTTCGCCATGATCTCGCGCATCGCCTCTTCTGGCGGCATCTTTTCCAGAATGTCGCTGACCTCGATCAGATGACCGGAGAACGCGAAGGAGCGTACGTCGGACACCACCTCGTGCAGGCTGTGGATCAGCAGCAGAAAGAAATCCGACACCCGCGCCACCGAGCCGGAGACGTCGCACAGCGCGACGATCTTCGGCTTGTCGCGATGCTTGCGCTTCCATGCGGTGAGGAACGGCACGCCGCCCCACGCGGCGTTCCGGCGCAGCGTGCGGCGCACGTCGAGATGGCCGCGACGCTGTCGTTTGCGCGGCTTGCTGTAGCGCTCGCGCAGGCGCCGCGCGATCCGGCGGATCAGCGCGCGCATCGCTTCGACCTGTCGTGGTTCGATGCGCGACAGCGGCGCGTTGCGCAGAATTTCGTTACGCAGGTTTTCCGATTCCTCGCGCCCGTAGAGTAGCAACGCCTGCGCTACCGCCTCGCGCACGCTCTCGCGCAGCGCATCGGTTGCCGCCGCCAGTCGCTCGGCGGTCGCCGGATCGGTTTCGGTCAGCCGGTCGAGATCGTCGCGCAGCCGCGCGATACCGAGCGCATCGAGCATCCGCGTGGTGAAGATGCCGCGCTGGGTGAAGAAGCGGATGTCCGACAGCGACGCCGCGCTCGCCGCATTGGCCATCGCGGCGGCCAGCGCGTTGCGATCCTGCGACAGCAGCATCTGCGCGAGCTGACCGAGATTGGAATCGGACGGCGCGCCACCACCACCGGAGGGTTGCGATCCGCCGGACGGCATCTCTCCAGGCGAGGACGCATCGTCCGCCTCATCGTTCTTCGCCTCCGCCTCGTCGGCTTGCGGCGGGCTTGAGTTGGCGACCTCAGGCGTGTCGAAGAACAGATCGAAACAATCGTTCAACGCGCGCTTTTCATCCTCGGACTTCGCCAACGTCAGCAGCAGGGTGTCGCGCAGCACATCGCGATCGGCGAATCCGACCACGGCGACGGCGCGCATCGCATCGATGCTTTCGGCGGGCGAGACGTGGACGCCGACACCGCGCGCCGCCCGGAAGAACCGATGCAGGTTCTCCCGCATTTACCCGAACACGCCCTGCCGGCCGGCGCGGGCGACGAAGCCGGAGACCTCCGGCAGCGCCGCCTCGATATCGGACTCGTATTTCAACAGCACGTTGAGCGTTTCCTTGACGATCTCCGGCTCCAGTTCGGAGGCCTGCAACAGCACCAGCACGCGCGCCCAGTCGATGGTCTCGCTGACCGACGGCAGCTTCTTGAGGTCGAGCGTGCGCAGGTCGTTGATGAAGCCGACCAGTTGTCGGCGCAGCGATTGCGCGATGCCCGGCACGCGGCTCTCGACGATACGCTCCTCGAGCCGCTGCTCGGGGAAGCCGATATGCAGATGCAGGCAGCGTCGCTTCAGCGCGTCGCCAAGATCGCGCTCGCCGTTCGAAGTGAGGATCACGGTCGGCGGCACCACCGCCGAGATGGTGCCAAGCTCGGGAATGGTGATCTGGAAGTCGGACAGGATTTCCAGAAGCAGCGATTCAAACTCGGCGTCTGACTTGTCGATCTCGTCGATCAACAGCACGCAGCCGGCCGGCTGCTCCAGCGCCTGCAACAGCGGGCGCGGCTCGACGAATTCCTTCGAGAAGAACACGTCGCCGAACGCATGAAGCTGGTGCAGCGCCTGCGCCAGGGTCTCCGCGCCGCCCAGCACCTCGCCAAGCTTGTCTTTCAGAATCTGCGTGTAGAGAAGCTGCTTGGCGTATTTCCACTCGTACAGCGCCTTGGCCTCGTCGAGGCCCTCGTAGCATTGCAGGCGGATCATGCTCTGACCGCGCCAGGCGGCGATCGCCTTTGCCAGTTCGGTCTTGCCGACGCCGGCGGGGCCTTCGACCAGGATCGGCTTCTCAATCTGCTGCGCCAGATAGACGGCGGTGGCGATTTGCCGGCTGGCAATGTAGCCCGCGCCTGCAAGTCCCTTTTCGACGTCCGAGATGAGATCCGACGATCGTTGTTCCACCACGCAATCCGCTCCGCTTTCTACCGGCAGACACACCGGCGCGCGTTCTGGCTACGACGTTGCGGGGATGGCGTCCAGAGGCCGACGCCTCAGGGCGCGGCCGGAAGCCATGCGGAATCCGGCGGCGTGGCCATAGCGCCGGCCAACCAATTCGCGAGACGGAATTTTGTTGAGTTCAGATCAGAGCTTGGCGACGACGGCGAGACGCTTGATCTGGCCGCTTTCGAACGCCTTGATGAAGGCGTTGTAGTCCTTGAACGACACGCAGCCGTTGGAATCGCCGTTGGGGCCGAGCATGTAGGTATGGGCCAACAGCCCGGTACGGCCATAGATGCTGCTGTTGCCGCCCACGGGATTGAGGCGGATCGCGCGCACGCCGTGGAACGGCTTCTCGCGCCACGACAGGTCGTAGAGGTGTGGCGGGGTCGCGCCGCGCATCCGCTCATGGACGAAGCGCGGATCGTCGAGGCGGCTGCCCAGTCCGGAATGGGCTTCCAGCTTGCGGCCGTCCGGCATGTAAACGGTCTTGGCGCTGATGTCGTAGACGGCGGTATAGCGGTCGTACTTGCCCGGCGTCATGCTGCTGCCGTCGCTGAACACGCCACCGTCGGGCGATGCGAAGGCCAGCGTCGGGCCCTTGCCCTGGAATACGCCGAACAGCTTCTTGAAGATCGAATCGTCTTCGGCGCGCGGGGTCGCGAGCGCCACGGACTTGTTGGATTGTGCGATCTCGTCGGCCGACGGACCGTTAGCGGCCTGCGCGGCTGCCGGACGCGGTATCGGCAGCGGCACGTTGGCGACAATAGCGGGCGGTGTCTCAGGGCGCGGCGGCGGCAGCGGTGCGGCGGCCCGTGGCGACGCCAGCATCGGTTCGACTGGTGCTGCGACCGCCGGGGCTTCCGGAACGGTCAGGCTGGCGAGTTGCAAACGCGAGCCACGGGGGGTGGCGCCGGAGAAGGTCGACGGTTGCCCGCCGAGCGAATAGCTCGGATCGAGCACGGCAGCATAGGTCTTCGCTGCCTTGTCGGCACGGGGCGCCTCAACTGCCGCGACGGTCTCGATGCCGGCGACACTGGCATCGGCAACATTGGCATCGGCGTCGGACTGATAGACGAGCGCAAAGCCGAAGAATGCCAGCGCAACGCCGACGAACGCGCTGGCTCCGACACCCTTCGCGGAAAACAACCGCGCCGGAGCTTTGCGGGCGGGGGCTTGCCGCCCCGGCGTGCGCGCGACACGCACATGCGGCACGGCATGCTGCTGCGACGGCGCATGATGCGACGGGTGAGATCGAACCTTTTTCGGTGCGGCTTGCTTTGCTGCGGCTTGCTTGGGTACGGCTTGCTTGGATGCGAGGTGTTTGGGCGAGACGTGTTTGGGTGCAGCGTGCTCCGGCAAAACATGCTGCGACGAAACGTGTTGCGATGACGGTCTGCGCGGCGGGGTATGATCTGCGAAGGCGCGCTCGACGAAATCGTGCTTCGGCACTGCAGATCGCCGCGTCGGGACATGTCCCGCACGGTCTTGCCCGGAAAGCCCTCGTCGCATGTCTGCGGGCGAGGCTTGCCTGCCGTTCCGATCTTTCATATGCCCCGATTCCAGTCTGGTTCCAATCGGACCCCGAACCAAGCTTTGAGTCCTGCTTAGCAAATTCCGCCCGGCTCGCCTAGCCTTCTGACCCTCTTGAGGACCCCAACGGCGGCAAACCCTGCGCTCCCGGCCCTGTCATCCGACAGGGCGAGAACAGCTTTATTAAGGCGGACTTTGGTTAAACGCGGATTAAATTCCGGTTTTCAAGGGCTGGAAAGCCCCAGAGCGGCGTCGGGAGGCCGGTCAGGCCGCCCACTCGCCCTTGCGGAACACCGGGACGCGGCGGCCGTCGGCATGGATGCCGTCGATGTCGATCCGGTCGGAGCCGATCATCCAGTCGATATGGATGAAGCTCTTGTTGCCGCCCTGGGCCGCGATCTGCTCCGGCGTCAGCTTGTCGCCGCCGACGAAGCACTTCGAATAGCACTGGCCGAGCGCGATGTGGCAGGAGGCGTTCTCGTCGAACAGCGTATTGTAGAACAGGATGTTGCTGGCCGAGATCGGCGACGAATGCGGCACCAGCGCCACTTCGCCGAGCCGCCGCGCGCCCTCGTCGGTATCGAGCACCTTGTTCAGCACCTCGGCGCCGCGCGAGGCGATCGCCTCGACGATTCGGCCACCCTCGAACCGCACAGCGATATCCTCGATCAGGGTGCCCTGATAGGACAGCGGCTTGGTGCTGCGCACCTTGCCCTCGACGCGCTGCGCGTGCGGCGTGGTGAAGACTTCCTCGGTCGGAATGTTCGGATTGCAGACGATGCCGTTCTTGGCCGTCGACGCGCCGCCGACCCATTCGTGACCGTCCGCCAGCCCAATGGTCAGGTCGGTGCCGGGACCGCTGTAATGCAGCGCGTGGAATCGCTGGCCGTTGAGCCAGTCGGTGCGGGTCTTCAGCGCGGCGTTATGCGCGGCCCATGCCGCGATGGGATCGGCGCTGTCCGCCCGTGACGCCTTGAAGATGGCATCCGCCAGCTTGCCGACCGCCGTATCCTCATCGTCGCCGGGAAACACCAGTTTGGCCCATGACGCACCGGGATAGGCGACGATGTTCCAATTGACGTCGAAACCGGTGATCCGCGACAGCGCCGGCTGATAGGCCATCGCATTGGCCTTGCTGGCGCGCGCCACCTTGGCGGCGTCCTCGCCGGACAGCAGCATCGGATCATCGCCGACAATGGCGAGCCGCGCGGTGTTGTTGTCAAAGGCTTTCGCCACGCCGTCATAGAGCCAGCCGGGAGCGCGGTCGAAGCTGTCGTCGCGCGCGAAGCGATAGCGCGCCAGCGTGATTTCCTCATCCGACAACATCGGCGTCACCAGACCCGCGCCGGCCTTATAGGCGTGTTCAACGATGCGCCGCACCAGCGGCAGCGCGCTCGCCGGAGCCGTGAGGAACACGTCCTGTCCCGGCTGAAGCTGCAGCCCGACCTTGACGGCGACTTCGGCGAGCCGGTCGAGTTTGACCGGATCGATGACGGCGGAAACGTTGCGCGGATAGGAATTCATGAGCATGGGCCTGCAATGATGGGAGCATGATCCCGAAAAGTGGGAACCGGTTTTCGGATAAGATCATGCTCAAACAAAAGACTCTTCACGATAGATAAGCCAAGCCTGCGGCAAGTACCACCCGAGGCGATCATTCGATCAGCGTGAACTGCAACAGCAGCGTGCGCTGGATCGCCAGAAAGTTGTCATCCGACGCCAGCGTCAGCACGGTGTCGCCCTCGGCGGTGACGTGAACGTCAAGCCCCTCGAAATTGTCGATCTCCTGACCGAGATCGGCGTCGAAGATCGAAGGACCGTCGACGGTCGCGCCGGGAGCGATCGTCGCATGCGCGATACGGCGGATGCGGATGCCGATGCCGTTCATCATCGTGAACTTGCGTTCCAGCAGCAGGAGATCGCCGCCCGGCAACAGCGCGGCATCGCTGATGTCGAAGGATTCGGTGCGCCGCACGGCGAACATGCCCGGCGACGGCCCGCCGATCAGATACGCCTTGATGTTGCCGTCGCCATCGAGACCGCGCTCCGAGATCGCGATCAAGGAGCCTGCGAGCGGCAACCCCTTCGGCACCGCCACCAGCGCCTCAAGGCCGGAATTATAAGGCAGCTTGCGAATGTCGGCAGGCGCCAGCACGGCCTCGGCGCGGGCACGCAAGCCCTGGCGGCCGAAGTCGAAGCGCACGATGCGGTTGGCACGCTCGATGCCGACATAGATCCAGTTGCCGTCCCGCGCCATCGACTCGGTGTCGTACCAGCCGTGCGCCGCCAAGGTGCGGCCGTCGGCACCCAGCATCGGCGCGGTTTCGACGTCAGTGAGCCCGATCATCTCCTTGCCGCGATAGACGATGCGACCGGTGAACCAGCGGCCCCTGTCACTCGCCGCGACGACGCGTTCGCCGCTGGCATCGAGCCGCAGGCTCGACAATCCGCCGAAGCGGCTATAGGGCGAGGTCAACACCAGGCCGGAGCGAAATCGCAACTGACCGAACTGCACCCGTGAACGATCACGCAGATCGAACCCCGCCAGCGGACGCGCGGAAACCTCGATTGACGTCGGATGGTTGTCGGCGGCGAGCTTGAGCGTTTGCGCGGAGGTCGGCGCGGTGGCGAAGAGCAATGTCGTGGCCGCGACGATTGCATAACGCAACAGCAACCCGCTCAGCCAATTCCCGCCGCGACGATGCAAGGCTTGTCCCTCGGGTCGCCCCTGCGAAGGCAGGGGCCCATAGCCACCGACTTTCATGATTGATGCCGACGACTCCAGCGCTTTCTCGAAGGGCTGCGGTGTATGGGTCCTGCCTTCGCAGGGACGACATTACGAATGCAGCCGCCGACGACGCGCGCCGTGGCCATGCGACGGTGCCGGGGCCTCGTGGGTTTCGCTGAACAGTTCGGCGAGTTTTTCGGTGATCGCACCGCCGAGTTCTTCGGCGTCCACAATGGTCACCGCGCGGCGATAGTAGCGCGTGACATCGTGGCCGATGCCGATGGCGATCAGTTCGACCGGCGAGCGCGTCTCGATTTCCTCGATGATGTGACGCAGGTGCCGCTCGAGATAGTTGCCGGCGTTGACCGACAGCGTCGAATCGTCGACCGGCGCGCCGTCCGAGATCATCATCAGGATCTTGCGCTGTTCGGAGCGGCCGAGCAGCCGCTTGTGCGCCCAGTCGAGCGCCTCGCCGTCGATGTTTTCCTTCAGCAGCCCCTCGCGCATCATCAGGCCAAGGTTCTTGCGCGCGCGACGCCACGGCGCGTCCGCCGACTTGTAGATGATGTGGCGCAGATCGTTGAGGCGGCCCGGATTGGCCGGCTTGCCGGCGGCGAGCCACGCCTCGCGCGATTGCCCGCCCTTCCACGCCCGCGTGGTGAAGCCGAGAATCTCCACCTTGACGCCGCAGCGCTCCAGGGTGCGTGCGAGAATGTCGGCACAGGTCGCCGCCACCGTGATCGGACGACCGCGCATTGAGCCGGAATTGTCGAGCAGCAGCGTAACCACGGTGTCGCGGAAGGTCGCATCCTTCTCGCGCATGAACGACAGCGGCTGATAGGGATCGGTGACGACGCGCGACAGCCGCGCAGGATCGAGGATGCCTTCCTCGAGGTCGAACTCCCAGGCGCGGTTCTGCTGCGCCATCAGCCGGCGCTGCAGCCGGTTGGCGAGGCGCGCCACGATGCCCTGCAAATGCGCGAGTTGCTTGTCGAGATAGCTGCGCAGCCGCTCCAGTTCGTCGTGGTCGCAGAGATCTTCCGCCGCCACCACCTCGTCGAACTTCGGCGCGAAAGCGTGATATTCCGGCCCGCGCGGTTCGTTGCCGCCGCGTCCCTGCGGCCGCGTCGCCTCGCCCGGCGTCTCGTCGTCGCCAAGCTCCTCGTCGTCGAAGCTGTCGCTGGCGGAAGCCTGCGCGCTTTCCATCGCAGCGTCGGACATCTCGTCAGTGGTCGCTTCGGCCTGCTCGGCGCTCATCTCCTGCGCGGAGTCACTGTCGGGCGAGCCGTCGGAGCCGGACTGGTCGTTCTCGCCTTCCTTGTTCTCGTCCTGGTTCTCGTCTTCCTCGGCGTCGGCATCGCGGTCGTCGCCAAGATCGAGGTCGTGCAGCAGGTCGTGGACCGCGTCGCCGAACCGCGCCTGATCTTCAGTTAGGCGATCCAGCCGGTCGAGCCGGGCGCCGATCTTGTCCTCGAGCACCGGCCGCCACAGATCGACCACCTTGCGCGCGGCCTCCGGCGGCGCAAGGCCGGTGAGGCGCTCGCGCACCAGCATCGCCAGCGCATCGGCCAGCGGCGCGTCGGCGCGATCGGTGATCTCGTCGAACTTGCCGCGATGAAAATGGTCGTCGAGCATCGCGGTAAGATTCTTCGCAACGCCGGACATGCGCCGCGCGCCGATGGCTTCGACGCGCGCCTGCTCCATCGCCTCGAACACACCGCGTGCCTGCGGATTGCCCGGCATCAGCTTGCGATGCACCTTCGGATCGTGACATGCGAGCTTCAGCGCGATGGAATCGGCATGGCCGCGCACAATCGCCGCGTCGCGCTTCGAGAGCTTGCGGGCAGGCTCCGGCAGCCGCGCCTTGCCGGGCGCGAGGCCGGGACGCTCGGCCGCAAACGTCACCTCAAGCTCCGGCGTCTTGGCGATGGCGCGCAGGCACGAACTCACCGCGCGCTTGAACGGCTCTGCGGGAGCCTCCTTCGCACCGGTACGGAATTTATTGCTCGGTGGTGTGCTCATCGCAGTCTTTCCGCAGGTCGTCCCCGCGAAGGCGGGGACCCAGAACCCCTGGCGGTGATTTTAATCCCGACGCTTGTTCTCGCCTGCTTCAACTCCATCCCCAACTCACAGCTTCCGGGAGTCTGGGTCCCCGCCTTCGCGGGGACGACGAAAACAAAAGCCCCTCACCCGTCTTCGCTTCGCGAAGCCGCCCTCTCCCGCAAGAGGAGAGGGAAGGCATCAGCTCAGCGCCACGTTGAGCGAGGATTCCGCCAGTTCGACGTTGAAGCAGCGCTGATAGAACTCAGCCACCAGCGGGCGCTCCAGCTCGTCGCACTTGTTGAGGAAGGTGACGCGGAACGCGAACGCCTGATCGCCGAAGATCTCGGTGTTTTCCGCCCAGGTGATCACCGTGCGCGGGCTCATCACCGTCGACAGGTCGCCGTTGGCGAAGGCGTTGCGGGTGAGGTCCGCCAGCCGCACCATCTTGCCCACGGTGTCGCGGCCTTCCGGCGTGCGATAGTGATGCGCCTTGGCCAGCACGATTTCGACTTCCTCGTCGTGCGTCAGATAGTTCAGCGTGGTGACGATCGACCAGCGGTCCATCTGCCCCTGGTTGATCTGCTGGGTACCGTGATAGAGGCCCGAGGTGTCGCCGAGACCGACAGTGTTGGCGGTTGCGAACAGCCGGAACGAGGGATGCGGCCGGATCACCTTGTTCTGGTCGAGCAGCGTCAGGCGGCCCGAGACCTCCAGCACGCGCTGGATCACGAACATCACGTCGGGGCGGCCGGCGTCGTATTCGTCGAACACCAGCGCGACATTGTGCTGAAGCGCCCACGGCAGGATGCCGTCACGAAATTCGGTGATCTGCTTGCCTTCCTTGACCACGATCGAGTCCTTGCCGACCAGATCGATACGGCTGATGTGACTGTCGAGGTTGACGCGAACGCACGGCCAGTTCAGCCGCGCCGCCACCTGCTCGATGTGGGTCGACTTGCCGGTGCCGTGATAGCCGGTGACCATGACGCGGCGGTTGTGCGCGAAGCCGGCGAGGATGGCCATCGTGGTGGGACGGTCGAAGCGGTAATCGGGGTCGACATCCGGCACATGCGGATCGGTTTCGGAGAAGGCAGGCACTTCGAGGTCGCTGTCGATGCCGAAAACCTGCCGCACCGAGACTTTCATATCAGGGATGCCGGTGGGCGCGGGCCCGGATTGTTGCGCTTTGGTGATGGCGGCGGTCATCGGTCCTCCGTGGTCGCGGGCACTCCCGAAACCAGATGATGGTGGCATTGGCTGCGGTTGGGTTTGATCCGGAACCTAGCAGAGTGTCGGGGCTGGCAGAAGCCCGCAGCGCAATCAAGGTTCCACTGTACAATCATCAAGATAAGCCCTTGCAGTGGTTTTTGGAAGGCTGCCCTGCGTTGAACTGGATGCTGAACCGCGATTTTGCGCGTCTCACGCCCCGCGCGATGGCCCGACACAAAACAAAAATGCCGCAGCGGCGGACCGCTGCGGCATTGCGTATCCCTGAGAACGCCGCCTTGGCGGCGATCAGGCGGCTAAATCGAACCGGTCGGCGTCCATCACCTTGGCCCAGGCCGCCACGAAGTCCTTGGCGAACTTCGCCCTGGAATCGCTACAGGCATAGACTTCGGCCAAGGCGCGAAGCTGCGAGTGCGACCCGAAGATCAGGTCGACGCGGGTGGCGGTCCACTTCGGCGCCTTGGTCTTGCGATCGCGGCCCTCGTAGAGGTTGTCGCCGGTCGGCTGCCATTCGGTGTCCATGGTCAGCAGGTTGACGAAGAAGTCGTTGGTCAGCTTGCCGACCTGCTCGGTGAAGACGCCGTGTTTGGAATCCCCGGCATTGGCGCCGAGCACGCGCAATCCGCCGATCAGCGCCGTCATTTCGGGCGCCGTCAGGTTGAGGAGTTCCGCGCGATCCACCATGGATTCCTCCGGACCCATGAACTGGTGCCGGTTGCCGATGTAGTTGCGGAATGCATCGGCCCGCGGCTCGAGCGGCGCGAAGGATTCCACGTCGGTCTGCTCCTGCGAGGCGTCCATACGGCCCGGCGTGAACGGCACCTTGACGTCGATGCCGCCGTCCTTCGCCGCCTTCTCGACCGCCGCGGCACCCGCCAGCACGATCAGGTCGGCGAGCGAGATCTTCTTGCCGCCGCCGGCAGCATTGTTGAACTCCTTCTGGATGGCTTCCAGCTTGGCGAGCACGGTGGCGAGCTGCTGCGGCTGGTTGACCTCCCAGTCCTTCTGCGGGGCGAGGCGGATGCGCGCACCGTTGGCGCCGCCGCGCTTGTCGGAGCCGCGGAACGTCGAGGCCGAAGCCCAGGCGGTCGAGACCAGTTGCGGCACAGTGAGACCGGAGGCAAGAACCTTCGCCTTCAGGTCCGCGACGTCCTTGTCGTCGACCAGCTTGTGATCGACCGCCGGAATCGGGTCCTGCCAGATCAGCACTTCGCTCGGCACCCACGGACCGAGGTAGCGCTCACGCGGCCCCATGTCGCGATGGGTCAGCTTGAACCAGGCGCGCGCGAAAGCATCGGCGAACTGATCCGGATTCTCGTGGAAACGCTTCGAGATCTTGCCGTAGGCCGGATCGAACCGCAGCGACAGGTCGGTGGTCAGCATGGTCGGCACATGCATCTTCGACTTGTCGTGGGCGTCTGGCGTGATCGCGGGCGCGTTCTTCGCACGCCACTGGTTGGCGCCGGCCGGGCTCTTTTCCAGCTCCCATTCGAACTTGAACAGGGTGTCGAAGAAGTTGTTGTCCCACTTGGTCGGCGTCTGGGTCCAGGTGACCTCCAGGCCGCTGCCGATGGCGTCGCCACCGATGCCGGTGCCGAACTTGCTCTTCCAGCCGAGGCCCTGATCCTCGATCGCCGAACTGTCGGGCGCCGGACCGACGAGCGAGGCATCGCCCGCGCCGTGGGTCTTGCCGAAGGTGTGACCGCCGGCGATCAACGCCACGGTTTCCTCGTCGTTCATCGCCATGCGAAGGAACGTCTCGCGGATGTCCTTGGCCGCCGCGACCGGATCAGGCGTACCGTTCGGGCCTTCCGGGTTGACGTAGATCAGGCCCATCTGCACGGCAGCCAGCGGCTCCGCGAGTTCGCGCTCGCCGCTGTAGCGTTCGTCGCCGAGCCACGTTCCTTCCGGACCCCAGAACAGCTCATGCGGCTCCCATTGATCGGCGCGGCCACCCGCGAAACCGAACGTCTTGAAGCCCATCGATTCCAGCGCGGCGTTACCGGCAAGCACATAGAGATCGGCCCAGGAAATCTTGCGGCCGTATTTCTGCTTGATCGGCCACAGCAGCCGGCGGGCGCGATCGAGCAGCACGTTGTCCGGCCACGAATTCAGCGGTGCGAAGCGCTGCTGGCCGCCACCCGCGCCGCCACGGCCGTCGGTGATGCGATAGGTGCCGGCGCTGTGCCACGCCATGCGCACCATCAGGCCGCCGTAGTGACCGAAGTCGGCCGGCCACCAATCCTGCGAGTCGGTCATCAGCGCCTTCAGATCGGTCATCACGGCGTTGAGATCGAGCGTCTTGAATTCGGCGGCATAATCGAACGTCTCGCCCATCGGGTCGGACAGGTCGGAATGGCGGTGGAGAACCTGAAGGTCCAGCAGATTCGGCCACCAGTCGCGGTTGCTATGGCCGCGTGCGCCTCCGGTGAACGGGCACTTGCCGGCGCCCTTGTCGTCAGTCTTTGCGTCCATGGTGTTCTCCAGTTGCGTTGGATGGTTGTTCTGGTTGAGCGATAGAACGATTGCAAAATCGGAATGGTGTCGCCGGACACATTCCCGTGGGTGCGCTTTGTCGCGGCGCTGGCATCATTGCGCGGGTCCGGTGACCCGCCCGCGAGGGCGAAGGTCAGGGCACCCGATGCGCGGCGGACACCGCATCGCAGACAATGGCATCGCAGATTTGCGCACTCCGCATTCCCGGCGTGGCTCCAGCCATGATCGTCATCAATGTCGCGTCCGCTTCTCGCTCGCAGCCTTCGGCCAAGCCGCCACACATGCAGCTTAAGTCGCGTTGCCTATCAGGTCTAATCGTATTAAGAATAGTTCTTGATAAGAAAACCTGATGATTAACTGAGTTAGGTCATGTTGTCGCTGAAGCAACTGCGCTATTTCGACGCCGTCGCGCGGACGCGTCACTTCGGCCGCGCTGCCGAACGATGCGCGGTGACCCAGCCTGCCTTGTCGATGCAGATTCAGGAGTTGGAGAAGACCCTCGGCATCAAGCTGATCGAGCGCAAACGCAACGGGATCATGCTGACCAAGGCGGGGCACGAGATCGCCGAGCGGGCGGCACGCGTACTCGCCGCCACGCGCGACATCGTCGATGTCGCCCGCGCGCAGGGCGATACGCTCGCCGGGCCGCTGCGCCTCGGCGTCATTCCTTCAATCGCACCCTACGTGCTGCCGGTGCTCTTGCCGGTGATCCGCGAGCACCATCCCGATCTCGATCTGCACTTGCGTGAAACCCAGACCCAGCATCTGGTGCGGGAACTGAGCGACGGCGGGCTCGATCTGCTGCTGTTGGCGCTGCCGGTGGACGCGCCCGACGTCGAAACGCGCGCGCTGTTCGACGATCGCTTCCTGCTGGCAATGCCGAGTTCGCGGAAAATCACGCACCGCATTCACGCGACGCCGGAACTACTGGAGCAGGACCGGCTGCTGCTGCTCGAGGAAGGTCATTGCCTGCGAGATCAGGCGCTGGCGTTCTGCAACCTGCGCCGCGCCGACAACATCGACACCTTCGGCGCATCGAATCTCTCGACCATCGTGCAGATGGTTTCGAACGGGCTGGGCATGACGCTGCTGCCGGAAATGAGCATCAAGCTGGAATGCCGCCGCAGCGACATTCACCTGATGCGCTTCGCCGATCCGCAACCCAACCGCGTGATCGGCCTGGCGTGGCGGCGCAGCTCACCGCGCGCGTATCACTTCGTCGAGTTCGGTGAGTTGATCGCGACGGTGATGGCGGAGCAAATGCGCGAGGCGCAGGCGGCGTGAGGTCATTCCTGCTTCGTCATGGCCGGGCATAGCCGTTCGAAGAACGGCGTCGCTTTGCTCGTCTATGGCCCGGCCATGACGACACTAAGCGCGCCGGTGCCTCAGCTCCGCACCACCGTCTTGAGATAATTATACGCCTTGATGATCTCGATCAGGCGATCCTCGGTCGAGCGATCGCCGCCGTTGGCGTCGGGATGGTGCTGCTTCACCAAGGCCTTGTACTTGGCCTTGACGACTTCGAGCGTCGCATCGGTGCCGAGCCCCATCACCTGCAACGCCTTGCGCTCGGCATTGAACACCTTGCGAACTTCCGGCTTCGGCTCCGATGTCGTCCCCGGACCGGGCCGCCATTTGCCACGGCCATTGAGTTCGCTGAACATATGAAACGGATCGGCGGCGGTATCGAGATCGACCTCGCCGGCCTTGCCCTTGCCCTTGGCGCCGTTGGCGCCCATCTTCCAGGTCGGACGATGGCCGGTCAGCGCATCCTTCTGATAGCGCGCCACGGCGTCGGCATTCATGCCCTGGAAGAAATTATACGACTGGTTGTATTCGCGGACGTGGTTGAGACAGAAGTGAAAGTACTCCTTCTCCTGCCCACGGCCCTTCGGCGCGCGATGCGAGCCGCGATTCTCGCAGCCGGCCCACTCGCAGGTGACGGCTTCCTCACGCACCTGACGCTTCGCGCCCGCCGTCTTGGTCGGCTTGATGCGAATGCTGTCGAAGAATTTGGATGAATCGATGGGCATGATGGCCTTTTGAACCGCAACCGCTCAGGCTTCAAGTCTTGACATCGCAATTACGTCGATTAGTGGCGTCGTCGTTCGCCACGATGGAAACAAATTGATCGATCGCGTCCCGATTGACCCGCGACCGTTATCGGCGCTATGCCCCGGCCATGAGTAACCAGCCCACGCGCGCCCAGGATCAGATCGCCGCGAAGCTCACGAGAGCTTTCGCCCCCACCAGCCTCGACGTCGTCGATGAATCGCATCTTCACGCCGGCCACGCCGGTCATCGTCCCGGCGGCGAAACGCACTTCCGAGTCTATATCGTGTCGCCGGCCTTCGATGGGAAGAGCCGCGTCGAGCGCCATCGCATGATCCATCAGGCGCTGGCAGAAGAACTCGCTGGCGGCGTTCACGCGCTGGCGCTGAAAGTCCACGCACCGTCGGAAGTGGCCTAATCTCAAAACGATCGGATTGTCGAAGCCGTCACCCTGAGGTGCATTGCGATGCAACGCCTCGAAGGGCGAGGCGATCCTTCGAGGCTCCACGCTGCGCGCGGAGCACCTCAGGATGACGCCATCGCGTCAATTATTCTAGCGCATCGCCGAGAAGCGGCTGTCGAACCCACTCGACGGCGCGGCCGGCTGCGCGCCGGAGACGGCGTTGGCCTGCTTGCGGGTCGCGTCGCTCCTGGCGGTCGTCTTTGCCGCCGCCTTCGGCGCAGCATGCTTCGGCGCGGGCGCACGGTTCGCGGTGTGCGCAGCGCGTGGATCGTTCCGCCTGGCAGTATCCACCCTGGGTTTCGTCGGTGCCGGGGGACGCGCAACCTGCGCGGTCGACGCCGTATTGTCCGAACCGCCGAGACCGACCTTGCGGGCCAGCGACGAGAAGAAACTGCCATGCGACGAGGATTGCGACGAGGATCGCGATGACGGCTCCGGCGCAGCGATAGCCATCCGCGTGGCCGGTGCGGGCGCCGGCGTCTCCGCCACCACAGGCGGCTGTTCCGGCTCCAGCGCGCGCGGCGGATTGACGTGCGAAGGAATGGTGCCCGGCAGTTTGGCGGACGCCAGGGATACGCTTGAGGTGGCCGGATCGGAGAGCCCCGTCGCCGCACCGCCCGGAACATGCGCGGCGAACACCTTGTTCATGCCGCCGTCGACGCCGGTGTTCATGCGCGCCACCGGCGTGCCCTTGGCGACCAGTTCGGCGACCTTGGCATCGTCGGCGCGCTCCTTCGCCTTCACTGCGTCGGCCACCGCCGCATCGACGGTATAAGCCGGGCACGCGCCCGCGGCGTTGAAGGTCGGCGGCTGCGGCGATCCCGGCAGCGGCACCGCATCGAACACGTACTTCTTCTCGCAGAAGTCGACCTTGGGCTCGCGATGCGTGACTTCGAAGTGATCGTAGCCGACCTTGATCATCTTCCAGAACGGCATGTTCGGATTGTTGCGGTGCTTGGCCATGTTCACCGGCGTCATACGGAACGGATAAGCCTGCACCTGGAACGCGCGCTGACCACCGAAGAACGATTCACGGCCGAGCGCGTAGATGTCGGAAATCTGCTCGTCGGTCATGGCATAGCAGCCGCGCGACGAGCAATCGCCATGCACCATCAGTTGCGAGCCGGTGCGGCCGAGCGCTTTGTCGAACGCGTTGGGGTAACCCATGTTGAAAGACAGGTAATAGGCCGACTGCGGATTCATCTGCGCCGGCGTGATCGAATAGAAACCTTCCGGCGCCTGACGATCGCCTTCGCGGATCTTCGGGCCGAGATCGCCCGACCAGCGGCAGATCGGATAAGTTTCCAAAAGCGCGAACTGGCCGGAACGGGTCTGCTTCCAGACTTCCAGTTCGGCTTCCTGCTTGAACAGGCGGATCAGGATCGGCGATTGCAGATCCATGTCCTTCTTCTGAATTTCAGAGACGAGTTTCGGCGGGACGGGCTTGTTGGCCTTGGCGTTGTTGGCGAGTGACACCTGGTCGCTGTTGCAGCCAGCCAAGAGCGCGCCGGCGGCAAGCACCATCGCGGTGGCAAGCACGCGATTCCATGTCCGAAAATTCACAGCCAAGCTCCGCAACGGATGGGCAAATCCGCCCCCCAAGATCGACACGTCAAGATCGACACGTCAGGCCCCCAGCCATTGAATAAAATAGTAGCGTTAAAGAACACCTGCCCGCAACCAGCGACCGGCATCGGCGCGCGGCTGCCTTTGGCCTTGGTGAATAGAGCTTAAACGCCACAGTCGCGGCCGAATTAGGGCCGTACGCACTCCCGATCAGCCGAGTTTGCGGCCGATATCGAGGAACTTCTGCCGCCGATGACGGCGCAGCGTCTCGCCGTCGAGGCTGCGCAGGTCGTTCATGGCTTGGGCGATGGCGTCGCCGGTCACCGCGATCATCGCCTCCGGATCGCGATGCGCGCCGCCGACCGGTTCCTTGATGATGCTGTCGATGACGCCGAACCGCATCAGATCCTGCGCCGTGATCTTCATATTGGTGGCGGCTTCCTGCGCCTTGCTGGAATCGCGCCACAGGATCGAGGATGCCGCTTCCGGCGAGATCACGCTGTAGATGGCATGCTCCAGCATCAGCACCTTGTTGGCGGTGGCAATGGCAATGGCGCCGCCGGACCCGCCCTCGCCGATGACAACGGCGACATTGGGCACCTTGAGCGTCAGGCAGGCTTCGGTGGAGCGGGCGATGGCTTCGGCCTGACCGCGCTCCTCGGCGCCGATGCCGGGATAGGCGCCCGCCGTATCCACCAGCGACAGCACCGGCAGACCGAAGCGGTCGGCCATTTCCATCAGCCGCACCGCCTTGCGATAGCCCTCGGGCCGCGCCATGCCGAAATTGTGCTTGAGCCGGCTTTCGGTAGTCGCGCCCTTCTCCTGGCCGAGAATGCAGACGCTTTCGCCCCGAAAGCGGCCGAACCCACCGACCAGCGCCTCGTCCTCGGCGAACTTGCGGTCGCCCGCCAGCGGCGTGAATTCGGTGATCAGCGCGTTGATGTAGTCCATGCAGTGGGGCCGCTGCGGATGGCGCGCCACCTGCGTCTTCTGCCACGGCGTCAGCGCCCCGTAGAGTTCGCCCAGCGCCTGCCCGGCCCGGCCCTCGACCCGCGCGATTTCGTCGGCGATGTCGCTGCCGCTGGCAGCCAGCGTCCGCAACTCGTCGATCTTGGCGTCGAGTTCGGCGACAGGTTTTTCGAAGTCGAGATAACTGCGCATGGGATGGGTCATTCACACCGAATATTGGACCGCAGGCACCAAATCGAAAAGGCGATGCGCAGCGCGCCGAAACTGAACTCGCAGGCTTTTCAAGTCAAACGGCGTTCCAAGTCAAGCGCGGCATCAATCTTGACGCAAGATAAATGTGCAAAATCAACATCTTGCGCTCGAGCTAAATCTTCAAGTCGTCCCTGCGCAGGCAGGGACGACGCGAGCGCTACCCCTCCGCCAGAGGATGCAGGTCGCGGACCAGGCTTTTGAGCCGCTCCTCGACGACGTGAGTGTAGATCTGCGTCGTCGAAATGTCGGTATGGCCAAGCAGGGTCTGCACGATGCGCAGGTCGGCACCGTTGTGCAGCAGGTGACTGGCAAAGGCATGACGGACCACGTGGGGGCTGATGACCCGCGCCGGTAGCCCGGCGGCCACCGCGAGGTCTTTCAGGTCGCGGGCAAAATGCTGCCGCGTCAGATGGCCGCTCTCGCCGAACGACGGAAACAGCCATTTCGACGGCTTCGGTGCTTTCGCCGCCGGCTTCTGCCCGTCCTTCGCGTCCTGAACCGAGGCCATGGCTGTGAGATAATCCGCCATCGCCTGCCGCGCCGAATCGTTGAGCGGCACCAGCCGCTCCTTGTCGCCCTTGCCGCGCACCACGATCATCCGCGCGTCGTGCCGCGCCGCCGAGAGCGGCAGCGACACCAGTTCGGACACGCGCAGGCCGGTGGCGTAAAGCACTTCCAAGAGGCAATGCAGCCGCGCCGCGCGTACCTGCTGCGCGGCGGATTGTCCCGGCATCTGCATCAGTTCGCGCGCCCGCGTCAGCAGGCGATCGACATCGGCGATCGACAGCACCTTCGGCAGCGGACGCCCGCGTTTCGGACCGGACAGGATCGCGGCCGGATCGTCGGCACGAATCCGCTCGTTGAGCAGAAAGCGAAACAGATGCCGCGTCGACGACAGCCGCCGCGCCACGCTGGACGACTTAAAGCCGCGCACATCGAGATCGGCGAGGTAGTCGCGCAGCGCCTGCGTCGAGGCGTCGGCAAACCCCTGGCCGGCGCGCTGGAGAAACGCGCCAAGGTCTTCAAGGTCGCGGCGATAGGCCGACAACGTGTTGTCGCCCGCGCCCTGCTCGGCCGCGAGCATGTCGAGAAACAGGTCGATCAGGCGGGGATCGGAGGTGGCGGCGCTCATATTGCGAGTCTAGCGCAACATCGATGCAAGCGAGTTAATGGCTCGCGAAATCTATCCAATGCCATCAATCCTTGAGAAACTTGTCGGAATGGATCGTTACCGTCATCTCGCGGGACGCTGGATTGACGAAATTGGCCAGCGCGAAGATCGCGCCATAGACCAGCCCTGCGATGATCGCGACGACGGACAGAAATCGCAGCAGGCTGGGCATGAAGGTCTCTCGAACGGCAAGGCGCGACGGAACCTGCGTCGCCGAATCCGTCAATGACTACTACATCTTGCATCCCGCATGGCAACCGCCTCTGGCAAGTCGCTCCACGGGGGTAGTATAGAGAGGCCAATATCCGCCTCCGGCGGCCCAACGGACCCAGGATGACAGAAACCGCCCTACAGCCCGGCCATCGCGGCATTGAGGAGAGCGAGATCGTCGCCGCCCTCGGCGCGCGCGCCATCGTGCTCGTCGGCATGATGGGCGCCGGTAAATCCACCATCGGGCGGCGGCTGGCGGCGCGGCTGCACCTGCCGTTCCGCGATGCCGACATCGAAATCGAAGCCGCCCACGCCGGCATGACCATTCCGGAAATCTTCGCCACCCATGGCGAGCCGTATTTCCGCGACGGCGAGGCGCGCGTCATCGCCCGGCTGCTCAATGACGGCGCCAGCGTGCTGGCCACCGGCGGCGGTGCGTTCCAGCGTGAGGAAACCCGCCGGCGCGTTCACGATGGCGCAGTGTCGATCTGGCTCAATGCGGACGCCGACGTTATCCTGCGCCGCGTGAAGCGACGCACCGACCGCCCGTTGCTGCAAACCGCCGATCCGGCCGCGACCATCGAAAACCTGATCGCGGAACGCAGTCCGAATTATCAACTAGCCGACATCACCATCGCTTCGCGCGAAGTCCCGCACGAGAAAATCGTCGACGAATGCATCGCGGCACTCCACGACCGGCTGTGCCGCGCCGACGACACCCGCATGCCCTTACAGCAGGATCGGATGACATGACCGTGTCGCTCACCAACAATGGCCCGACCGTGGTTGAGGTCGCGCTGGGCGACCGCGCCTATGACATCGTGATCGGCCGCGATCAGCTCGCCTCGCTCGGCGAACGCATCAAAGTGCTGCGCTCCGGCGCGCGCACCGCGATCGTCACCGACCATACCGTGGCGCAGCACTGGCTGGAGCAGACGGAAGCCTCGCTGGCGCAGGCGGGCATCGCGAATTCGCGCATCGTCGTCGACGAAGGCGAAGGCTCGAAAACCTATGCCGGCTTTCAGCAGGTGTGCGAGGGACTGATCTCCGCGAAGATCGAGCGCAACGATCTGGTGATCGCGCTCGGCGGCGGCGTGGTCGGTGACCTCGCGGGCTTCGCGGCGGCGGCGGTGCGGCGCGGCGTCGATTTCGTGCAGGTGCCGACCTCACTGCTGGCGCAGGTCGATTCCTCCGTCGGCGGCAAGACCGGCATCAACTCGCCGCAGGGCAAGAACCTGATCGGCGCATTCCATCAACCCGTGCTGGTGATCGCCGACACCGCGGTCCTCGATACGCTGTCGCCGCGCCAGTTCCGCGCCGGCTACGCCGAAGTCGCGAAATACGGCCTGCTCGGTGACGCCGCGTTCTTCGCCTGGCTCGAAGCGCATCACGCCGAGATTTTCTCCGGCGGCGCGGCGCGCGAGCACGCCATCGCCACCTCGTGCCGCGCCAAGGCCGCCATCGTCGCACGCGACGAGCGCGAGAACGGCGAGCGCGCGCTGCTCAATCTCGGCCACACCTTCGGCCACGCGCTGGAAGCGGCCACCGGATTTTCCGACCGGCTGTTTCACGGCGAAGGCGTTTCCGTTGGCATGGTGCTGGCGGCGCAATTATCAGCTCAACTCGGCATGATCGCTGACGATGACGTCGCGCGCATCCAGCGTCACCTCATCGACGTCGGCCTGCCGACACGCTTGCAGGACATCGCCGGCTTCGCGCAGGAGGGCCTCGTTGACGCCGACGCGCTGATGGTGCTGATGGCGCAGGACAAGAAGGTGAAGCGCGGCCGCCTCACCTTCATCCTGATGCGCGCCATCGGGCAAGCGGTCATCACCAACGACGTCGAGCCGGCACTGGTGCGCGACTTTCTCGCCGGAAAACTGGCCGATCCGGCCTAACCCGGCATGGCCAAGAAACCGCAATGAGTTCGATCGCCACACAGATTCTGGTCGCACTGCTGCTGCTGGCAGCCAACGCGTTCTTCGTCTCGGCCGAATTCGCGCTGGTGAAAAGCCGCGGCTATCGCGTCAAGGCGATGGTCGAGCGCCGCCAGTTCGGCGCGCGGCTGGTGCGCGACATCATGGGCAACATCGAGGCCTATCTCGCCTGCTGCCAGCTCGGCATCACCATGGCCTCGCTCGGCCTCGGCTGGGTCGGTGAGCCGACCGTGGCGGCGCTGCTCGAACCGGTGCTGCGCCCGCTCGGCATGCCGGACAAGGCGCTGCACTTCACCTCGTTCCTCACCGGCTTTCTGGTCTTTTCGTCGCTGCACATCGTGATCGGCGAACAGGTGCCGAAAACGCTGGCGATCCGCCAGCCCGAACCGGTATCGCAGTGGATCGCCTATCCGCTCTATGCGTCCTATCTGCTGTTCTATCCACTGAACTGGCTGCTCAATTCGGCGTCGCGCGCGATCCTGCGCGCGCTCCGCGTCAGGGAAGTCTCGCATCACGAGGTGCTGACCGGTGCGGAAATCGAGGGGCTCGTCGGCGAATCCGCCGAGCACGGCGGCATCGAAAGCGGCGAGGCCGAATACATCCAGAACGTCTTTCGCTTCGGGGATCTGACGGTGGCCGACGTCATGGTCCATCGTACCGCGATGGTGATGGTCAACGCCGATCTGCCGCCGGAAGACCTCGTGCGCGAGGTGCTCGCCAGCGAATACACCCGCATTCCGCTGTGGCGCGACAAGCCGGAGAACATCACCGGCGTGCTGCACGCCAAGGATCTGCTGCGCGCCATTCGCACATCCGACGGCGATACGTCCAGGATCGATGCCAGCGCCATCGCGTTGCCGCCGTGGTTCGTGCCGGAAATGCGGCCGGTGTCGGAACAGCTCAAGGCGTTCCGCCGCCGCAAGACGCACTTTGCGCTGGTGGTGGACGAATACGGCGAAGTCGAAGGCATGGTGACGCTGGAAGACATCCTCGAGGAAATCGTCGGTGACATCTCCGACGAGCACGACGAAGCGGTGGCCGGCGTCCGCGTGCAGCCGGATGGCTCGGTGGTGGTCGAGGGCTCGGTGCCGATCCGCGACCTCAATCGCGCGATGGACTGGCATCTGCCCGACGAGGAGGCCACGACTGTCGCAGGATTGGTGATCCATGAAGCGCGCTCGATTCCGGAGCGCGGCCAGGGTTTCACCTTCCACGGCTTCCGCTTCCGCGTGCTGCGCCGCGAGCGCAACCGCATCACCATGCTGCGCATCGGCCCCTTGCCGCGCGAAGCCGAGACTCCCGAGCGCCGCCCGCGCGCCGGCACCGCGTTCTGACGCGCCAACACCACAGGAGTCATCATGTCTTCAAGCAAAGTCGCCATCGTCACCGCCGGAGGCAGCGGCATGGGCGCGGGCGCTGCGCGGAAGCTCGCGGCGGACGGTTTTCAGGTCGCGATCCTGTCGTCGTCCGGCAAGGGCGAAGCGTTGGCTGCGGAATTGGGCGGCATCGGCGTCACCGGCTCCAATCAATCGAACGACGATCTGAAGCGTCTGGTCGATCAGACCATGGCGCGCTGGGGCCGCGTCGACGTGCTGGTCAACAGCGCCGGCCACGGTCCGCGCGGCGGCATCACTGAACTCAGCGACGACGACTGGCATCGCGGCATGGAGGTGTATTTCCTCAACGTGGTGCGGCCAACGCGGCTGGTGACGCCGATCATGCAGGCGCAGAAAAGCGGCGTCATCATCAACATCTCGAGCTTCTCGGCGGTGGAGCCCGATCCGGCATTTCCGACCTCGAGCGTGTTTCGCGCCGGGCTTGCCGCCTACACCAAGCTGTTCGCGGACAAGTATGCCGCCGACAATGTCCGGATGAACAATGTGCTGCCCGGCTTCATCGACAGCCTGCCGGAAAAGCCCGGCATCACCGAGCGCGTGCCGATGGGCCGCTACGGCCATGTCGATGAAATCAGCGACGTGATCGGTTTTCTGGCGTCACCCGGCGCGGGTTACATCACCGGCCAGAGCATCCGCGTCGACGGCGGCATCACGCGCTCGCCGTAGCGGATGGCATACCTCGGCGTCGTCCCTGCGAAGGCAGGGACCCATACGCCGTGTCGTTGATGATGCGGAGAGCGCTCGTGATCTTTGATGAGCAACGGCCATCGCCATCGTGCTCACCACAACCGCCAGGGGTTATGGGTCCCCGCCTGCGCGAGGACGACGACTTTGATGTGGCGCAGTCTAAACCAAGATGCCCTTACGCGAACCGGCCGTGGCAGTGCTTGAACTTCTTGCCGGAGCCGCAGGGACAATCCTCGTTGCGGCCGACCTTGCCCCAGGTCTCGGGGTTGTTCGGATCGCGACTGGCCTTGTCGGCATTGATCGCCGGCGCCAGCGAGACATTGGCGAAGGCCATGTCGTCCTCGCCGGTGATCGGGTTGGCCTTGTGCGCTTCCATTGGCGGCAGCGGCTGCTGCTCCTCCGGCGGCACGATCTCGACCCGCATCAGTTGCGCCGTCACCGCCTCGCGCAGGTGCGCGATCATCGCCTCGAACAGGCTGAAGGCTTCCGACTTGTACTCCTGCAACGGATCGCGCTGGCCGTAGCCGCGCAGACCGATCACCTGACGCAGGTGGTCGAGCATCACCAGATGCTCGCGCCACAGGTGATCCAGCGTCTGCAGCAGAATGGTCTTCTCGACATAGCGCATCACCTCGGGGCCCCACTGGGCGACCTTGGCGGCCATGTGCTCATCGACCCGTTGTTCGACGCGCGTCAGAATCTCCTCGTCGGCGATGCCTTCTTCCTTGGCCCACTCGTCGACCGGCAGGTCGAGGTCGAGCACGCGGGTCAGGTCTTCCTTGAGACCCGCGACGTCCCACTGTTCGGCATAGACGTGCTCGGGAATGTGCTTGGTGACGACGTCCTCGACGAATGCGCGGCGCATATCGGCGACGGTCTCGGCGACACTCTCGTTCTGCATCAGATCGACGCGCTGGTCGAAGATCACCTTGCGCTGGTCGTTCTGCACGTCGTCGTATTTCAAGAGGTTCTTGCGGATGTCGAAGTTGCGCGCCTCGACCTTCTGCTGCGCCTTTTCCAGCGCCTTGTTGATCCACGGATGGATGATGGCCTCGCCTTCCTTGAGGCCGAGCCGGGTCAGCATCGATTCGAGCCGGTCGGACCCGAAGATGCGCATCAGGTCGTCGTCCAGCGACAGGAAGAATTTCGAGCGGCCGGGGTCGCCCTGACGGCCGGAACGGCCGCGCAACTGGTTGTCGATGCGCCGCGATTCATGGCGCTCCGAGCCCATGATGTAGAGCCCGCCCGGCTTGGTGATGGTCTTGGCGGGACGGCTGCCCTTGGCCGGCTCGACCTCGACGGTTTCCTCGGCCTTCAGCACGATCTCGCGGAACTTCTCGATCTCGGCCTTGACGGCCTCGGTGCGCTTCGCCTTCTCGGCCTCGTCCTCGATGCCTTCGAGTTCCTTGGCGACCCGCATGTCCACGGAGCCGCCGAGTTTGATGTCGGTGCCGCGGCCGGCCATGTTGGTGGCGATGGTGATGGCGCCCGGCACGCCGGCCTCTGCCACGATGTAGGCTTCCTGCTCGTGGAAGCGGGCATTCAGCACCGCGAACAGCTTCGCCGGCTTGCCGTTGCGCGCCGCCGCGTAAAGCTTGTCCATCGCCTTGGGGTCGGCGAAGTCGATCTGCTTGAAGCCGTGATTCTTGAGATAGTCCGCCAGCACTTCCGACTTCTCGATTGAAGCCGTGCCGACCAGCACCGGCTGCATCCGCCCGTTGGCGCGCTCGATCTCGGCAAGGATGGCGCCGTATTTCTCGTCCTGGGTGCGATAGACCTCGTCGTCCTCGTCAAGACGCGCGATCGGCAGGTTGGTGGGAATTTCCACCACCTCGAGCTTGTAGATGTCGAACAGTTCGTCGGCTTCGGTCAACGCGGTACCGGTCATGCCGGACAGCTTCTTGTACATGCGAAAGTAGTTCTGGAAGGTGATCGAGGCCAGCGTCTGGTTTTCCGGCTGGACGGTGACGCGCTCCTTGGCTTCCAGGGCCTGATGCAGGCCTTCCGAATAACGGCGGCCCTGCATCATGCGGCCGGTGAACTCGTCGATGATCACCACTTCGTCGTTGCGGACGATGTAGTCCTTGTCGCGGGTGAACAGCGTGTGCGCGCGCAGCGCCTGATTGACGTGATGCACGACGGAGACGTTCTCGACGTCGTAGAGCGACTCGCCCTTTAACTGGCCGGCGTCGCGGAGCAGCGTCTCGATCTTCTCCATGCCGCCTTCGGTCAGCGACACGGTGCGCTGCTTCTCGTCGACCTCGTAGTCGGCCTTGTCGAGATGCGGGATGAAGGTGTCGATGGTGTTGTAGAAATCGGAACGGTCGTCGAGCGGGCCGGAGATGATCAGCGGCGTGCGCGCCTCGTCGATCAGGATGGAGTCGACTTCGTCGACGATGGCGTAGAAGTGCTCGCGCTGGACCATGTCCTCCAGCCGGTACTTCATGTTGTCGCGCAGATAGTCGAAGCCGTATTCGTTGTTGGTGCCGTAGGTGATGTCGCAGGCATAGGCCGCCTTGCGCTGCTCGTCGTCGAGGCCGTGGACGATGACGCCGGTGGTGAGCCCGAGGAACGAATAGATCTGCGCCATCCAGGCGGCGTCGCGGCTGGCGAGGTAATCGTTGACCGTAACGACGTGGACGCCCTTGCCGGCGAGCGCGTTGAGATAGACCGCCAGCGTCGCCACCAGGGTTTTACCTTCGCCGGTCTTCATCTCGGCGATGTCGCCCTCGTGCAGCACCATGCCGCCGATCAACTGCACGTCGAAGTGGCGCTGGCCCAGCACCCGCTTGGCCGCCTCCCGCACGGTGGCGAAGGCCGGCACCAGCAGGTCGTCCAGCGAGTTGCCGGCTTCGATCTGCTGGCGGAACTCGCCGGTGCGCGCCTTGAGCTGCTCGTCGCTCAGCGCGGCAACTTCCGGCTCCAGCGCATTGATGGCATTGACACGCGATTGATAGGCCTTGACCCGACGGTCGTTGGGAGAACCGAAAAACTTGCGGGCGAGCGCGCCGATCATACCAATGTCCTGTCCATGCAGTGCGGCATTGCAGCCGTAAGATCATCCATCAATGCGACGTCATCGCACGCGTCGTTTAACATGCGGTGGGCCGCCTTGTCGCGCCAGGGAGCCAATCCATTGCGCCGGGGTGCCATCGCGGCCATCAACTCGTTGTGACGCCTCGACCCGCCCAATTCCCGTGTCGGGACTAGACCTTACGTCTCACCGCCGGCGGGAATAGTTCGACCGTCAAGGATTTACCGAAAGAAGGGCACCGGACAATGCGGCCACCGTTGACCCGGTGGCGGACAGATATGGCCCGCCCCAAAGCTTGTCAACGGCGCAAGGACGGCCGAAAGCTGTCCGATATTTCATGATTTTGACAGAGTTTTCGCGTTGCCAAGGCGACCATCTTAGGCGAGTGTCCGCCGCCTCGAAACGACCCACACCGGGAGAACAGGATTTTCCATGACTGCTTCATTGCGTCCGACCACCTCGCACCTGCGCGGCCTCGCGCTGTCCGCGGCAAGCTGCCTCGCTTTGGCGCTGCTGGTCGGCTCTCCCGCCCGCGCCGACGACGCCAATCCGGTGCTGGCCAAGGTCAACGGCGTTGAAATCCACCAGAGCGACGTGACGCTGGCCGAAGAGGAACTCGCGCCGAGCCTGGCGCAGATGGACCCGGCAACCAAGAAGGAGAACGTGCTGGCCTTCCTGATCGACATGAAAATCGTCGCCAAGGCCGCCGAGGACAAGAAGATCGCCGAACAGACCGACTTCAAGAAGAAGCTCGATTTCGCCCGCAACCGCCTCCTGATGGATAACCTGCTGGCGGCCGAGGGCAAGGCGGCGCTGACCGACGAGGCCATGAAGAAGGTCTATGACGACGCCGCCAAGCAGATTTCCGGCGAGGAGGAAGTTCACGCCCGCCACATCCTGGTTCAGACCGAGGACGAGGCCAAGGCGATCAAGGCCGAACTCGACAAGGGCGGGGATTTCGCCAAGCTCGCCAAGGAGAAGTCGAAGGATCCGGGCGCGGCGGACGGCGGCGACCTCGGCTTCTTCACCAAGGAACAGATGGCGCCGGAATTCTCCAAGGTCGCCTTCGAACTGGCGCCGGGCAAGATTTCGGACCCGGTGAAGACGCAGTTCGGCTGGCACATCATCAAGGTCGAGGAAAAGCGCAACCGCAAGCCGCCGGAATTCGACCAGGTCAAACCGCAGATCGAGCAGTACGTGACCCGCAAGGCGCAGTCGGAGTTCGTCGCCAAGCTGCGCGAAACCGCCAAGGTCGAGCGCATGGACAAGCCGGCGGCCCCCGCAGTTCCCGCTCCAGCAACGCCGCCCGCGAAGAAGTAAAAATCTGCTGTCGCTTCATCGCAGCCGATAGTACTTACAGTCGTCATGGCCGGGCATAGCCGTTCGACGAACGGCGTCGCTTCGCTCTCCTATCCCGGCCGTCCACGTCTTATGACCTTCATCAGCGAACCGCTAAGACGTGGATGGCCGGAATAAATCCGGCCATGACGATTGAAACGCCTCGCTGACCAAGGTCGCCGCATGTCCACCGCCGTCTCCCCCCTTGCCCCGAAACAGGTTCCCGACCTGCCGCCGCTCGGCGGCGTTCGCCTCGCTACCGCCGCCGCCGGCATCCGCTACAAGGGCCGCACCGACGTGCTGCTGGCGCTGCTCGATCCCGGCACCACGGTCGCGGGCGTCTTCACTACCTCGAAATGCCCCTCCGCGCCGGTCGAATGGTGCCGCGACAAGTTGAAGGGCGGAAAAGCCCGCGCGCTGGTGGTGAACTCCGGCAACGCCAACGCCTTCACCGGCAAGACCGGCCGCGCCTCCACCGCGCTGACCGCGAAGATCGCCGCCAAGGCCGTGGGCTGCGCGGTCGACGACATCTTTCTCGCCTCAACCGGCGTGATCGGCGAACCGCTCGACGCCAGCAAGGTTGATGGCGTGCTGGGCCAACTGGCACAGCACGCCGAC
>JBARXT010000122.1:0-13214 GCA_049647485.1 Xanthobacteraceae bacterium
ATTCCTCCAGGACGATCTGGGTGCGGTCGAGCCAGGTGCGATAGGGATGGCTCTTGGCCAGCTTGGCCTTGATCTCGTCGTCGGGAATGAGACGTCCCTGATCGAGATCGACCAGCAGCATCTTGCCGGGTTGCAAACGCCACTTGGTGACAATCTGGTCTTCCGGAATCTTGATGACGCCCATTTCCGAGGCCATCACGATACGGTCGTCCTTGGTGACGAAGTAACGCGCCGGACGCAGGCCGTTGCGGTCCAGGGTCGCGCCGATCTGGCGGCCGTCGGTGAAGGCGATGGCGGCGGGGCCGTCCCATGGCTCCATCAGCGCGGTGTGATACTCGTAGAACGCGCGGCGCTCGTCATCCATCAGCGGATTACCCGACCACGCTTCCGGAATCATCATCATCACCGCGTGCGGCAGCGAGTAGCCGCCCTGCACCAGGAATTCGAGCGCGTTGTCGAAGCAGGCGGTGTCCGACTGTCCCTCGTAGGAGATCGGCCACAGCCGCGAGATGTCCTTGCCGAACTTGTCGGACGAGACCGACGCCTGCCGCGCCGCCATCCAGTTGACGTTGCCGCGCAGCGTGTTGATCTCGCCGTTATGCGCGACCATCCGGTACGGATGCGCCAGCGACCAGGTCGGGAAGGTGTTGGTGGAGAAACGCTGATGCACCAGCGCCAGCGCGCTCTCAAAATCCGGCTCGTGCAGGTCGGGATAGTAACTGCCGAGCTGGTCGGCCAGGAACATGCCCTTGTAAATCAGCGTGCGGCACGACAGCGACACCGGATAATAACCGGCGAGGCCGCGGTCGCGACGCTGGTAGATCGCGTTCGAGATCGACTTGCGCAAGATATAGAGCGTACGCTCGAAGCCGTCGTCGGTGGCCTGATCGCCGCGGCCGATGAACACCTGCATATGGCGCGGCTCGGTCGGTTTCACGGTGACGCCGAGCGAGGAATTGTCGCTCGGCACATCGCGCCAGCCCAGCAGCGTCAGGCCCTCGGCCTTGATCTGGTCGGCGAAGATGCCCTGAATGACGCCGCGCCACGCATCCTCGCGCGGCATGAACAGGCTGCCGACGGCATAATGCCCCGGCTTCGGCAGCTTGAAGCCAAGCTCCCTGGCCTTGCGCGAAAAGAAGGCGTGCGGAATCTGCACCAGAATGCCGGCGCCGTCGCCGGCGCGCGGGTCGGCGCCGACCGCGCCGCGATGCTCGAGATTGCAGAGGATCGACAGCGCGTCCTCGACGATCTGGTGCGACTTGCGACCCTTGATGTCGGCAATGAAGGAGACGCCGCAGGCGTCCTTTTCCATCGAGAGGTCGTACAGGCCCTCTGCCGGCGGACGCCAAGTGTGCTCACGCGCATGTTCATGCTCGGTGGCGGCGGCGATCGGTTCGGTATGGCTGTGTTTGCTACGATCCGTGGCGGGATTCGAAATATATGCGGGAGTCTCGCGTGCCGGAACGGTGGGTTCCGAAATCACTGCGAACGGTTGCTGCGCAAATCCTGCCCGGTTCGTGCTCACATTCTTATCCTCGATGGTATTTGCGAGCCTTCATTCCGATATCGGAACCCCGGCCCTCTCTCCTTTTTGTGCGGCCCCTCCCCGGATGGGCGGAGCCGGCGTCGACGTCGCTTGAACGTTTCACTGCCGCAGGCCGCTCCCGCTCGCTGACATCAGGGCTCACGAAACCCTGCAGGCACCCTGTTAGGCGCCCAGCGGCGAAAATCCACCAAACCTCAGTTATAGATCGCGCGGCTCACCACCGTCACGGCAGGCGAGCGACCTTTCTTTTCGCGCGCTCTCAGCCACCATCCTAGCGGGGCGGCCCAGCGAGCGAAATTCCGTTCGAAATTAGGACAGCATTGCTGCCCTAGATTGAGATTGCCAAACTTTTTTTCAACATACAAGCGTCTGGACCCATTCTAACGCAATTTTTTACGGGATCGTGGCAGCGATACGACCGAATATTACCGAATGTTACAAACGCGATACCGCCTAACAGCAAAACGCCCCGGAGACCGGGGCGTTCGCTCGTCAGTCAGCTTGCGAAGAAGCGAACGCGCCCGAGATCAGGCGGCGGCTTTTTCCCCGCTGTTCTCGATCACCGGTTGGGCCGGCGCTACGCTGTTGATCGGAATCTGGCGCGGCTTCTTGGCTTCGGGAATCTCGCGAACCAGATCGACGTGCAGCAGGCCGTTCTCCAGCGAGGCGTCCTTCACCAGCACGAAATCGGCAAGCTGGAACACCCGCTCGAAGGCGCGCGCCGCGATGCCGCGATACAGCACCTCGGCCTTTTTCCCGGTGTTGTCGTTGGAAACCTTCTCGCCCTTGATCGTCAGGGTGTTTTCCTTGGCAACGATCGAGAGTTCGTTTTGCGCGAAACCGGAAACGGCGACGCTGATACGGTAAGCGTTCTCACCGGTGCGCTCGATGTTGTAGGGCGGATAGCCGGCGGCGGTATCGCCGGGCGCCTGGTCGAGCAGCGAAAACAGACGGTCGAAACCGACGGTGGAACGATAGAACGGGGTGAGATCGAACGTACGCATATTCAGTCCTCCATTGAGCGACATAAGTAGCAACCCGCCCGCCAATCGGGCCGGGCTGTCGTCTGCGCGCAGCCTGTAGAGTGGCCTGCACGAAGGTGATATGGGAGGGCTGCAACCGGCTTCAAGAGTTCGCGCCGGCAGTCTTTGTCTCATTCGCCGCTTCGTTTCCGGCGCCTTCTCCCTAACCGGTTCCTGCATGTCCCTGGTTTCGATCCCCGCCAACCCGGTTCCCGACGGCGCCGTCAGCGGCACCATCACCACGCCGGACGGCGTCAGCCTGCGCTACGCGCGCTTCGCCCCGCCGCCGGGCCGCAAGGGCACCGTCTGCGTGTTCACCGGTCGCGGCGAGCAGATCGAAAAATACTTCGAGACGGTGCGCGACCTGCAGGATCGCGGCTTCGCAGTGGCGACGCTGGACTGGCGCGGACAAGGCGGCTCCGCGCGGGGCCTGAGCGATCCGCGCAAGGGCTACGTGCGCAATTTCGCCGACTTCGAGATCGACGTCGAGGCGTTCTATCGCCAGGTGGTGCTGCCGGACTGTCCGCCGCCGTATTTCGCGCTGGCGCATTCGATGGGCGGCGCGGTGATGCTGCGCGTCGCGCACGCCGGCCGGCGCTGGTTCGACCGTATCGTGCTGTCGGCGCCGATGATCGACCTGCCCGGCCGCACCACGTCGTGGCCGCTGCGAACGCTGCTGCGCGCGATGCGGTTCGCCGGCATGGGCGGCAATTACGTGCCCGGCGGTACCGACGTGCTTGTTGGCGAAGCGCCGTTCGCCGACAACCCGCTCACCAGCGATCCTGTGCGCTACGCCCGCAACGCCGCGATCCTCGCGGAAGACCCGAGCGTCGGCATCGCCTCGCCGACGGTGGCCTGGGCCGACACCGCGTTCCGTACCATGCACGGCTTCCGCGCGACGCATTATCCGTCGCAGATCCGCCAGCCGATCCTGATGCTGGCGGCGGGTGCTGACACCATCGTCTCGACGCCGGCGATCGAGGAATTCGCCTATCACCTGCGCGGCAGTTCCCAACTGGTGATTCCGGGATCGCGCCACGAAATCCTGCAGGAGCAGGGTCGTTACCGCGCGCAGTTCTGGGCGGCATTCGACGCATTCGTGCCGGGATCTACTGTGGGATGAAGTAATACGACACATATCGTAACGTCGTCCCAGCGAAGGCAGGGATTGAACGACCACCATGCTCGGCATTCACGATCTCTGGCTGTTCATCGTCTCGGGGCTGTTGCTCAACATCACGCCGGGGCCGGACAACGCCTACATCACCGGCCGCAGCCTGCAACTGGGCTGGCGCGGTGGTGCGGTGGCGGCCATCGGCATCGGCTGCGGCTGTCTGGTCCACGTCTTCGCCACGGCGGCGGGGCTATCGGCGCTGCTCGCGGCGTCATCCACTGCCTTCACGACGGTGAAGCTGATCGGCGGCGTCTATCTCTGCTATATCGGCGTCCGCATGGTGCTCGCACGCGAGGGCGGCGCGAGCAGCGAGCAACTCGCCGTCAGGCCGGTGACGTTGCGGCAGGTGTTCTGGCAGGGCGCGCTGACGAACATTCTCAATCCGAAGATCGCGCTGTTCTTCCTCGCCTTCCTGCCGCAATTCGTCGATGCCGGTGCACCGCATCCTTCGCTGGCGCTGCTGGTGCTCGGCGTCATCTTCGTCGGCAACGGGACGCTATGGTGCCTCGGCGTCGCCGCCTTCGCCGCCATCGCGGCGCGAAAGGTGCGGCAATCGGGCAGCCTGATGCGGTGGATCAATCGTGGCATCGGCGCGCTGTTCGTCTATCTCGGCATTCGCGTCGCGCTGATGGACGCACGCTAGTGGAGCGGATTTGACATTCGCTACCTGCTTTGCAGCAACTCCGGGAAGCGAATGTCAAATCCAAAGCTCCACTACCAATTTTATCTGCTAGTGGTTCTTTGATTTTAACACTTGCACCTAGGGTCGCTGCAAACGAGATGCAAATGTTAAAATCGAACCACTAGATTCACGCCGCGATCTTCTGGATCGCCTCGATGCCGAGATAGACGCCGAGCCCGATCATCGCGATCAAAAACCAGCGACGGAAGGCGTCTGGGTGCAAACGCGTACGCACGTTCTGCCCGACGTACATGCCGGCGAATCCCGCCGCCAGCGCCACCAGTCCCGGCACCGCGATCGACACCGTGAGCAGCCCCGCATCGGCAAGGCCGAGTATCAGGCCAAGGGTGCCCGTGGTGAAGAATACGCCCAGCGCCTGCACCAATTCGTCCTTTTCCAGTCCGATCGCCTGCATGAATGGCATCGACGGAATCACCTGCACGCCGGTTGCCGCCGACACCGCACCGGTGATGACGCCGACGATGCTGCCGATCCACTTCTCCTTCGCGGGCGGCACATGGAAGCGCACCTTCCGCAAGCCGATGATGCCATAGATGATCAGGAGAGCGCCGAGGATCAGTGTGCCGTAGCGCGCGTAAGGCCCGACCATCATGCCCGAACCGCACCAGATGCCGAACAAGAGCCCGATCAGCATCGGCCACAGGCGGCGCAGGATATCGCGCAAGTAGGGACCGCCGAAAGTCTGCCAGATATTCGTAGTGATCGACGGCACGATGACGATGGCCAACGCATGCGCCGGGGCCATCCGCGTCGCGAGCAGGCCCATCGCCACCGTAGGCAAACCAAGGCCGACGACGCCCTTGACGAATCCGGCGAGCAGAAACACGGCAGCGATGAGAATAAGGCTAGGTTCCGACATGGCGGTAGATTGACCGAACCGCGCGCGCGGCGCAATCTGGAGGTTCCGGAAACAGCCTTCGGAACAGCCGAAGTCATATCGGAGGCGCGATGCGGTTCGATCTCGTCGATCTTCAGGTGTTCGTCGCGGTGGCTGAAGCGCGCAGCATCACCCGCGGCGCGGCGCGCGCCAATCTGGCGCTGGCCTCCGCCAGCGAACGCATCAAGGCACTGGAAACCGCGCTCGACGTTACACTGCTGCGGCGCGGCCGCCATGGCGTGACGCTGACGGACGCCGGCGAAAGCCTGCTCGACCATGCCCGCGTGGTGCTGGCGGCGGCCGACAACCTGCGCGGCGATCTCGCCGGCTACGCACGCGGATTGAAGTCCAGTATCCATGTGCTGGCGAACACGTCGAGCCTGTCCGAACACCTGCCGCGCGCGCTGGCGAGTTTTCTGCGCGACTATCCACAAGTGAATATCGATGCGGAAGAACTGGAAAGCGTCGGCATTGCCGAAGCGATCGCGGCGGGCCGCGCCGATATCGGCATCGCGGTCGAAGCCACGCTGCCGCCCGGCATCGAAAGGTTTCCGTTTCGCGACGACCGGCTGGTGATCGTTGTCGCCGCGCAGGACGATCTCGCCCGCCGCCGTGCTGTCGATTTCGGCGCGGTGACGAAGCGCGATTTCGTCGGGCTCGCCAGCACCAGCGCGCTGCAAAGCCATCTCGCGACGCAGGCGGCACGGCTCGGCGCCCGCTTGCGGTTTCGCGCGCGGCTGCGCGACTTCGACGCGGTATGCCGCCTGGTTGCCGCGGGTGTCGGCATCGCCGTGGTGCCGGAAGCGGCCGCGAAACGCTGCGCGCGCATGATGGCGATCAAGACGGTGCGGATCCGCGATGCGTGGGCGACGCGCAGGCTCGCAATCTGCGTGCGCAATCTGAAAGCGCTGCCGCGTCCGGCGCAACAGCTGGTGGCGCATCTGCGCGGCGACGGCATTTGATTCAACTTTCCTGCGGGGCGACGGCACTTGCCAAGCGACGCCACCGCGTCAAGATGATCTCCCAAACCATCCTACAGGGAGGCTACAATGAAACAGGTGTCTTTGACGGTCGCATTATTATCGTCCGCGGCCTTCTGCTTTGCGGTTTCGTTCACCACCGCGCCGGCGCGCGCGGATAGCTATCAAGTCACCAAACTGGTGCCCGGCTCCGCCTTCCACGGCGTGCACGGCCTCGGCATCGATTCCTCCGGCCGCCTGTTCGCCGGCAGCGTCGCCGGTGCCGCGCTTTACGAAGTCGATCGCGACGCCGGCACGGCGAAGGTGGTGGTGCCGATCCCGCAAGGCATGGCCGACGACATCGCCTTCGCGCCTGACGGCACGATGGCCTGGACCGCCTTCCTCACCGGCGACATTTACGCGCGCAAGGGCGACGGACCGATCAAGAAACTCGCCTCCGGCCTCCCCGGCATCAATTCGCTGGCCTACCGCAAGGATGGCCGGCTCTATGCCACGCAGGTCTTCCTTGGCGACGCGCTCTACGAGATCGACGCCACCGGCGAAAACCCGCCGCGCAAGATCATGGAGAAGATGGGCGGCCTCAACGGCTTCGAGTTCGGCCCCGACGATCGCCTTTACGGACCCTTGTGGTTCAAGGGCCAGGTGGTGAAGGTCGATGTCGACAAGGCCGAACTGACCACGGTGGCCGATGGCTTCAAGGTGCCGGCCGCCGTCAACTTCGATTCCAAGGGTAACCTCTGGGCATTGGATACCGCCACCGGCGAACTGGTGCGGATCGATCCGAAGTCCGGGGCGAAGACCACGGTTGCGACCTTGAAACCCTCGCTCGACAATCTCGCCATCGACAAGAACGACCGCATCTTCGTCTCCAACATGGCCGACAACGGCATTCAGGAAATCGATCCCGCGACCGGCAGCGCCAAGCAGATCATCATCGGCAAACTGTCCGATCCCGGTGGGCTCGCGGTGACGTCGGAAGGCGGCAAGGACACGCTGCATGTCGCCGACGTCTTCGCCTATCGCAGCGTCGACGGTGCATCCGGCGAGGTCACCGAGCACGCGCGCATGCACGCCGCCGACACCACGCTGGAATATCCGATGAGCGCCACTGCGAAGGGCGATCATGTGGTGCTGTCGAGCTGGTTCACCGGCACCGTGCAGGTGATCGACCGCAAATCCGGCAAGACGCTGGAGATGATCCACGGCCTGAAAGCGCCCTACGACGCGGTGCGGCTCGACGACGGCAGTCTGCTGGTCAACGAACTCGGCACCGGCTCGCTGGTGCGGCTCTCCGGCGAGCACGGCAAGGACCGCAAGGTGATCGCCGCCGATCTCAAGGGGCCGGTGGGATTGGCCGTTATCGATGCCGACACCGCCTATCTCACCGAAGCCTTCTCCGGGCAGGTGCTGCGGGTGAAACTCTCCAATGGCGAGAAAACGGTTGTCGCGAAAGATCTGAAGATGCCGGAAGGCCTCGCGGTCGCAGCCGACGGCACGCTGATCGTCGCGGAAGTGGGATCGAAGCGGATCGTCGCCATCGACCCCAAGGACGGCAAGGTGACGGCGATCGCTGGCGATCTGCCGATCGGACTCGAAGCCGCGCCGGGATTGCCGCCGACCAATCTGCCAACCGGCGTTGCCGTCGGCGCCAATGGCACGATCTATATGACGTCGGATATCGAGAACGCGATCTACAAGATCACGAAGAAATAACTGACCTGCTGGATCGAGCGTTCTACGTGCAATGCGTCATGGCCGGGACGAGCCCGGCCATGACGCAAAGTGGGTCTATCCTCCGGCCGTTGGCTAAACTCCGAAAATCTTGAACCGATTTTTTGGCCAATCCCTCAGCCGGCCAGCACCTTCAACGCCTGCTCGTGCACGCGCGGATCGCCGGCGGCGACGATGCGGCCGCCGTGCTGCGCCGGCTTGCCGTCCCATGTGGTGATGACACCGCCGGCGCCGGTGATAATCGGGATCAAGGCTGCGATATCGTAGGGCTTCAGTTCGGTCTCGATCACCAGATCGACATGGCCCGCCGCCAGCATGCAATAGGAATAGCAATCGCCGCCAAAGCGGGCGAGCCGCACTTCGTCCTGCACGCGGGTGAAAGCGACGCGGTCGGCTTCGTTCATCAACAGCGGACTGGTGGTGAACAGCGTCGCATCGCTCAAGTTCTCGCAACGTCGCACCGACAGCGTGCGTTTGCCGCCGGTGCCGCGATAGGTGGCGGAGCGGCTATCGCCACTGAACCGCTCGTCGACATAAGGCTGATGCATCATGCCGTAGACCGGCAGACCGCGATGCATCAGCGCGATCAGCGTGCCCCAGATCGGGAAGCCGGAGATGAAGGACTTGGTGCCATCGATGGGATCGAGCACCCAGACATAATCGGCATCCTCGCGCTCGTTGCCGAATTCCTCGCCGACGATGCCGTGCTGGGGAAAGCTGGCGTTGATCATCCGCCGCATCACCGCCTCGGCGCCGCGATCCGCTTCGGTGACAGGGTCGAAGCCCTGTTTCGATTTCTTGTCCTCGATGCCCAGCGAGGTGCGGAAGTACGGCAAAATGGTTTCGCCGGAGGCGGTCGCCAGGCGGTCAATGAAAGCGGTAAAGTCAACGACCGTCACGAAGCATCTCCCTGGGATTGCGCGAATCCGATGTGCTTAACGATTTGAGCCAGGAAAACCAAAAGAAAACCAAAAGAGACCAATCCAGCATGACAGGCGGCGCGACGGCGGACGACTCTATTCGAGGCGCGAATCCGATCGAGGGTCACGCCCATGCCGGTCTTGCATGCGTGAAGCGATCCGAACCTTCGTATCGGTTAATTGCGAAAGTGTTCGCGCACCTAGTTACTGACTTACCGCCGCGAAATACCTCCCCTCGCGGATATCCTCGGTACGAGTCCACCAGCATACGCGCTGAGCCGAATCACGCGGCAGGCGCGGGCCTGAAATTCAGGCTGCCCTCCATAAAATTGAACTTATATTCAATACATGGTGGCTCCACAGTTTCGCCACATATAGGCAAGCAGTTGAAAAAGATCATGAATCTAAAAATTGGAATGATTGGTTCATAGGAACAGATATGCAGAATCCGCATGCAAAAACGACGAAAAACCCTTGCATTTTGTGCGCTGCGGCCGCATATTGATGCGGTGCGGTAACGCCTCGCGTTATCGCTGCCCTCCTTGGGCGTTTCCTCCCTAGACTTGGGCCGCTTGCCTTCGCGAGCGGCCCTTTTTCTTTGCGCGAACGAACGTCGCGCTGGTGATCCTTGCCCACCCTCTCGACCATCGCGAAAGTCTCGCGAAGGTTGTCCGCCCAAAGTGAATTCAAGCGAAACCGGTTCGAGACCTCCGAGCAACCATTCGGGCGAAATCTTGTTTCAGGAAATCTTGTCTCAGGAAGTCTTGTCTCAGGAAGTCTTGCCTATTCGGCGGCGGCGGCGAACGGTCCGAGGTCGCCGAACGGCAGCGTCGTGAGCGCCTCGGCGAGCCGGCCGAAATCCGCAGCGACGGCGGCGAACCGCGGCCCACGCTCGCGACGGCGCTCATCCATGTAGATCGCGCGATTCAACTCGATCTGGATGGCGTGCAGTCCGTTGGCCGGGTTGCCGTAGTGCTCGGTGATGAAGCCGCCGGCATAAGGCTTGTTGCAGCCGATCGAATAACCCAGCGTCGCAAAGGTCTGTTCGACCCGGTCGCGCAGTGCCGCCGCGCAACTGGTGCCGTAGCGGTCGCCGATCACGATATCGGGCCGCGGCGGCTCATCCCGCGATACGCCCACCGACGGCATCGAATGACAGTCCACCAGGATGGCGGTGCCGAAAGCAAGATGCGCCTTGGCGATCAGGCGACGCAACGCCCGATGGTACGGCTTGTACAGCGCCTCGATGCGGCCGAGCGCGTCGTCGACGTCGAGACGCTCGCGATAGATTTCCTGGCCGTCGCCGACGACGCGCGGAATCGTGCCGAGGCCCCCCGCCACCCGCATCGAACGGGTATTGGCGAAGCTCGGCAACCGCCCCGAAAACATGCGCGGATCGAGTTCATAGGGTTCGCGGTTGACGTCGACATAGGAGCGCGGGAAGTGGACGCTAACCACCGGAAAACCCTGCGCGCTGAGGCTCGCGATCAGTTCGTCGACAAAAGAGTCCTCCGAACGGCGCAGCGTCGTGACATCCACCCGCGACGCGGAAAGGAAAGCCTGCGGATAGACCGAGCCGGAATGCGGCGAATTGAAAATGATCGGAGCCCGCCAGGCCGCCGGCTCGACAATGGTGAACGGTGGCGACAGTTCCACGTCAGACTGGGTCATTGGCGCGCACTGTCCCGAAATGGTGTATCCCGACATGGGTGATCCGCGATCCAGCGGCCGGACATGCCAACGTGCCCGGATCGGCATTGTCAGGATTTGCTCACGGCCTGCCAAGTGAAAAAACCGTAAAGCGGCAATTTCGTCTGGAATAGGTCCAGCCTTGAATCCAACCTTGCGGCGGATGCCGCGACCCGACAGGATGGCCGCCGCGAACCCTCGTCCTTCACCCGAAATTTACCAAACCTCTGGCTTAGTAAGGACCTCATTTCTCTCACCGGATTCGATAATCAACCGCCATGCACAAGATCCTTCTCGCCGAAGACGACAACGACATGCGCAGGTTCCTGGTCAAGGCGCTGGAAAACGCCGGCTATCAGGTGTCTTCGTATGACAACGGCCTCTCCGCCTACCAGAGGCTGCGCGAGGAGCCGTTCGAAATGCTGCTGACCGATATCGTGATGCCGGAAATGGACGGCATCGAGCTGGCGCGCCGCGCTTCGGAGCTCGATCCCGATATCAAGATCATGTTCATCACCGGCTTCGCGGCCGTGGCGCTGAACTCGGATTCGGCGGCACCGAAAAACGCCAAGGTGCTGGCCAAGCCGGTGCACCTGCGCGAACTGGTCAGCGAAGTGAACAAGCTGCTGGCGGCCTGATCCGTCAGACGCGGATCAGCACCACCGCCACCACCAGAAGCCCGCAACCGATGAGGCGCGGCAAATCGATGGCGTGCTGCGGCACGCCCAAAATGCCGTAGTGATCGAGCACCACCGACATCACCATCTGTCCGGCGACGAACAGCGCCAGCAGCGTGGTCGCACCGAGCTTCGGGAGCAGCAAAATTGCCGCGACCACGTAGACGGCGCCGAACAGCCCGCCGGTCCACGACAGCCACGAGGTTTTGGCGAGTTCGGCAGCGACCGGCCATGACGACCGGCTGAGAACGACGAACACCACCATCGCCAGCGCGCCGCCGGTGTAACTGATCAGCGCCGCCCATGACGCCGAATTTAGCGCCGCGCGCAGGTCCGCGTTGACCGCGGCCTGGAATACGATGGCAGCGCCGCCGATTACGGCAAACGCCGCCAGTCCCAGGAATTCAATCAACCCCATCGCCTCAAGCCCCGTCTCGTCCGCCCCGCAGCTCTAGCCGGGGTCCGGGACCTTTCAAACCCGTTTTCCGGCGGCATCGATAGGCGACTTTTGGACATCTTGGCTTGCACCGCCGCAGGGGAGCCGATATAGGGAGGCCGACCCAACCGGCGTGCCCAAACACGCCGGAATTTGTTTCGGATGTGTCGCAAGGCCGCCGGAACGCCAAGCTGGAGTCCCAAGGTCGACGAAGCGGCCGACAGGGTTCGAGCGGGCGCGTAGCTCAGCGGGAGAGCACTACCTTGACATGGTAGGGGTCACAGGTTCGATCCCTGTCGCGCCCACCACCCAGTTTATAGGGATCGAACTTGGTGCCACACTCGTGCGTTTTGCCCGCAAAACGCGGGCTTTTTTGTATCCCGTGCTGTCTCTGCGAGCGTCTCAGGGCACCAAATTCACGGCGAATGCCGTTCTGTCTCTGCCCCGAAAAATCCCGTTCCTGACGGAGGAGTGGAGACAGGTTCGCTGACTGAGTGGGGGGCAACCAGTTTGATCCCTACCAAGACCACCACCCAGTCCCGGCAAACCCCACATCTTTGCGTATTGAGCAAACCGGCCGTTTTTCGCGGGGTTTTCGGGGTAGTCTTTCCGAGTGTCTGTCTCTGTTCGCGGATGGTGGCAAGTTTCAACGGTTTCAGACCGTCCGTCTCTGCGGTGCAAATTCCCGTTCCTGGCCGACCGGTCCGAAGCCCGCTCATCTCATTTCTTTCAGATAATGGAGGAAGCGGAGAATGCGGGCCAACCGGCGCAGGGCTTTTCACCACTGATTGCAGATTTGGGCCGCGCCGAGACTCGGTTTCCAGGTGGCGATACAGGCTATCGGTGAGTGCGTCAGGAATGCACACTGCTACGCAGATGAGAGACCTAGTGCCTCAAGCTGACGATCCCACTGGATCGGGATGTCGCGAAGCTGTTCAACACCGATGCCGCGAGGCAGTCGACCCTCAACCGCGACCTTGATCAGCGTCGGAGACAGGAATGCCAGCGACAACGTCATGTTGACGTGCCGAAGGCTGCAATGCTCGCGTCGCGCAATTGCCTGGGCGTCTGTTGCTGAGTCCGAGATAAGTTCGTCAAGCCATCGGCGACCCCGCGCGATGGCGGCGACAAGCGTGGCACGGCGTTCCAGTTTCATCGGGCGCAGCGGGAGTTTCGCTGATGTCGGTTGCAGAATCGACCGTGCCATTCGTGACGGCGGTTTAGTCCATGGAATGATGACGGTCTGATCATCCTCGGCAATCCCCTCATCCGCATCGTTTCGCTTTAGCTGCACGACGAGTTGACTTTTGCGCACCTCGATCCGTTCGATCACATCGCTAGCCAATCCACTATCGATAGCTGCGGCTTTATGGTTTGGGAGTCGCGGTTGCAATATGATGGTGCGGATCCGCTCCTCAACTTCTTGAGCCGGAACACGAGAGACCGAGCCGACCTCAGT
>JBARXT010000123.1:0-15777 GCA_049647485.1 Xanthobacteraceae bacterium
GACGGGGGGCGTATCGGACGGCGGCACGGAACCACTCACGGAATTTGGGTTGATTATCGATCCGCCGCAGGTCCGGTCAGACACGTCTCGCGGATGGCGTTTCATATGGCGCAAACGCCGCGCGGGCAACCTTTTTGAGGTCGGCGGCCGAACGGCCGGGCAGTGCCAAGACCGCGCCGTCGGCCGCAATCGTGAACGCCAGGCGGCGCGCCGCGAACCAGTGCCGCACCGCCATGGCGCCGACCACGCCTACCACCGCGCCCGCCACCACGTCGCTCGGGTGATGCGCCAGCAACAACAGCCGCGTCGCGAGGACCACGATCACGTAACCGGCCATCCACCAGCGTAACCGTGGCCACAGCGATGCAACGGCGAACGCCAACGCCGCACTGGTCATGGCATGACCGGACGGAAAGCTCGCGTAGATCTCGCTCCACGCGAAATGCGAATAGTTGAACGGATTGGCCTGACCGCCGACGAACGGTCGCCCGCGTCCGATCACGCCCTTGAGAATGTCGCCGGCGAGCACCGGCACCGCCACCGCGCAAAACAAAAACAGCAGGCGGTCGCCCCACCCGATCAGGATGGCGCGCGCCCGGCCGCGCAGGCGCGGCAAGGTCAACGCCACGATCGCCAGTGCCGCGAGCAACGTCCACAACACGTATTCCGATTTGCCGAAGTCCGAGACGATACGCACCGGCCACAAGCTGGCGCTGCCGCGCGGCGGCATGAGCTGGATCACGCGCGCATCCAGCGCGAACATCAATGCGACGATCACCGCCGCAACCAGTGCGGTCATGATCACGACATGGCGCGAGGCACGCCGCGCCGCATCTGCGCGACGCGAGTGCGACGGCGTCCGCGTCAGCCGCCGCCATCCCTGCCCCAGCGTCGCGGCAAATCGCACCGGATAGGACGACGCCTCACCAAGACGCGCAGGCGCGGTCATTTCACTCGGTGCCTTCGGAGCGGAACACCGCGATCGAGACTTGCTTGCCTTGCGAGTAGTTGTAGCCGTCGATCCGCGTCGCCACGTTGTAGCGCAGGCCGATGGCTTCAGCGCGCTGCGCGAACGCGCGCTCCGAGCGCTGCTCCACCAGCGCGAAGCGGCAACTGCCCTGCAACAGGAAGTCAGCCGCACGCGAGCCGTCGGTCAACAGCGTCGATGTCCCCGTCATGAACACGAGACTCGGCTCGTGATAACCGGCGGCGGCGGCCTTCGGCCCGACGCACACCACGTTGCGCAAGGCGCGCGCGATCTCGACGCTGGGAAACAGCGGGGTCAGCGCCGGCACGATGACGCCGTAAAATGCCATCCCGAGAAACAGCGACGATGCCACTGCGTTCAGCAGCGAGCGCTCGGCACGATAATCGTCGTACATCCACCACGCGAACAGACCGAAGATTAGCGACACCGCCACGAACGGCCATGCGAAAAACACCGGCTGATGGGTAAAGTTGATCGCCGCGACCACCGCGATCACCGACGTGATGGCCGGGACGGCAAACCACCACGCCGCGCCGCGGATCACCCACGAGCGCGACAGGATGCGGCGCTCCAGCGCGCCTGCGATCAAGATCGCAATGGCGGGGTAAAGCGGCAGCACGTAGTGTGGCAGCTTGGTGATGACGAGTTCGAACACGATCCACGACGGGACCAACCACGCCAGCAGGAATTGCACGCCGGGTTCGCGGCGCGCGCGCCAGATCGCAGGCGCCGCCATGCCGGCCAGCGGCGCGCCGGGCCAGAACGTCACCCAGAACAGCACGAAGTAAGTCAACGGCGGTGCGCCGTGGGACTCCTGCGCGTTGGCGAGTTTGCTCAGCATGTCGCCGCCGACGGAGTCGGCGAAGAAGGTATCGCCAGCCCGCCAGAAGATCGCGACAAACCACGGCAGCACCAGCACCAAGAGCCATAACAGGCCCCACAGCGGCCGCAGCCGCCACAGCCAGCTCGCGGAGCGGTCCATGATGGCGAGCGTGCCCACGGTGAGCACGACGAACATCAGGATCAGCGGCCCCTTCAGCAACACGCCACCGGCAATTGCCGTCCAGAAGATCGCCGGCCACGCCCATGGCGGCCGGTCCGGGTCCTCGCCGCGTTGCCACGACAGATAGACTCGCGCCAGCGCGCCCATCGCCGCAACCACGGTCAGCAACAACACCGCGTCGGTCTTGGCCAGCCGCGCCTCGACGCCGAGCAACACCGAACTACATAAGAGAAGGCTCGCCAGCACCGCGCCGCGCCGCGTGACGAAAGCCAGCGCCGCCCAATAGGTCATCAGCACCGCGCCGATGGCGCCGAACAGCGACGGCACGCGATAGAGCCAGATGCGCACTTGCGCGCGCGGCAGACCGAGCGACGATGCTGTCTCCACCGCCGCCGCCTGCAACCAGTAAATGCCGACCGGCTTCTTGTAACGGACCTCGTCCTGGAAACGAATGTCGACGAAATCGCCGGTTTCCACCATCTGCTTGGTGGCCTGCGCGAAGCGTGCCTCGTCGCGGTCGATCGGCGGGATGTTGAAGAATCCCGGCAGAAACATCAGGAAACCGCAGACCACGAGAAACAGCACGGCGCGCCAATTGCTGACCGTGACGAAATTGATGACGGTCACTAAACCCCGACCCGGATTGACCCGGTTGTTGGGCTCGCGCGGCGCGCCAAATCTGGACTGGTAGACATTATCGGCCATCGGTTCCGCATACGATGAAACCGACGGAGCGACAACCGGTTAGCCGGGCGTTATTGAATTCTGACGACGACTGTGTCCGCGGCGCCCGTGGCGTCCATCACGGTGAGGCGGACGAAACCCGGCCCCGGCGGCTCGATGAAGCGTTGTCTCCGGGTGTCGAAGTCGCCGACCGCGATACCGTTCACCAGCATCGTCATCGGCAAAACTCCGCCCGCGACCTTGACGGGCAGCGCATTGGCCTCCCCCTGTCGCGCCGCCATCACGTCGATCCGCGAGCCATCCAGCGGAAACTGGATGTGCAGCGGGCGTGTCCGGCTGATAGCGACCAGATCGCCGGCCTGCCGGAACCGCCGCAACGGCAGCGGCAGCTTTGCGTTGCTGGCGATCAGGGTTCCCTGCGGAGCCTTCGGCAGCGGCTGCGGCAGCTTGCCGGACCGGGCGAAGGCGTCGAACAGGATCGGCGCGGCGGCAGCGCGCCCGACAAGGCCCGGAACCGGCGCGCCATCCGGTCGCCCGACCCAGACGCCAATGGTCATGCGGCCGTCGAAACCGACCGACCAGGCATCGCGATAGCCGTAACTGGTGCCGGTCTTGAAGGCGATCCGGTTGCGGACTGCATTGTCCGGCGGCGGCGTTCCCATCAGCACGTTGCCGACCTGCCACGCCGCCACGCGGTCCATCAGCCGCAACGACTCCGGCGGCTTGTCGCCATCTTGCCGGATTTCCTGCAACGGCACGGTGCTGCCGAGACGCGGGAAGCCGCTGTAGAGTTGCACGAGGTCCTGCAAGGTGACGCCGACGCCGCCGAGCCCCATCGCCAGCCCCGGCACTTCGCCTTCCGGCAAAACCAGACCGGCTCCCGCCTGCCGCAGCCGCGACGTCATCCGGCTGGCGCCGACGCGGTCGAGCAGCGCGACGGCTGGTACGTTCAACGACATCTGCAGGGCGTGGCGCACCGACACCGTGCCCTGAAAACTCATGTCGAAATTTTCCGGCGCGTAAGCGCCGAAGCGGATCGGCCGGTCGTCGATCAGGCTTTCCGGGTGAACGATGCCATCCTCGAAGGCGAAGCCGTAAATGAACGGTTTCAGCGTCGAGCCGGGCGAGCGCACCGCGCGGGTCATGTCGACCTGCCCGGCGCGGCGCGCATCGAAATAATCCGGCGAGCCGACCCGCGCCAACACATCGCCGCTGGCATTGTCGACGGCAACGATGGCGACTGAAATATCCGGGCCGAGCGCGGCGGCACGATCGTGCGCCAGCGCCTCAAGATTGCGCTGCAAGCCGGCGTCCAGTGTCAGGTGGATGAGCGGCGCGTCTCTCACCGTCGCCGTCGCGCGTTCCGCCGAGTGCGGCGCCAGCATCGGCATCGGACGGCGGAAATGCGGCACCGGCACCGCCTTGGCTCGCGCAGCGTCCTCCGTCGAGACCTTGCCTTCTTCCACCATACGGTCGAGCACGCGGTCGCGTGCCGCCTGCCCTGCCTTCGGATGGCGGTCGATGCGGCGCGTTTCCGGCGACTGCGGCAGCGCCACCAGTAGCGCTTCCTCCGCCAGCGACAGCCGCTTCGGCTCCTTGCCGAAGTACGCAATGGACGCCGCGCGCACGCCTTCGAGATTGCCGCCGAACGGTGCCAGCGTCAGGTAGAGATTGAGAATCTCATCCTTGTCGAGCTTCTGTTCGATCTCGATGGCGCGGACGATCTGATGCAGCTTGGCATAAAGCGAGCGGCGCTGCCGCGGCTCCATCAGCCGCGCCAGTTGCATGGTGATGGTTGAACCGCCGGACACGATGTGGCCACGCGTCACGAGTTGGAACGCGGCGCGACCGAGCGCCCACGGATCGACGCCGCCATGCGCATAGAAGCGTTGATCCTCATAGGCCAGCAGCAGCGTGACATAACCCGGATCGACATCGGCCTTGGCATCGACCGGCAGCCGCCAGCGGCCGTCGGCCATCGCGAAGGCGCGCAGCAGCTTGCCGTTGCGATCCACCACCGTGGTCGAAATCTGCCGCGCCTCCTTGAACGGCAGCGGCCCGAGGGATGCGACCCACGACGCAAAGACCGCGCCGCACGCCGCCAGCATCACGACGCTCGCCAAAGCCACACGCCTCGCCCAGCGCCAACGGCGCCGGGGTTTTACGCGTATGCCTTCCGACACCGTCATTTCGCGGCCTTCACCTCGATCGCTCCCGTTCCGGTGCGACCATAGCGCGAGGGATTGTACATGTCCTCGACGTAAGCCTGCGGCAGCACGTATTTGCCCGGCGACACCGCGCGCACGACATAGGCGACGGTGAATACCGATTTGTCCTTCGCCGTCCGGTCGATGGCCGCGCTGAAGCGGTCGTCGCGGAACTCGGTGTGTTCCGGTTCCTCGCCGTCCTCGATCCAGTCCAGCGTGCCGGTATCGCCCGACGACACCAGATGCGGATTATCGATCTCGAAGCCGGCCGGAAGATAATCGACCACCATGATGTGACCGTATTCCGGCTTGGCTTCGGTGATCTTCAGCACCACCGCGAAGCGCTGGTTCTGCCTGGCTTGCGCCGGGTCCGCCGGCGTACCGTCGAGCGCGAAGTAGTTGCGCTCGATCTTGAAGCCGTTGGAGGCCGCCGGCTCCGGCGTCACCGGCGCGCCGGTAACCGAGACCACCGCCTGCATCGGCACGTCACCGAGGTTGGTGATCTTGACCGGCGTGCTGTCGATGTCGTTGGCCTTGTAGCTGCGGTAAACCACGGTCTTGACCGGCGAGCCGTCGATGTCGAGCGAGATGTTGCCCGCATCCTTGGCGAGTGCCCGCGACGCCAGCACCAGCCACGCATTTTCCTGCGTCGAGGTATAGGGCGTCAGACCACGCGCGGCTTCGACCCGCTGCACCGCTTGCGTGAGCGTCGCGCGCGGTGCGTTACCTTCGCTGGCGAGCGACACCAGCGCCGCCGCGTCACGCAAGGCCGAACCGTAGTCGGTGCGACCGAACTCCAGCACCGGCTTCGGGTTGAGACTCTCGACCGCCGCGCCGTAGACGCGCTCGGCGCGGCTGCGATCTCCGACCAGCGCCAGCGCCGCGGCAAGCTGTGCCTTGGCGATGGGCGTTGCAAGATTGTTCAGCTTGGTATCGGCGAGGTAGCGCAGGTCGCCGACCGGCGCGGTGCCGTTCTTCGCCAGCACATAGAGCCCGTAAGCGAGATCGCGCCCGCCGTCCTTCTCCGGCTCGACGGCGTTGACGACGGAGTTACGCACGCGATCGAGCGCCGAGCGGAACGCGACGTCCGGCACGGCAAACCCCTTCTCGCGGGCACGGCTGAGGAAGTCGACGACATAGGCATCGAGCCAGGCGTTATCGCCGCCCGACGACCACATGCCGAACGAACCGTTCGAACCCTGCCGCGACAGCAGCCGGTCGACGGCATCCTTGATGCGCTGATCGACGGCGGTGTCCATCGCCAAATGCGCGCCCGCCGCCAGATCGTTCACGTAGAGCAGCGGCATGGCGCGGCTGGTGATCTGCTCGGAGCAACCGAACGGATAGCGATCCAGCGCCTTGAGGATGGTGGCGGCGTCGAGCGCCGTGGACTGGCTCACCGACAGCGACACGCCGCCGGTGCCGGCGACGAGATCGGAGAACATGTCCTTCGTCAGCGTCAGGCTTTCGCCCTTCGCCAAAGTCCGCACCGAGCGGCGCGCCAGAATCTGCGTCGCCGCCTTGACGTCGAGCGCGTAGTGCCGCGCCAAGGTCATACCGTTCGGCCCCTTGATCGCGACGTCGATCTGCGCCGTGCCGGTGCCGTCCGCATCGAGCGCCAGCGCCATCGACGAGCGCTGCTTGGCCTTGAGGTTGACCGTCGTGGTCGCGTTGCCCGGCACCTTGATGGGACCGGAGGCGCTGACGTTGATGCTGTAGTCACCGGGCTCGCCCTCGACGTTGTCGAGTTCGAAATTCATGCTGCCGCGATCGCCCGAGAGCAGGAAGCGCGGGAGGGTCGCGGTCAACACCACCGGATCGCGTACCGTGACGTCCGTTGTGGCGCGACCGAGCTTGGTTGCGGTCCAGGCCACTGCCATCACCCGCGCGGTGCCGGCAAATTCCGGAAGATCGAACGGGATATTGACCGTACCGTCCGGCCCGACGGTGACGATGCCGGAATAAAGCGCCAGCGGCTTCTGCGTCGGAGGGCTTCCCTTCATCTCCGCGCCGGCCACGTCGCCGCCGGAACGGATTTGCCCGCGCGTGCCCTGCATGCCGTCGATCAACTGGCCATAGAGGTCGCGGATTTCAGCCGAGAGACGGCGCTGGCCGAGATAGTAATCGTCGGGCGCCGGCGGCTGGTAATTGGTGAGATTGAGAATACCGACATCGACGGCCGCAACGACGATCTTGGCGTCCTCGCCAGGGCTCAGACCGCCGATCTTCACCGGCAGCACCATCGTGGTGCTGGGCCTCACAAGCGCGGGCGGCGACAGTTCGACCTTGAGCGTGCGTGCATCCTTGTCGATGCCGAACCACTTCAGGCCGATGGCGCGGCCGGGCATCCGTTGCGCGGCGGCATCGAGCGGCCGGCGCAAGGTGGCCACGACATAAGCGCCAGTGCCCCAATCCGAACCGACCGGGATGCGGACCTGCGAGGTGCCTTCCTTAACATCGACAGTTTGCGTCGTCAGCAGCCGGTCGCCCAGCACGTTGACGGTCAGCTTGCCGGCGATGCGGGCATTGACCGATACGGTCATGGTGTCGCCGGAGGCGTATTGCGGCTTGTCGATGGAGGTTTCCAGCAGGTCCGGCGTGTCGGCGCTGCCGTCCGAATACCAGCCGACGTCGAACGTCACCGACGTGAGAGGTCCATCGGAGGAATCCGCCGACTTGACGTCGAGCCGGTAGCGGCCCGGACGCGGCGACAGTTGCAGACGCGCCGGCTTGTCGGCGGCGATGCTGAGATCGCCATCAGCGACGCGCTTGGTCGATTTCACCGGCTCGTATTCCCACGAGCCGCTCTGGCGATACCACTGGTAACGGGATTCAATCTTGAGCAGTTCATAGCGCAGGCCGCCGCGCGCCAACGCGGTGCCGTCCGGCGCCACGAAAGCGACGTCGAAATTGGCATTCTCGCCCTCGGCAACGCTGTTGCCGGAGAACAGCGGCTTGACGCCGATCATTGCCGTGGGCGGCGCCACGGGCAACACCAGCTTGCGCTCCACCGCGCGACCGCCCGCTTCCGCCATGCGGATGAATATCTGCGCTTCCTGCGGACGGGCGGATGCCGGGGCTTTCGCAAGGCTCACCGGGAAGGTCGCGACGCCGTTGGCATCCGCCTCCGGCAGGTTCTCGATCGGCGTGCGCTCGTTATTCGCGGTCTCCTCGTCCGGGATACCGAACTGATAGCCGGCGTAGCCCGGCCGCGCGGCCGCCGGCGCGATCAGCATGTCGCCTTCGAGTTGCAGGCCGGAGGCCGGCGCGCCGTAGAGGAAGTGGCCGTCAACCTTGAGCGTCACCGGAGCTTCCGTCGTGATCTGCCTGGCTTCGCTGGTCAAATCGAACTCGATCCGATCCGGCACGTAGTCTTCGACCATGAACGTGGTTTCGCCGACTGACGAAGCCTTGGGATCGGTGAAGGCGCGCACCCGCCAGGTGCCGGTCGGCACGGCCGTGTTCAGCGGCAGCGACAGGCTGCGCCCGCCTGCGCCCTGATCCGGCAGCGACGCGCGGCGATACTCCACGCCGTCGGGGCGCTCGATCACCAAAGTCAGCGGCCCGCCGGCCATCGCCTTGCCCTGGCCGTCACGCAGCAGCGCCGTGAGATAGACGGTCTCGCCGGAGCGATAGACGCCGCGCTCGGCATAGACGAAGGCATCGGCTCCAGCGGGAACCGGTCGGCCGGTGACGCCGCGATCCGACAGATCGAAAGCGGTGGTCTTCAGGCTGAGGAAGGCATAGTCCGCCTTCTCGCCGCTGACGGTGAGCAGCGCCGGCGACAAGCCGCCCTCGCCGCGCGCGAGCCCCGCCTCGAACAGGACGTGGCCGGCAGCATCGGTCTTGCGGGTGGCGAGGATTTCGTTGTTGCGCGCAAGCAGCCGCACCTCGGCATTGGCCATCGGATTGGTCGACGCGAGCGAATTGACGAAGACGTGGATGCCGTCATTGCCGGAGAATGCCGTCAGCCCGAGATCGGAGACGATGAACCACTGTGTCGCCAGCGAACCGGAATCCTCGTCATTGGCCTGCGGCCCCTTCGGCACGGCGGTCATCACGTAGACGCCCGGTTGCAGGTCGCCCAGCGCCTGATCGACCGGGAATGCGGTGGTGACATCCGCATTGAGGGTCGAGGCGGTGGCGAGATCGCCGCTCCACACCTTGACGCCGCGCTCCTCGCCCAGCGTGGACAGTTCATAGCGGCTCAACGCGCGCTGGAAATCGCTGCCGATCACGGTGTTGATCAGGTTGCGGTCGCCGATGCGGAAGACCTTGATCGCCACGTTCTGGGTGTTGACGCTGACCACCGGAATGCCGCGCTGGCCGGTGCGCGGCAACACATAGGCGCGGCCGGTGAAGCGCACGAACGGCTTGCGGTCGCGGACGTAGACGTTGAATTCGGCCGACTTCGGCAGCGTCTCCCGCACCGTGGACGGCAGGCCGGCGCGCAGGTTGATGTTGTAGCGCTCGCCGTGCTTCAGGCCATCGACGCAGAGTTGCCGGCCCTCGGCGGAAATGGCGGGCGCGTCGTTACCCGCCAGCGCGAGGTACGGCGCGAAGTCGGTGCGCTTGGCGAGGTCTTCCGAGAATTGAAAGCACACGCGGGGCGACGAGGAATCCGAATCCACGCTGTAGTCGAGCAGCCGGAAGCCGTGATCGTCGCGCAACTTCTCGTAATCGCCGCGCACCTCCGCGACCTCGCGCAGGTCGAGCGACAGTTGCATGGTGTCGAGCGCCGGCCGCCAGAGACGTCGCAAGGTGAAGACGCGGCCGAGCACCGCCAGCGCATCGGCCTCCTCGCCGGTGTTGCCGGCGCGTTGATAGGCCAGATAAGCGGCGGTGGACGCGCGCTCGCGCAGCAGGGTCCGTTCGCTGCTGGTGATCGGGCGGACCTGAAGAATGGTTTTCGCCAGCCGCAGCCAGTTGCCGCCGTCATCAGGTGCGACGGCCGCAAGCTGTCCCAGGATTTGCAGGCTTTCGCGGAGATTGCCTTTCCGGATCGCGGCTTCGGCATCGGTCCGCAGTTGCGCGGCCTGCTTGGCGACCTCGCCCGCCTCGGTCCTGATCTGCGCCTGCAGCTTGATCGCGGCATCCGCCAGATCGTCCCGCTTGTACGCCTTGTCGGCGGCCTGCGCGGCACAGAGACCGAACGCGAGAACGCACGCAACACTGACGACGCGGACCAGACCGATCATGGCATTCTCCTTCAGACGGCGAACCGCCGCCGATTCAAACATTCGCGAAAAGGGTGACGGGCTGATGGCGCGGCGAAATCCTCCCCGTCGCATGTAGTCCCGATCCGATTCGGCAAGATTCCTGTCCGCGGCTTTCTGACGACGCGTCGAAGCATAGCGGAAACCGCCACGACACACCCATCGCTTTGTCGCGAAATGACGCCATATGGTTCGGAGCGAATAGCGCACCGGGCTTGGAATTGTTCGTCTCGACGACGCAGTGCCGACGAAACGAACTGCCGCGACATCGGCGATAACGGCTCCTGACGCAGGCTCGCCGGGGCAAATTTGTCCGATTTGACGCGCCAGCGCGCTTTTTGCTAACCGCTTTTTGCCAACTTCGATGGTAAGAGACGGATGCGACGGTCCCATAGCTCAACTGGATAGAGTAGCGGATTTCTACTCCGCGGGTTGCAGGTTCGAATCCTGCTGGGATCGCCAACAAAAATGCCCGTCAAAGAAGGGTTTCTTACGTTTTGGCGAACGGTCTAACGTCAATTTCCCTGTATCATCCAGCAATCGCAAAAACCCTTTGGATTCAGGTAATTCCGATCAATCCCGCTGAGTGTGTGATACACGGATGCTACACGGAATCGCTTTTTGTTCTTCTTCCCTAGACAAATGCCTCGCCGTACCCTAGCCGCCAGTCATCGAATTGCGTTTGAGACTTGCCGATCTAAAAAGCCGCCCCTCGCGGGACGGCTGTGTCGCTGGTAATGTGGCGGATTAGGCGCGTCGCGGAGGCGATGGACGATAATCTCATTAACCGCATGATCGAGTCGGCGATTGCTATTGCGACCCGATCGTGCAGGTTCTTCACGCTGGCAACCCGCGTCAGAATCCGGCTATCGAAGCTTCGCGGCGTGCTTAATCGCACTTCGTCGCCTGTCGGACTTGTGGGGCTTTGTCATTGCGCCGGCTCCTCCTCGTTGACGTACGAATAAGCGCCTCGCGCCTAGGACCGGGTTCAAGCCGGTACGCTGCGCCGGGGAATCTGTGGCCGATCGAGTTAACCTCTCGGCTAGAGACAACGGCACACTCACATGAAACATTTTTAGTCTCCTGTCCCTGAACAGGCGAAAGCGCGGAAACGCGGTGATGGCTGCATCCAGCGCTAGCGAATCGCGAACCTAATCAATTCGCGTGCGACCCAAAGTCTGGTGAGAATGCTGCGCCGATTGGCGACTTCTGGAACTCCGCCATCTCCTGAACGTTGAATTGGCGCACAAGGGCGAAGTCATGAACGTTCGGCTTTATATCGATAAATTGCTCGCCGATGCCGACGTTTCTTTAACGATTAGCAAAACGGGATCGAGCCCGGCAAAGCGTCAAATCTTTCTAGCCCTGGCCGAAACCTATCGCGAACTTGCCGGCGAAAAGATCCCTGTCGCAAATGCAATTCTTGATGATGAGCGAGATACGAACCTCCTTGGTCTGCTGAGTGGGGCACGTGATGTGACGCAGAGCCTTGCGTCGATCGCGGGGGCGATCGACGCGGGCAGTCGCGGCATCAAAACATGATCACAACTGCCGCGAGTGATGAGCGCGTTTTCTGGGCTGAAACCTTTTATGTTGAAAGTTTCGATTTCAGAAGCCGCTTAAATTTCTGCCGCTTCGATGAATGCATTTTTGTGAGGTGCACCCTCCTCTTCGATGAGGCTACCGAACATCTTGCCTTCACCGGATGCACCTTCAAGGACTGCAACATCGACCAGATCGACGCGAACGATGCCCGCGGTATCATCTCAACCGATAACGTTTTCGACCGGCCGCTCGATGAGAAGCGCCGAGAATTCGACGATCATCTCGCTGCAATACTCAGCAAGCGACGACCCAGTGATCTTTAGGCGGAAATGAGACGCGCAATTATTACCTCACCATCAGCCGCCGTCCAAAAACCGACACCTCGACCGATGATCACGTTGCCGATCGCCGCACAGGACTCCTATCTACACGATAGGACATCGTAACCATCAATAGCATGTGAATGGGATATGCAAAGCGGGTAAACACAAGCGCGGAGGGAACATTGTCGTGGGGCGAGCCTTATCCCAGCATGCAAAATAAGATACGGCCAATCCTGGAGAACTGGATGGTGTGTGACAACATCACCGCCAATTGAAGTAGCCGATACCAATCTGATATTTCGGCTGTCACCCGCAATCGGTAACTCGGTTCAAAGCGGGCGACAGATTGCAATCGTTTCTGCCGAAACCGAAAAAGCCGCGCGAGCCTTAGCTACCATTTCTGGCCCGATGGGGCGTGACTGGAACGACTCCACCACCTTCACCGCGGAGAATGTCTACTTGCCCGGCCGGCAGGTAATTGGAGATATCGTGTTCCAATACGTTCCGGCGCCGCGCCCTTCCGGACAAGAGAGGCCACGACCGCTCACGAAGCGGGTTTAAGCCCATCTCGCTTGCCACGCCGCGCTCAATTCGGATTAGCGGTCAAAGGGCAATTCGGCCATGACAACTCTTCGGTGATCATTCATGCCCAAACAACTCAGTCCAGACGGTGACGTTCTCGCCGCTCACATGGCCGCCACCACAGCCGCTTTCCAAGTCCTGATTGGTTGCCTCGAGGAAACTAATGCTCTCGTTCCCGGTCAATTCCCGCACGCCATCGAAACCTACATGCAGGTGGTCAAGAGTCGAGAAGGCGTCGTGAACGACATGACCCAGGCGATGCTCAACGATATTCTGGAAGCCACGGCAGGCTAGCCCATATGCCGCACCTGCTTCGGTCATGCCGTGCTATTATCACCTGTGGCCCGCTCCGGGCCGGAGGACGGAAACATGGCTAAGGGTGAGCAACGCGGAAACCGCGAGAAGAAGAAACCGAAGAAAGAAAAACCCAAGACGATCGCTGCGGCTCCAAGCATGAAGGGTCTTATGCAATCCGAGGCAGCGAAGTCACGAAAGAAATAACGGAACCACCTTCTCGCCGCGCCTGAGCTTGGCGCGGCGCACTTCCTTCTCCCATCAAAGAACCTACTTGGACAACCTGATTACTTGGACAGCCTGATTACCCAGGAACTTTGCGACTTCCCCGCTATTGAACTGCGCTGACCAACATCTGGGCAGATAGAAAAATGGAGAGTCACAATGGGTAGGGGTATTTTGTTATGGCTGCTCGGGATTCCGATCCCCCTCATCATCTTGTTCGCACTCTTCTCGCGCTAAGGGGACGGAACCATGGTCACACAGACAGATATCGTAGTTGCTGCCGGATCTCCACCCACTTCGCCCGTGAGTTGGGCGTCAATCATCGCGGGCGGTGTCGTTGCCGCCGTTGCTACCCTTGTCCTGATGTTACTCGGGTCCGGCTTCGGCCTTACGATGATCTCGCCTTGGGCCTCTCAGAGCGCATCCGCCGCCACCGTAGTCGTATCGGCAGCGATTTGGCTTGTTGTCGTCCAATGGATATCGTCTTGCATGGGCGGCTACATTGCCGGCCGGCTTCGAAAGCGTTGGTCAACGGTTCATACCGACGAAGTGCTATTCCGCGACAGCGCTCATGGCCTCTTGGCGTGGTCGGTTGCTACCCTCGTTGTCGTCACCGTTCTCGGTTCGACAGTCTCCGGCTTGTTAGGCTCCGGAGTTCAAGCCGCTTCGAACGCGGTGAGCGGTGTTGCCAAGGCCGGCACAGAAGCTGCCAGCAACGCGGGCCCGAACGGCTACGTTGTCGATTCACTCTTCCGCTCGTCAGATCCCGCTCGGATTAACGCACCGGGAGCCGAGGGTGACGCGGCTGCCGTCGGTCAGGCAACTCGCATATTGACCACAAGCATTGCGAACGGCGAGTTGTCCGCGGATGACAAATCTTACTTGGCCGTACTCATCTCGGCTCGAACAGGGCTTTCTCAAGCCGATGCTCAAAAACGTGTCGATGACACTTGGACCGCAGTGCAGAATGCGAAAGCCAAGGCTCAGGAAGTTGCCGAGAAGGCAAGAAAAGCTGCCGCAACGACGACCCTTCTTGGTGCCCTGAGTCTCATCATCGGTGCCTTTATCGCCGCGGTTTCGGCTGTGCTCGGCGGCAAACTGCGCGACGAAGACGAAGATCGCTGGCTTCCTCGCAACGCGTAGATAAAAACGATGCGCCGCCGAGGCGGCGCATCCCATTTTCCACCGAACCAGAGCGCCTCTGCCAAGTCGCACCAGCGGAGTTCATGATGTCACCAACAACACCAGAAAACGCGATCCCTAAGGAGCCAAGCCCTATTCCGCCTCCGGATCCTAGCCGGATTCCGGATGTCAAGGAACCGCCACCGAGCGAGTTGCCAGACGAAGTGCCAAATCCTAATCCAGACGAGACGCCCAGCCCGCCAGTGAGAAGCTGAGAGCGGACAGATCGGGGCAAACGCCCCCCTCATGACGGAGATCAATAATGCGCCTTATCCTCGCGTCTGCCATCCTCGCCTCATCTTTCGTTCCTGCACTCGCTGCGCCGCCGGAAGGGCAGAAACTCTCTGAAATCATCGCCAAGATCGAGCAGAACGCCGACGTGCTGTACGTGGACGAGGCCGACTGGAGCAATAAGCGGAACCACTACAAGATCGAATACGTCAGAAAGGATGGCGCGAAGGTCAAAATCCGAATTGATCCAAAAACCGGATCGATGGCGCGGTGAATGCGGATCGGCCATTGTGATAAGCAAAAGCAAGCCAAAGTCGGACTTGCGGCGGCGCGCATTGCTCTTGCCGGTAACGATTCGAACATTCCGCGAAAACGCGGAGAACGCAGATATCTGGCATGAGAAACCGCCAGCGAGCCGGTTAGCCGCTACCGGCGAATGGCGCGAGCATGGTTCGCATTAGCGACTGAACAAGACTGGCTACGGACCCCACCCAAAGCGAGCGAGCCAGCGATTTGGCTGCTCCGATGTGTTTGATCCTGCGATTGCCACCTTGCTGGTCACCGGTCGGCGGATTGCGATGATTCGAACTGGCGTTCGAAATCGCCCTCGACAATTCCGCGGTTCCCTGTTGAATGGTTCCTCTCGCCTGCAACCGTCACAAACCTTTTCGGAGAGATACGCGATGTTTTCCCACGTCATGATCGGCACCAACGACCTGGATCGGGCCAAGACGTTTTACGACAAGCTGCTCGGCACGCTGGGCGTCCCGCCGGCGGTGGTCGATCGACATCGGATTTTCTACCGCACCAAGACCGGCACCTTCGCGGTCTCCAAGCCGATCAACGGTGAAGCGGCGACCTTCGCCAACGGCGGCACCATCGGTTTCCTGGCGAAGTCGCAGGAAGAAGCCGACGCCTGGCACGCCACCGGCATCGCAAACGGCGCAACATCTTGCGAGGATCCGCCGGGCGTGCGCGACAACGGCGCCGTGAAGCTCTACCTCGCCTATCTGCGCGATCCCGACGGCAACAAGATTTGCGTTCTGCACCGGGTCGCCTGATACCGGCATCCATCGCATTTAAACAAAGTTCGAGGGGGCCTATTCGCATGGGTCCCCTCGCTGTCTTTATGACGCAAAATCGGCGCGAGGCAGTGGACCTGAATGCCGTCTGTCGCGTAGACAGGGGCAATCAAAATCACCGTTTCGGGATGGCCAACCTGCGCGCCATCCCCTCTGCCCACGCCAAAGGTTATCGATGAGTGGATTCAAGGAGCCCGGCTTTGCCGACCGTCAAA